>NZ_CP123925.1:0-286565 GCF_029962125.1 Salmonella sp. SA15303
ATGATTAAAAACAACGAGTTAATCCATCCTTTTGACGTAACCAGTAATGAATCAGGTAAGACTTATCAACTGACGCCTAACTCGTCCAAGTCGGTTCAGCCCGTGGCCCTGCTGAGATTGAGTGTATTTACCCCTGTCGGCACAAAAGAAAACCGCGACCGAAACTTTGAAGTTGATGCCTCTGATGAGCTTTCGTGTATGGAAATTGCAAGATCGGAGGGTTATGACGACATCAAGATAACTGGTGTCAAACTATCTATGTCTACCGACTTTAAGTGCTGGCTCGGGATCATCATGGCTTTCAGTAAATATGGTTTTACTTCCGAGAAGATTAGCCTGACTTTTAACGAGTTTGCGAAGATGTGTGGTATCAGTTCAACAAACATCAACAAACGAACTCGTGCGCGCTTTAAAGAGTCATTAATGAACCTTGCATCGGTAGTGCTTGCCTTCTCAGACTCTCGTAGTGGTCGGTTCACAGTAACGCATCTGGTGCAGAAGGCTATGATTGATCCAAAAAGCGATACTGTTGAGCTGGTTGGGGATCCTTCTATGTGGGAACTGTATCGTTACGACCATAAGACATTGTTAAGCCTTCAGGTTCTATACATTTTGGCTAAAAAAGAAGCTGCGCAATCTCTCTATATTTATTTTGAAGCAATGCCAGCTGGTACGTTGTTCGTTAATATGAAACGGTTGAGGGAAAGGTTGCTTCTTACAACCCCTATTCGTACGCAAAACCAGATAATTCGTAAAGCAATGCGGGAACTTGAATCTATCGGATATCTCGATTATCAAGAAGTTAAGAAAGGTCGCGACATACAATTTCAGATCTTCAAAAGAAGCCCTAAGCTGGCCCTTGCCAAACAAGGTTGAAAGCTATCTGGTATGCACTGGTTATAACCTGCTGAAAAATAAGTTATTTATCAGTGCTATGCTTAGTGCTTCTTTTACTACTGGTCTTACATCTCGGCTTAATGTGCAAAAAAGTAACTTTTCAAACGAACTCCTGACTATTCATCTGTATGCCTTTCTGACTCAAGCGTACATGCTAGCCCATTCATTAAATGCCGTTGAGCAAGATGGTTTCGTGCGCACTCTATTCACGTGAATGCCTTTTGTGGATTACGCCTCTTACATTCATACAAATGCTTTTGATGTCGGTATCCCAAAAATTCATTCATTGAAATGCTTTTGTTTGCCACTGTATCCCGAGCATAGCTATGCAGTGGTATAAAAAGGCATTTTGGTGAATGGCATTAGGTCGAATGACACACAGTTCAGCTTTGTTAAGAGCGAGAATGGTCCAAGACATCTATGACATTGGGCATCAGAAGGACTATGTGCTTGATATGAGATCAAAAAAATATCAGAAGCATCACAACTCCAATGGCATTCAAAGAAATGCCTTTGTTTTGTTAGTACACCAAACAACCCAAAATTCATGCAGTTATATCAAAGACTCATTCGCAAAAGGACTCAGCCAGAAAGCATTTGCTTAAATAGCATTGGCCAAAAGCATTCGAATGAATGATGTTCGTATGGACAAGACAAAGTCCCACTCACGCCCAGAGGTGTAAAAGGCATTTAGATGAATGACGCACCGGCCCGAGGATTGTATGTAGTTTCTCCAACTGATAGTTGCCGAACCAGGGAGCACAGTGATATGCGGCCTTCTCAGAATCAAGAGATAGATAATAAGGGAACAAAAAAGATTAGATATGAAGCTTAGTTACCTGCCCGATATCTAGTTAGAGCTTTTCAAACCATCAAAAGTGACTTTTATGCTTGAGGAGTCTCATCAGCTTCAGGATTGAGCTTAACGTAATCTTACCCCCTCCCCTCTTTCAAACTTTTACTAAGCGTTCACTGGTACCTTTCAAAGATTATGCTTTAGGCCCTTTGCTTAAAAATTCACCAATCGCTAAACGTTAAAAAAAGGGGGTTTATGCGAACGGAAGGATCGGAATAAAAAAGTATTATTCATTCGCGTTTACGTGAACTCAAATCTACACGGAGTAATTATGGAACTTTCTTTAAATATTGGCCTTAGTGAAAAGAAATCTAACACGGCTGCACTTTTTAAAACAAAAAGCGCAAAAGTGATTTTGTTTGTTCTGCTGACCGTGCTTTTTTGCGGTCTGGCATATGCGGGTTCAGATGATGGGGCACTGGGAGATATTTGGTCATACATGAGTGAAAGTATGACTGGAGCTCCGGGCAAAATTCTGGCAGCCGCGATGTTGATCTCAAGCGTATATTTCTCTGTCCTTAAGCCTAACCCGGGCCTGGCACTGGTTTCATTATTCATGATGCTGGTAATGGCCAACGGCGAGAAAATTATCAGCACCTTTATGGATGCTGGCGTACCGCTGTAATTTATTGTTAATCATGCATGAGGGGGTTCATCCCCCTCTCTGGATTTTTAATGAGTAAGCAGAACGACGTTCCTCAGCATACCTATAGATTCCCTTTCAGGATCAACATGCCTCTACTGATTTTGTTTTGGGATGCCAAAAAATTAGGGCTTGCATTCATTCTGGTTGCATTTGGGAATATCTTCGAATGCTTCGGGTTTTCTGTTGTAGCAGCGGTTGTGTATTGGATTGCGTATAACAAAGCAGCTGAGTCAGGAATAAGAGGATTGCTAAAACACAAACTCTGGTGGCTCGGTTTTTTGCCAGGTAAAGCAGTTTTTAGTAGCCGTTATTTCAACGATCCATTTATCAGAGATTTGTATTCTTGATGGAGCTATGAATGAAAATGCTAAGTGGCATTAACATCCCTTTTTTCAAAAAATCTAAAAAGGATGAAAACGGTGATCTTGAACAGTCATACGTAAAGAAAGATGAAAGTGCTAAGGGACGTTTTTTGGACATTAAAAAACGATTTAGCCCACAAGCTGAAGCGTCAGGTGCTGGAATTACATACAGCGCCCTGATTAATCGTGATACAAAACTTATCCGCATTAATACTGTTTCAATAGCCGTCATTGGGTTATTGGTTGCAAAGATTCTTTTTTTCACTGACCCAGTGACGATTGTTACCCCTCCAAACATGAATGAAGAGATCACGGTTGTTGGTAACAAAGCATCGGAATCTTATAAAACACAATGGGCTCTCTTTTTTAGTACCCTTTTAGGGAATATTAATCCAACTAATATTTCCTTTGTGACGGCCTATGTCCTCGATGCCCTTTCACCTGAACTACAGGCTAAAACGAGTGAGTCTTTACAGGAGCAGATAAATATCATGCAGGCTCGTGGTGTTGAGCAGACCTTTAAGCCTAATGATATTTACTTTGATCCAAAAAATGACATGGTCTATGTCTGGGGTACCAAAACGACTCGACTTGTAAATGTTCCGGACAAAACTGAATCATCGAAATGGACTTATGAATGGGTTCTCGGGATGAAAAATGGTCGCCCAAGAATTGCATATGTAAATCAATATTCCGGAACACCGAATATTAAAAAAATTACGATAAACGGCAAAGAGCAACTGGCAACGCTGGATAATCCGCCACCGTCTACAGGTAACAAGTGATGATTAAAAAAAAGGGCTTAGGCTTCAACGCAATTACAGCATTGATCATGCTCACGACTTCGAACTGCGTAATCGCTGAAGAATACCAATTGCCAGCAACAATTAATAACCCGGTTGTAATGCCAGTTGGTGCTGACGGATTTCAGAATGGAGCTGCAAAAGCCATTATTCCGGGTCAAGCTGGTTCTGAACAGTCAGGTGCACAAACAAACCTTAGTGAAGCCGGTAATGCGCAGGGACAAAAACCTACAACTGATCTCCCTACCGTGCAACTTTCCCCAGCCAGCAATGCTTCGCCTGCGGTAAGCGCTATTACTGGAGCATTATCAAATAATCCTAGTCTCCCCGGATTTGACGCACAGACCCGATCTGGTGCAATTGATAGCTATGGGAGACCAACAGGTACCTCTTCCCAGCAGAATGCAACCAATGCGACCGCCACGTCAAAAGCCGATGAACTTTATGTCGAAGCTCGTAACCGATATAAAGAAGTTCAGCGTGTAAATGTGCCGCCTGGTGGGAATGTGGTACTGCCAGTTTCACGAGGACTTCAAAACAGAATATCGACCAGCTTCAAGAATGCTTCTGTCAGTACTTCTACCCCTGCTGAAGAGGCAAGCATATTTGTTAATGGTGGCGATGTCTTTATTTCAACTAATACCGATAAACCAATCGGGATTATGTTGTCTGAAGATCAGGTACCTGAATCGACCTATAACCTGACCCTGGTACCGCTTGATGTTCCCGGTGCGATGATTTCAGTTACTACATCTTTAAGCCCATCTATGCAAGCCAAACGTGAAACCTCATTGGATAAGCAAAACTATGAGGAAATGTTGGCCCGCTCCCAGTCAGAAGAACTGGCTCCAACGGATCCAAAACAAGACGATCATAAACAAAGAATCATTGATTTATTGACTCCTGTGGCTCTTGGTGAGGTCCCTTCAGGATTCAGTTTACAACAGGACCGACTTTCTCGTATTCCTGCGCCAGAGCAGTCACCATGTAACTTTAATATGTATGCAAAGCTCGGTCAGAGACTGGTTGGCTCACGTGAACTTATTGATGTAATTCTTGTGAAAAACGATAAACCATACGGTCAAATCGTTGCTGATCAGCAGTGTATGGCAGAAGGCGTTATTGCAAGTGCTTTATTTGATAAAGCATACCTGCAACCGGGAGAAGAAACAGAGCTTTACATAGTCCGGGATAAATTGTTCAAGGAACGCGAGGCCCGGGTTACAACCAGACCAAGTCTAATCAGAAAATAATATGGGAAAAGTTACTTTGCCTGCTCTGCTTGGGGCCACCGTGATTGGTTTTGTCGTATTTGCTTTAACCAGCTTTTACTACAGGTCAGAATATATACCAAAAAGGAGTGTATTAATCGTTCCGGACGCACCCATTAGTATCGAAGATGGCAGTAACGCTTTTCCCGTTCAGACAGTAATAATGAACGATCCAACTCTTATTGATAAATTTGTAGGAGAGGGCAATATTAATGAGGAGAATGCTTTTGACTATCACAAAAGTAACGTTTTGGAACCTAATTACAAACATGAAATATCTAGAACGAGCCAGATAGATAAAGCTGAAATGAATCATCCATCTGTTCGTGAAAACTGGGCCAGAGCAGGTGAACCCTATATCGTTCCTCAGATGTCTGACAGCGAACGAAATCTAAAAATTAAACGATTCCAGAAACCTACAAGTGGAGCTAATCATGGACATTAAAAAGGCCTGGGAAAATAAGACCGTCAGACTTTCTGTTATTGGCGCTCTGCTGGTAGTGATTGTTTATATTATTAGCCAGTCTATTTTTTCCACACCAGTTAAGAAAGAAAAGAAAACACAGAAAAAAGACATGCAGACCAATTTGTTGTTAGATGATTCGCAAATGAACAAATTGAGTAATGAAGAAAGCCAGAAAGTATATAAAGAAATGGTTAAGCAAAACCGACTTGACCAAAATGCGGCGAAAGAGGACCGCGAAAAAGCAGAAAAAGCCCAACAGGAAACTAAAGCCCAAGTTGCAAGTTTAACTTCTCAACTTCAGCAGCTGTCTCAGCAAATTAATGATATGCAGACAAATCGAAACGGCAATCGTAACTTGGATGCTGGTAGTTCGCGTAAAACGATTAATGAGCAGGCACCGGCAGCTCCTTATCAGCTTAATGCTAATGCGCCGATTAATGGCGTAAACCCTAATTACGCTTCTATCACACCTACGCGTAATAGCCCAATGAGAACAATCACACAAAGTTCCATTAAGACTAATGGTACCGATGGTGTCATTCAGGTTATGCCCGTGTCTGAAAACAGAATCAAGGAAGGCAGAGAGGTCATTGCAGGAGATAAAGCGCCAACTCGGACTGTACGAGGTGATGGTACTGCGCCAGTTGATAGCAAAGCGCGGCATGCTGCCCGAAAAGATGAAATGTTTCTTCCGGCAACATCTATTATCACTGGTGTTCTGATTACCGGGCTTGAAGCGCCTACAAGCCTTTCTTCCAAATCAGAACCAATGCCAGTAACGATGCGTATTAAAAAAGATGTCATCATGCCCAATAATTTCACCATGGATTTGCGTGACTGTAACCTTCTGGGTTCAGCTGTTGGTGATCTGGCGTCACAGCGTGCTTACATACGTGCCACTTCTATCTCTTGTGTTAATTCAAAAGGGAAAGCTTTTGACGTAAAACTGGAAGCATATGCTGTAAGTGAAAATGACGGAAAAAATGGGATCCGAGGCACGCTTATCAGCCGAAATGGTAACGCAATTGCAGGAGCTGCATTTGCCGGTGGACTTTCTTCACTTGCCGGTAGCTTAAGTCCCAGTAAGGTATCTTCACTTAACATCGACCCTAATTCACAGGCTCAGTATCAGTCCCCTAATTTTGGTGCACTTGGGGCATTAGCCGGGGCTGGTGCAGCTCAAGGTGGTCTTAATCGACTCGTCGATTACTACACCGCAATTGCAGAACAACAGTGGCCAATCGTAGAAATTAGCCCTGGCCGAGCTATTACATTTGTCGTTCAGACCGGAACTACAATTCCAACGAATCTGACCAGTCGCTGAGGTTTAAATGGATAGTTTAGAAAAAAAAGAATCGCCTGAATCAGCTGGACCTGAAATCACTAAAAAAATGGTGCGAGAAAGGACAACAAAAAAAATTACCTTCGAAATTGATATTGAAAAAATATTGAAGTATTTATTTTTCTTCGCCTTTGCCGTATTGGTCATTATTTATGGTTATAAAGGCTTTATGAATGTTTACGATTACTTCAATAAACAATCCCAGCCTTCGTACAAGATTGCAGTGCTTGACATGCCTGAATTACGTAAGGAATTTTTCAAGCATCACGGAGGCCGTACTGCTGACAATGATAGATCTCAATTCGAAGAATATTTCAGAACATTAATGAAGATCTACCGTGACCGTGGCTATTTAATTATTGATGCAACGCTTGCCGTTACTGTACCGGATAGTGTTGAAATCGTCACTTATATGGAACTTGAAGATAGCTCTGAAGCGGTACAATCAAGTTCTTATAATGCAAAGAAGTAGAGGGCACCCAATAGTGAAAAAGTTACTTTTCCCTTTAATGGCGGCTTTCGCCATTATGGCGAATACGGTCACTTATGCTTCAGAGCAGGTCCTAACTAATAGTGATGCTGCTGCGTTAATGGCAAAGGCAAAGGAAGGTGGCGTTTCACCCAGTCAGATCTCGGGTGTGTTATCAAAAATGAAAGGATATAAACCTAAGGATGCCATATACATTCCTTCTGGTGGGCTATACCTCTTTCAGGACGAACGTTCGCAGCTAATGGCAGTAACGACCGATGGCCGATACTCCCTTACTGGGGGAAGCCTTGTTGATGTAATTAAACGTAAACCTGTTCTGACTGTAGAAGAAATCAGGAATTCCTATTTTATTAGTCTTGATGAGGCCCCCTTCCCTCTGGAAACTGTAGCGTCCATTCCTCTGGGAAATTCAAAGCTTAAAAGACAAGCAGCCATTTTCATAACACTTGATTGTGACGGTTGCATGGAACTTGTTAAGAAATTCTATGCAGATCGGGACAAGTATCGGATAGATATTGTTTTAGTTCCCTCACCCGGTGAGCCAAAAGAAGAGCTTAGAAGGCTCTGGTGTAGTAAAGAAAAAGGAAAAATAAACAACCTCGATATTCTTCGTTGGCTAATGGGAAGCAAATCCGACATTGAAAAAAGATTGCTCTCTCAAAAAGAAGCAGAAGAATGTCCGGCGGAACCTTTGGTAGCGTCATTGATGCTCGCAGGAATTTATAAATTGCAGGGTGTACCTTCAGTTGTCAGACAGGATGGTTTGGCTGGTAATGGCATTCCAAAAGATTTCGACTACTGGTTGAACCAAAGCGTTGAACCTCTCTTAAAAAATCCATTTGAGACAAATTAAGGCTAGTTTATGAACATCAAAAGATTGGTACTCAGTGCTCTGGTTGTAGGTACATCCTCATATCTTACGGGGTGCTCCATCGGTAGTTCCGAATCCGAATGTCCAGGCATTGAAAAGGGCGTTATCTGTAAAGGTCCTCGCGAAGTTATGGAGTTAACTAATAATCGAGATGATCTGTCTGCACTGGCGGGGGAAGAGTCGGAATCGGGAAAGGAGAAATCGGCTGTCAATGACAGCCGTTATCCAACTGAAATTAGCCCTCCAGGGGAAGTCAAATATCCACAGTCTACTACCCTTAAAAATCAGCCTGTGGCTTATTCAAAAACCGAAATTAAGCCAGTTGGTCAGTTACCTGTCATGTACGATAAAACTTTAAAAATGGGTGCCCCTACTTCATCCATTGGACCACGGCCTATTTCTGGTGTACCGGTTAATTCAAACGTAAGGATGACTAGCAGTTATAGCACTGCCTCTTCAACTGGTAACCCTTTCGTTCATCCGGCTGCGGAAGTCGTTAAACAAACAAGCTATCCGGTTTCTGCTGGAAATGCCCCACGCTACGTTGCACCTAATTCTGATATCAGCCCTGGTAAGGATATGTACTCTCTTTACAATGGCCAGCCCGTTAACCCGACTCTCAACCCTGGGCAGATCCAGCAATACCGTTCGCAAGGTTATAAACAAGCTGTAGTGGCTCCTGAACCACTTGCTGTTCTGCAACAGGGGAAAGTAATGAGAATTACTTTTGCACCTTATACCGATGATAACGATGCGCTTAATCTTCCCGGCTACGTTTATGTCAACGTAAAACCGCAAACATGGATTGCTGGCAAGAATTCGACCTCAAACCCAGCTCGCATAGTTCCTTTAGAAGTACAGGATGCGGCCCGGGAAAATATGCAGCAGCAACAAAAAGCAACTAAAGCTGTCTCTTCGAACGGCATTGTTAGACAACTGTAAGGTCAAATATGGAAGCTATCAATAATTACAATAGCGGTTTAAATCGCCATCAATTAGGTGGGTTTATCCCTGTTTACGATCAATTAGCAGGGACTCACTATTTTTTGATTGATGGCAACAGATTAGGGTTTATGTTTATCTGTAATCCATCCCCTGGAGTTTTTGATAATCAGCAAGATGTTCTTGCTGAAATGTTCAAAATGGATTTCCCTACAGATACTGTCTGTCAAATATCTCTGACTGCATTGCCAGACCTGACTTTACAGCTTAGTGCTTGGTCAGCTGTGCGAGGTGGGCGTATGACTGGGAACGATAAGCTTAAAGCAGATCTGCTTAATGGTTATCAGTTGGACTACTACGACAGAAGTATGCATAAGCCTTTAAAACCTGATCATGATAACCTTATGTTGAGGGATTTTCAGGTATGGATCTCGCTATCGATTCCTTTACAGTCTGCCCTTCCTACCGAGCTGGAACATTCGCGTATCGATTCACTTTACTCTGAACTTGTAAGTAAGTTAATTACGATTGGATTGCATCCGTTTAAGGTCGATGCAGAAAACTGGCTCTATTGTATAGATAAGGTCGTAAACCCCGGAAAGAACTCCCGGTGGGCTGAAGGTTTCATAGACGTTAACACTATGAAAAGGCTTAATGAACAAGTTAACGTTCCCGGCCGTAAGTATACAGTCACAGAAAATCATTTCTCATCAGTCACACAAAGTGACGACGAATCTGAGCATCGTTACTTCAAACAACTTTCCGTTGTAAAGTTTCCTGAATACGTCAATTTCGGTTGTATGTATGAGTTAGTAGTTAACTGGATGCATGGACGTAAGACAATTTTCAGCCCATTTATGATCACTCAGACTGTTCAGTTTGCCGATCCGCTCAAGTTATCAAAAGAAAACGTCCGCTACAAAGCAATCACTAATAAACAGGCAAGTATACCTTCAGTTGTCACATTCTGCCCTCGCCTGCGGGATATGGATAATGACTACATGGCCGTAACTCGCGAGCTTGAGGATGGCGCAAAGCTTTTAAGAGGGTATCTTACTTTCACTGTTATGGGTAGTAATGCCAATTCTGTGCAGACAGCAGCTAACGATCTCAAATCCTTTTACCTCGAAAGCCGGGTCAAAGTAGCAGATGATTCCTTTATCGTTTTCCCGTCATTTATGTCATGTCTGCCAATGTGCAATGACCCAAAGACAATTTTCGACCTTGACCGTTCCGAAGTAGTGAGCAACACCGGAGCGGCTCATATGACACCGATCTTTGGGCCCTGGAAAGGTAATACAGATAGACCAGTACTGAGTTTAGTTTCTCGTGAAGGTCAACTCATGGGACTTGATATTTTCAAGACTTCTGCAAGCTATAACATGGTTATTGGTGCAACGTCAGGTGCAGGGAAGTCATTCTGGACAGCATATCTAATCAATAACTATCTTGGAGCTGGACCGCGATCTAATAACCTCGTTCATTATCGCTCAACATTTAAGCATTTTTTAGAAAACGAATACCCAGATGATGATCCTGACGGTGCTCAAGTATTTGTTGTGGACGTGGGCCGTTCTTACCAGGGGATTGCGGAACAATATACAAACAGTCAATTTATTGATTTCGGTAAAACCCCTGACTTCACCCTAAATCCCTTTGCCTTCCTAACTGACATCACTGTTAACGACGATGTATTTAACGAAGCACCTGAATTTACCGGTGAATCAACTTCAAACGATGCAGAAAAAGACAAAGTTGCTCAGACCATAATGGTTTTGAATCAGCTAAAAATTATGGCTTCAGAGAAAGGCCTTATCGATGATTATCAACAATCAGTGATGCTTCAGCTTATTGCAGAAGAGTACCAAGAATCCAGAAAATCAGGTCGGACCGGTTCAATAACCGGCTTTGCTCTGCGTTGCAAGAAGCATGAAGACAAACGTATAAAGGATATTGGGGAGCAACTCGGAGCATGGTGCGAAGGTGGAATTTATGGGCACCGGTTTACCGATACGTTGCCTCCAATCAACTTCGACAGCAGATTTATTGTTTTGGAACTGGAGGAGCTAAAAGGCACCCCCCACCTTCAGACAGTTGTATTAATGTCTATCATTCAGGCTGCTCAGCATGCAATGTTCATCAAAAAAGATGGGCGTCGTCGCTTGTTCATCCTTGATGAAGCATGGGAGTACATTCGTCCTGATAATTCATCAGGTGCCGGAAATCAATCAAACCAATTCTTCTCTTCCTTCCTCGAAGCGGCATGGCGTAGGTTCAGGAAAACAAACTGCGCTGGCATCTGTATCACACAGTCGTTTGAAGATTATTTTACTTCTTCTGTTGGCCGGGCCCTGACTGCTAACTCGCCTTGGAAGATAATCATGAAACAAGAAAAAGAAAGCATTGAAGCAATGAAGGCTAATAAATATTTTTCTACTTCAGATGCAGAATATGAACGTATGAAAAATATTCGTACAGTCAAAAAGGTGTTTTCAGAGATGTTAGTCAGGTTCGAAAACTTCCAAGAGATCTGTCGGTTATACGTAGACCGGAAAATGGAGCTTTGTTTTACTACGGATAGTGCTGACAGGAGTAAATTATGGGAAATTCAAAGCCGCGAGAATTGTAGCTATGGCGAGGCAATAGAAATTCTCTATGCTCAAGAAGTAGCAGCGGGTTTGGCCGCGTAGAGTAAATATCTTCAAGCAAAAATAATTAAACCAGATGTCTCATAAGAATCTGGTTTTTTATTGTATGCCTTAAGTAAACAAATGAGGTTGTGACTTAATGAGTTCATCACTGTGCTGCAAATTTTGGTTTTATAATTAATGTGGTGTAAAAACAGTGACATAAATACAAATCGCAGTTAGGTTGTGTACGCATTAAGTAAACAAAATTTATAACTTCAATACTGACATTATAAGATGAAAATCACGTAAATTACATTTTTGTTTACCAAAGGTAATCAAAGTAGCGCGGCATTATTAGTGAAAACAGATCACTGGTGTCATTTTGCATACAAAACTTAATATCCTTTAATCATTCTTCTAAAAGTTTATTATTAACGGTTTGGTTTCTGAAAATTTATCCAATTTGCTCACCGAAGACTTTTAACTTATTTAACCCCCTTTATCGCCAAACTGTGATTTTCTAATGTTAGTCTACAGTTCTAGGGCCCTTGCTCCCATGATGCGAATCCTGCCACCTAATAAAGATTAACGCCTCATTCCTGTATGCCGGTCTTACGACGCCAGTGCACGGACTATTTTTGGTCATCACAAGGACAGGCGGGAGATTTAATCAGGGCGTGGTGTTGCTGAGCAGCAGCTGCGGCACTGTAAGCCGAAGGCGGAATTAACTCCTTTATCACCATCTGGGGACGTCATTATGGGTAGCCCTTTTAACTTACTCAGGACCATTAAGCTAAAATTCCGGATAGCGATTGACGTAAGATTTAGGCTAAGCAGGTAAAGTGATCCCCGCTCCCGGGGTGACAACTTTATACAAAAGGCCGAGCGGAAGATTGTCCTTAGGGAATATTTCTTTAACACAGCACGGGCACTTACTCACGCTGCCGGATTTAACCCCCTTAATCGCCAAACTGGGGTTCTGTCCTCATGCTGGCCTTCAGTTCTGGGCGGGGTTGCTATCACTTGCTCCCTAATGCGAGATGTACCTGCTGATACAGATTAACGTCATATTCCTGCGTGCCGGTCTGCCGACACCAGTGCACGGGCTTTTTTCGGTCATCACATTACCGGGCAGGAGATTTTATCAGGACGTGGTGTGACTGAGCAGCAGCTGGGGCACTGTCATCCGCTTGCAGATTTAACCCCCTTAATCGCCAAACTGGCGTTCAGTCCTGATAGTGTCCTTCCGTCCTGGGCAGGGTTGCTAACACTGGCTCCCTTAATACGAAATGCGCCTGCTGATAAAGATTAAAGTCACATCACTGCATACCGGTTTGCCGACTCCGGTGCATGGCCTTTTCCGATAATCACAAGGACGGACGGGTGATTATATCTGTGCATAGTATGTCTGAGCAGCATCAGAAGGCACTGTCAGCCACTGGCAGATTTAACCCCCTTAATCGCCAAACTGGCGTTCAGTCCTGATAGTGTCCTTCCGTCCTGGGCAGGGTTGCTAACACTTGCTCCCTTAATACGAAATGCGCCTGCTGATAAAGATTAAAGTCACATCACTGCATACCGGTCTGCCGACTCCGGTGCATGGCCTTTTCCGATAATCACAAGGACGGACGGGTGATTATATCTGTGCATAGTATGTCTGAGCAGCATCAGAAGGCACTGTCAGCCGCTGGCAGATTTAACCCCCTTAATCGCCAAACTGGGATCAGTCCTGATAGTGTCCTTCCGTCCTGGAGAGGGTTGCTAACACTTGTTCCCATGATACGAAATGCGCCAGCTGATACAGATTAACGTCTCATTGCCCATACCGGTCTGCCGACACCGGTGCATGGCCTTTTCCGATATTCGCAAGCACAGATGCTTGATTTTTTCAGGGTGTAATATACCTGAGCAGCATCTGAAGGCACTTTCAGTCGCTGTCAGATTTAACACCCTTAATCGCCAATCTGGGATTTTATGATGTTAACCTCCAGTTCAAGACCCTTGCTCCCATGATGCGAACCTTGCCACCTGATAAAGATTTACGCCTCATTCCTGTATGCAGGTCTTACGACTCTAGTGCACGGACAATTTTCGGTCATAACAAGACCTGGCGGAAGATTTAATCAGGCGTGGTGTGACTGAGCAGAAGCTGGGGCAATGTCAGCCGCTGGCAGAAAAAACCCTTATTCGCCATCTCAAACCGTCATTATGGGTAGTCCTTTTAACTTTCTCAGGACCATTAAGCTTAAACTCCGTTTAGAGAATGACGTAAGATTTAGGCTAAGCAGGTTAAGTGATCCCTCTCCCGGGTTGAACACTATATTCATCGTACGAGCGGAAGATTGTCCTTCGGGAAATATTTCTTAAACACCGCTCGGGATCTTATTGCCACTGGCGGATTTAACCCCCTTAATCGCCATACTGGGGTTCTGTCCTGATGCTGGCCTTCAGTTCTGGGCTTGGGTTGCTATCGCTTGCTCCCATAATGCGAAATGTGCCTCCTGATACAGATTAACGTCATATTCCTGCGTGCCGGTCTGCCGACACCAGTGCACGGGCTTTTTTCGGTCATCACATTTCCGGGCAGGAGATTCTATCAGGGCGTGGTGTGACTGAGCAGCAACTGGGGCACTGTCAGCAGCTTGCAGATTTAACACCCTTAATCGCCAAACTGGGATTCTGTTCTGATGTTGACCTTCCGTTCTGGGCGGGCTTTGGTTTACTAACACTTACTTCCATAATACGAAATGTGCTTGATGATGCAGATTAAATTCACATTACTGCATACCGGTCTGCCGACACCGGTGCATGGGCGATTTCCGACGATCTCAAGAACATATGGGAGATTATATCAGGGAGAGTAGTATGCCTGAGCAGCATCTGAAGGCACTGTCAGCCGCTGTGAGATTTAACCCCCTTAATCGCCAAACTGGGGTTCTGTCCTCATGCTGGCCTTCAGTTCCGGGCTGGGTTGCTATCACTTGCTCACATAATGCGAAATGTACCTGCTGATACAGATTAACGTCATATTCCTATATGCCAGTCTGCCGACATCAGTGCTTGGGCTATTTTCGGTCAAAACAAGACCTGGCGAGAGATTTAATCAAGCGTGGTGTGACTGAGCAGCAGCTGGGGGCACTGTCATCCGCTTGCAAATTTAACCCCCTTAATCGCCAAACTTGGGTTCAGTCCTGATGTTGGCATTCCGTTCTGGGCGGCGTTGCTATCACTTGCTCCCATTATGCGAAAAGTGCCTGCTGATACAGATTAACGTCATATTCATGCATGCCGGTCTGCCGACACCAGTGCACGGGTTTTTTTCGGTCATTACAATACCGGGCAGGGGATTAAATCAGGGCGTGGTGTGACTGAGCAGCAGCTGGGACACTGTCAGCCGCTGGCAGATTTAACCCCCTTAATCTCCACACTGGGGTTGCCTCCTTAAGTTGGGTTTCATTTCGGGGTGAGGTTGCTAACTCTGCTCCCATAATTCGTAGTGTGCCTCCTCAAGAGATTAACACCTCATATCTTTAGACTGGACTGACGACAACGGTTCACAGTTAGGAAACGTATATCAGCACACCGGTGAGATAGATTTTAGGGTCTAAGCAAGAAATAGGGTAGGCGTGAAGATTCATTAATGGAGCTCTTAACTTCAAAGCGTAGAGAAGGAGACAAGAATCGTGGTTTAAACAGGTTGTGCATTAGGTATGGACTAGAGAGTCTGAGCTCACATCTGCAAGTTAAGCTCACAAAAAATCATAAAAAAGTAAACAAACATTAGCTTAAGATTGAAACTAAGGATAGAATTGTACGCATAACAAGGAAATGGACGCATTATACGTAAAGTTTACATATATGCGTAAAAGTCGGTTTTCAGTGCAAAAAGGTCATAACCATGAATTTACTTGAAAAGATCGCCCTCGTTGGTCAGCGCATGAAAAGCGAGCAGATTTCTCTAAAGGAATCTCTGATGGCTTCATCAAGAGTATCTGTTTCTGATGATAGTGTTGATGGTGTTGATAGACTGATCTATAACCACTGTTTGAATAAAAAAAATCTCTCTGATTTTTTTGGGAAGTCACGAGTAACGTTCAATAAAATACTTTCGGACTTAGAAGAAAAAGAACTTGTTGGTGCACCTATTTATCAAAACAAAAATCATCTTTACACCCGCTGGGATGTTCAAAAAATAATGGATGCCCTGGGTTATCCCAAGTACCGCGATCATTACTTTAGCAGAGCTATTGTTACTCAGAATCATAAAGGCGGTACAGGGAAAAGCACTACATCTGTAGCTTTAGCAGTAGCAGCTGCTTTAGATCTACAACTCAATGCACGTGTATTAATGATCGAATGGGACCCACAAGGTTCGATTGGAAGCAGCATGATTCAAAGTGTCTCAGAAGATGATGTCTTCCTTACAGCAATTGATGCAATCCTTGGAATTTATGAAGAAAATTCTGAGTATAAAAAATATTTAGATTCAGGATTCTCTGAAGAAGAAATCATCACTAATATGCCTTTTTCAACGCATCTGCCAAACTTGGACGTAATAACGGCTTTTCCGACAGATGCTCGTTTTAAAGATAAATACTGGCAATGTTCTAGAGAAGAACGTACGTCTTTGTTACTACGTTTCAAGGAAGTTATCTTACCGGTACTGAAGCAGAACTATGATTTGATTATTATAGACACTCCACCTGAAGATTCACCTTTGATCTGGGCTGCTGACGAAGCGGCCGATGGGATTCTTGTCGCAGTGTCACCACGTGAATATGATTACGCCTCTACTACAGACTTCATGCTTACAATAAGTGAAAGGTTTAAACAATCACCAAGTAAGGGCGACAATTTAAAATGGTTCAAAGTTCTTGCTGTCAATGTAGATGACAAAAGTCCATATGAAAGAATAGTTTTGGATAAATTAATCAGAACTGTTCAGGACCTTTTGATGTCCGCTAACATAAAAAATTCTGAAGCATTTAAGGCAGCTGCTTCCAAAGGGCGTACAGTGCTTGATATCAAAAAATCAGAGGAACTTTGTTCCGCAAAGCAGCTTGATGTCGCAGAAGAATCTGTATTACAGGTATATCAGCAATTTATAAATGAAATAAAAAGTTTTTCAGCTAAGCAAGGAGTTAACGCATGAGCGATGAGCAACATATCGGGAATGATAAATCTCGATATTTAAACGCACCAAAGCGGACAGAAGTCGGTCACCGTTCAGGTCTTGCGGGTTTGAAAACAGCACCTCGCATAAAAAAGTTATTCACTCTTCATAAGGGCCGGAGACTTGAAGCGGAACATGTGATTGTTCCAGCCCAGAGAGTGGAGAAGGAGACCTTAGTCCATCCAGCGAACCCACGAAATCAAGAAGCCCTTACAGATTATTCTGTTAGAGATATTCTTAAGCAGATTGAAGAAAGAGGGGTCGATACCGAAGGGATCGCTGTAAAAAGAGATGGGGTTTATTTATTAATAGAAGGAAGTCGCAGACGTTTCTGCTGTATAAAGGCAGAAAAGGATCTCCCCCTGTGGGTTCTTCCGGATGAACTAACCGAAGATGATATAAATTCAATTATATCCGCAGCACAAACATCTCGAAAATTTTCATATAGAGAAGTTGGGTTTCAATTTATCAAAAAAATGGAAGAAAAAGGATTTTCTACTAATGAAGAACTCGCAGCATATCTTGGGATTAGTCATGTATCGGTAGCCAAAAGAATCCAGGCGGCCCGTATTGACGAAACATTGATCTCTTTATTCCCGGATTATGAAGGAATCCCGAACTCCTATTATAGTCGCTTGTCTCGTTTACAGAAATATGTGCAAAAAAATCTATTTCCTTTAGATGAAGTAATAGATAATGTTAAAGAGGAAACAAAAGATTTAGACATTGGAGATCTCCAGGTTGCTCAAAAAGTTGTAATGGAAAAAATCACACAATCTGTGGAAAGTGTTTGTGAAAAAACTTATTCCACAAAATGGGAAACAAGTGATCTTATTACTTTTGATAACAAAGATAAGTATGCAAGAATCAGTAAAAACAATACTGGTAGAAAAATTCGCTTTGAATTCAATAGGATAAATGCGGGTTTTATTAAGGAACTAGAGGAGTTCATAAAAGAAAAATTAAAAGTATCAGAATAAATATTGAACTGCATCTTTATGATGCAGTTCATATGATTTATATTTTTAATTTCTTGTTATATTAATATGGGGTGTGCGCAGGTTCAGACATATAAGGTCTTAGTTCTATATGAACAGAAGCGCCATTCCCATCATTTACTACGTTTAAAGGTGCTTTTCCCGGCAATGACATAGTTGCAACGTCAGGTCCAGAAACAGCAAAATTATTTTCTGCTGAAGGCATTACTGTAAAAATCTTTATAGCAACATTTTCATGTCTAAATAATGAAATCCCAAAAGTAGAACCAGCTTCGGTATTGCTCACGTCCACAACCACAGGGGTTTTTCCTAGATATTCATTAGTTAGTATGTTTTTTACTAATGCCCCTTCCGGGACAGTATAGATACGGTATGGATATGCTAAAGCCGTGTGACAAAAACATATTAAAATAACAATTAATGTTTGTTTCATAGATTATCCTCATTCAAAAATAAAAGATATAACTCTTGAAAATCGTGGTTAGTAATTAGGTCCGCTTTTCCGGGAAAATCGTAACTAACAGAAAATAAAAGCGAAAGCGAATCTTTTCCTTTTGCTTTGGGAGAGATTCTGCTAAAAGCACGGTTAATAAACATAAGTTGATCTTCATTGTTGAAGCAAAGTCCAAGCATTCCAACCGTAGGAACTACGAATGTGCTTACGCTGCCTGGGGGCAAAAGTTGCTTACTACGGGCATTGTAAGCACAACGACTACCACCTAGCGTTAGGCCTGAAAGCTCAATAAAACTTCTGGTTCCATTCTTGGCGACAAGCCAAACATCAGTTCCTGAACTTTCGACACGTAAAGTAACTTTTCCGTCAGTAAAGGCCTCACTTTTATTGTATAGAATAGGGTCAAAACCAACTGTCGGGAGTTCTTCGATTTTACTTTCTACTGACTGACAACCAGTCAGTAATGCAAACAATAAAAGTGTGATAACTTCAATCATCCCGCTTCCTTAGATTGTTTTTGGCGCTCGTTATAAAAGATAATGATTCACCGGGGTAGAGAATTGTTTCTTTCGTCCAATAACCATAACCACCGAGGATATTTTTTCTTTTCTCAATATAAACGGGTTCAGAAAATACTAAATGTTGATATTTAGGAAGAGATAAGATTTCATATTTTCCTTGTCCAACTAAGAGGTAATTCTTCTCTTTAGGATTGATGGTTACTGGATTACCAACACTTTGAGGTATGTTAAGTTTTTTTATATTTAGGTCAGAATAGTCAGGAACGGACACTTGATCATTAGACGTATTTCCGGGAAGAGTAAACCCTTTACCCTGATCCGGTCCAAAGATGGCAATTATATCTTTGTTGTTTCTTGTGATCGAAACGATAGCCTGAAGGGGCGTATTAGCAAGGTCATTTATAAACGATATAGTTAGACTTGATTTTGGCTCGACCCAAACAATGCTTTTTCCGGATGTGCCTTCGCTTAATGCAATTTTTTCATTTAGTAAGATTTTATTTTTGGCAATGATATTATACTCAAGTTTTGGTATCACAATAAAAAGTGATTCTTTATTTGAAACATTCATGATTTCTAAGAAATTGGTTTTGGTCATGCTGGTCTTTAGAACAGGCCTATATTTACCATTTATAAACCACCTTCCGTTTATAAGCTCCGCTTTAGCAGATATAAGTGAATCACTTTTCTGTGCGGCAGAAGAAAAAGCATCTTTTCTATGCTCTTTCTCTTGATGTGGTGCAGCTGCTGCGTGAAGATGCAAAAGTAATGTTGAAATTGAGATAATCTTCCAATTTATCTTCATCTTGTTACCTCAATGTTGTTTTCAATCGAATCGAGTTCTAAAGGATAGGTTTTAAGTGAATAAAACTTGTTTGTTGTTTGTATTAGCTGATGACACAATAAAACTGGATTGTTCTTCATGATTATTTCTACTAATGTAAGTGCTGGTGAGTCAGTTTGCGGTATACCCGGAGCAACTATTACCTGGTCTTCTAATTTTGACATATAGAGTGATCCAGTATTTATATGCAAACAATTACCGATCAGTACTGGAAGATTGTTTTGAGTACGACCATGGGCTTTTCGAATGCTGTTTACAGGATTCCTACCTAGGACCATAAGGTTGACGTCATTTATCATCATTGGTATTACGGCATGGTCCATACCGAATAGAAACTGGCTCTGAAAAATATTCACATTGGCATAGTTGAATGCTTGAAGCGCATTATAAGTATCAGTGAATGATGTGCGGATAGGGGCGTAATCAGAAGGGCAAACCCCAATTTTTATATCGCCTTTTAGTAAAATCTGCATCATCGTACCAAGCTGGGTATTAAGAAGTTTTTTTACCTCTTCCTCTAAATAGTAACGATTCACAGCTTTATGCCACTTTCCGCCCATTACACACCATCTCTCATTGAGGTATGTGCTGGGGTAAAATGTTCTCCGGTCTTTGTTTAATGGTAACAATTTTTTTAACATTTCTTCTCCGGCTCCGGCAGCTGAGAAATGCCTCACAAAACGTCCATCGAAAAAGCCACTGTTTATCGCCTTCATCAATTCTATGGGTTCCGGCCCATAGTCAAACAAATTTCCAGTAGAGAAAATTACTATCTCTTCTTCTGGCTTTGTAACTGATTGGATCAAGTTGCACAGCGCAGAGTAATGTCCATGAGGATCTGCCAGAAAGAAAATCCTTCCGGAGAAGTTTGTAAGGTCTATAGTTTGGACGTGCTCAGCTGCCATAAATTCCTCTACGTATGTTTACATCGATGATACGGTATTTCGAACTATGATTTTTTTACAAAAAGGCGTCATTTTGGATTCTAAGCCTAAGGACCTTTGTTACTTACAGGTAAAGGCCCCAGTCCTGGCTCTCAAACAGTTCATACTTAGGATGCAAAGTAACTTTCTGATTATAATTGGCTCCTTTATAAACATGGTTAATACATGAATACAGGAAATTTAACGGTAAGGTATTTAAAATGGAAGGATGCTGAAATAACATAGACTTACGTATTTTTTTAATAGTGTTAATGTTGATAATAGGTCACCATTAATGTATAAAGTTAATATCTAATATGGTCCTATTAATAAAAGAGAGTTTTTATGGCTGAACTATTAAAATCTGAAAGTCCTGTTTCACCATCAGTGCAGGATATCACTGAAGCTTTAAAAATCGTTGTCGATGATGGAAGTAAAGCTGCAAAACTGGTTTGTCTTAATGAAAGAAACGAATTAGTTCCCTTGCTTACACAAAATAGTTTTGTTCCAGATTTCCGTGTTCGCCATGAGGGTCTCAATCCTTTTAACTATCTTATTGATGGGCTGGAAAGGTTTTCGCATCACAGCGAATCTAGTAACTCACTGGAATCGACTGATGTATCTCACCAATACGATGAAATTAGCCGGTTAAATGTTCACCATGCACTTCATGCTTCTGGTTTAGTTCCTCAGGATGTTCACCTCTTTGTTACTTTACCACTTAGCCAGTTCTATACTGCTTTAGGGGAAACGAATATTGAAAATATTCAGAGAAAAAAAGATAATCTGATGAAACCAGTAGAGCGTTATCTTGACGGTAAACGCTATTCTTTTAACGTTTTGTCTGTGACTGTTTTCCCTGAATCTTTACCAGCTGTGACCCGGGCAGATGAAATTGAGGATATTGCTTCATTTGAATCAAGTTTGGTAATTGATCTTGGTGGTACTACTCTTGATGTTGCAAGTATTACTGGGCAATTAGAACAGATTTCGAAAGTAAAAGGTTTTGACCGTATTGGTTGTTCTATTGTTTACGATGAGATCAGCAGGTATCTTGAATCTGAGAAACTGAATACGAGTAATGCTTACATTCATCATCTTGTTGATAATCGTCATGATAAATCAGCTTTGAAGGTTGCAGAGGACAAGCGTGACGGTGTTTTTGATGCGGTAAACTCTGCGGTACAGAAGTTGCAAAGTAAAGTAATCAGAGCGGTTACACAAGTCGAAGAGAGGCCTCATAATGTTTTCCTTGTTGGGGGAGGTTCATATCTCATCGAAACAGCTATTCGTAAACATTTTGAAACGGCTAAAGTTATCATGGTAGACAATCCGCAGTTCGCATTATCTTTGGCAATTGCTGATACTATTTATTCAGAATAATGAGCTAGAACATGGCTAAATACCCTATCTCAAATAAGGCAGATAACGACCGGATTCAGATCCGGTCTTTCTGGATATCCGAAAGAAAAGCACCCTATGTTTATAGTTTCTTGAAAAAAACAGAACTTTGTCATAGGGGTGACCAACTGGATTTAATTAGGTCGGCTATTAGTACCGGGTTGGTATTAAATAATTTATTTCCTGACTTGGCAAATTTTATAAATGGTTTAAACGAAAGATTAACACTTGCAGATCTTAATAGGTTTCTGAATGATGGAAATACTATAGATACTGAACCTAAGCCTCCTATTAATGTATTGCTAGAGAATGTCTTAGATCAAAAGTTTAAGGAGTATTTAACACCTCTACAATTAGATAATTCAAAGCAGGATTCTGTTTCTGTAAAAGAAACCTTCCTTGTACAAAAGGAACATGCCTGCTTTGGTGTGAAGATTGAAAATGAGGGAAGCGATACCTCTATACCATCTGAAAGCCCACTTTCTTCAGGTGCATCCAAAATTTCAAAAGAAAAGTCCATTTCCTCTGTGGTGCCAGTGCTAGAAAAAGTATCGGATGAAAATCAAACCGCCTCCATAAGCATAAAATCTAAAGCTAAGGCAAACAAGCGACTAGCGACTTTGGCAAGATAGGGCTTTGTTGAATAAATCAGATTTCGGGTAAGTCTCCCCCGTAGCGGGTTGTGTTTTCAGGCAATACGCACGCTTTCAGGCATACCTGCTTTCGTCATTTTGTTCAGCGCTCGTACCAGGGCCATAGCCTCCGCAACCTGACCATCGTAGTCACGCAGCGTCAGTGAACCCCCGAACAGCTGTTTTACCCGGTACATCGCCGTTTCCGCTATCGAGCGACGATTGTAATCTGTTGTCCATTTCCACCGCGCATTACTCCCGGTCATTCGCTGATTAGCCACTGCACGGTTACGGTCTGCATATTCACCGGGCCAGTAACCCGCACCTTTTCGGGGAGGGATAAGCGCGCTGATTTTCTTACGCCGCAGTTCATCGTGACATAGCCGGGTATCGTAAGCGCCATCGGCGGCGGCTGACCTGATTTTCCGGTGGGTTTGCCGGATTAACCCGGGGAAGGCCTCTGAGTCCGTAACGTTGTTCAGCGACAGGTCTGCACAGATGATTTCATGTGTGTTGCTGTCAACTGCCAGATGCAACTTTCGCCATATACGACGGCGTTCCTGGCCATGCTTTTTGACTTTCCACTCGCCTTCACCGAAGACCTTCAGCCCGGTGGAATCAATTACCAGGTGTGCGATTTCACCCCGGGTGGGCGTTTTGAAACTGACATTAACCGACTTTGCCCGCCTGCTGACACAGCTGTAATCCGGGCAGCGTAGCGGAACGTTCATCAGAGAAAAAATGGAATCAATAAAGCCCTGCGCAGCGCGCAGGGTCAGCCTGAATACGCGTTTAATGACCAGCACAGTCGTGATGGCAAGGTCAGAATAGCGCTGAGGTCTGCCTCGTGAAGAAGGTGTTGCTGACTCATACCAGGCCTGAATAGCTTCATCATCCAGCCAGAAAGTTATGGAGCCACGGTTGATGAGGGCTTTATTGTAGGTGGGCCAGTTGGTGATTTTGAACTTTTGCTTTGCCACGGAACGGTCTGCGTTGTCGGGAAGATGCGTGATCTGATCCTTCAACTCAGCAAAAGTTCGATTTATTCAACAAAGCCGCAAGATA
The DNA here is from genome assembly GCF_029962125.1 of Salmonella sp. SA15303. Taxonomy (NCBI): domain Bacteria; kingdom Pseudomonadati; phylum Pseudomonadota; class Gammaproteobacteria; order Enterobacterales; family Enterobacteriaceae; genus Salmonella; species Salmonella sp. SA15303. The sequence goes on from NZ_CP123925.1 coordinate 23,588, forward strand.
GGTGAGAGACAGTACAATCGACTTCTGAGTTCAACTTGTCTTACCAGGAAAGCCAGCATACTTGCTGGCCTTTTTTTTGTTATAATAAACTCAGGCTTCAGCTGAATCTGTAAAATTACTGTTAATGAAACGGTATTTTAGGTTAATTTGGATGCTGTTACAGGAAGTGCGGATTTTTCCTAAATTTGTAAAAAACCTAAGAATTATCTTAATAAATCTGGTACTTAATTATTATTTTACGTAAAAAGTCTTTGTGGTTTAATGGTTATGTAAGGATTTTTTGATACCCTTATACCCGATGGACCTAAGGTCACTGACAACGATGTTCATGTAGAATCTTCGTTTCTGTAATCCCTTTTGTCCTTGTCCCAAATGATTGATTATTATAATAAAGGCTGATCGAATGCTATCTCGCAACTCACTAATACATGGTTTACGCCGAGACCAGTTAATCGGAGTTCTGACTATTTCAGAGTTTCCGGTAGTTATGGTAGAAAGCCACTTCATTCAGTCTGAGGTTATGGGAATAAAACCCGTAATTTTTAATATTGATGAGCTTCTTGTTTCTATATCCCCAATTTCCTCTCTTAAGTTCGATTGGGAGTGGGCCCCAGTTGATACAATACTCATTGAAGTTATCATTCCACCTGTAGAGTCAGACCTTGTAAGTGCAGAAAATGACTTCCTCCGTGATTCTGGTATTGGCCATATCCAGTGCGAGCCTGGCGGAGCATCAATACGACGTACAGTTACCTTCGTTGGTGGAATAACCGCTGATAACTTACTGTATCAGTTGAGGCTTATGTGCGTAAGCGCGTTAAAACTTTTAGGAGAGGAACTGGGGGATGAAGTCTAAGATTAGATATGTTTTATCTGGTTTTGTTGTGTTATGTGCATTTGCTGGAGTTTATAAAATCCTAAACAATGTTCCGGTTAAACCTGACCTTTTGGACTTCACTGGAAACACATTTAAAAAGACATCACTCTTCCTGCCATGTGATAAAAGCTCGCCTTCTTTAAACATTAAAATTGCTGATAACGAGAAAATCGTGATCAACGGCATCGCTTCAAAAGTAACTTTTGTTGAAAAGGCTGACCCCGTCAAAAGCCCTGGTTTTTGTGATGATCTTGATCTAAACAATTCTCGCCTTGTACATACGGCATCTTACAGCCTGGTGATTTCTGAAACCAAAACAGGATTTACACTATCAAATTTCAAGCATCTTGCCGATGATGAATCATTAGGCGGTATGTGGTTTTATCAAAAGTGACTTTTTATATGGCAACTTCAGACTTCGCTCTTAAAAACCATAATGTTAAAGCATTTGGTCAGGATGCAGCCCTTGTCATTGAGATGAACAATGAAGATGTTAGCTCATCAAAACCTTCACCTTTTTCAAATGAGATTGATAATTATTATCTTACATTGCACGTCGCTCCAAGGAACGCAAAAAAAGATTATGACTGGGGCTCAAACCGTTCTGTACTTCTAAAATTGTCGACGAATGAAGTTATGCAGATGGCATCTGTATTTCTTAGAATCATGCATACTTTAAAGATTGATAAGAGGAAAACCTCACATCATGGCCACGTCGTATACAAAAATATAAGCGTTACCCCAAACGAGAGGGGCGGTTTGTTGTTATCCGCAGGGATAGTTCCAGTCGATAAAGATGGCTTAAAACCCTTCATGCACATGGTCCCCGTCTCACAAATGGATTGCGTTAAAATTGGCCTCTACATACTTGGATATCTTGCTCAAAAAACGCCCTGGGTAAGCTCCGAGTCTATAATTACCGCGCTTCGCTTATCTGAAGCCAAGAATTCAAAATAGCGCATTAACATACGGAATATACGGAAAAATACAGGTTTTTTTAAATGTTATACGAACGGATATTTCTGTTTTTCATCGTAAAGTGAGTTTAATTTTGCTCAGAAAAACAGGTATTCGTCATGAGAAAATCAGGTTTAGGTTTAGCCCTGTTGTTTTCTTTAATTGCTCCGATTAAAGCGGTCTATGCTGAAGCGATTATGATTTCAGGAAAGCTACAGGCTGATTTGCCAGCCGTATCCTTTGACCCGGGGCCGGGCGACTTTGTTGCATACGTTAATTCTAACACTATCACTGCCTCAGGTGCAGGCACAGCCTGTAATGTAACGGTTGATGATCGAGCGACTTCCTCTGTTGATAACCTCGTTTGTTTTTTTGAGTGGTTACCCAATACCTTGGGATTAACTTCTAACGGCTTCACTCTTTCAGGCGTTCCCAACACCACCGGTGATTTAAAACTACCTTACAAGATTTCTTACTTCTCTGGTTCTGAACGGAAAAAAGTTGAAATAGTAAAAGGTGAATATTCAATCAAAAGTGTGGCACCGGTAAAACCAACTATCACCGGTCTTAAATCATCCCTGAACGGATTAGTCTATGACGGCTTTTCTTTCAAATCGTATTTAAAGGATGAAGCGATCAAAGATATCGCTGTTTCTGTTGAACCCCGCAATTATATTCAATACATCTCAATAGGTTCAGGCTCCGCCTGTGAAGTACCTATTGGCGGAACTTCCTGTACCATTGAAGTTGGAAGCATTAAGGCCAGTGATACAGATGAACTTTTGGGTTCACGTGATATCACAATTACAGCAAACTCTAAGAATAATTATTTCGCACCTCCTGAATCCAAAAAGCTTGTTGTTAACTGGGATTATCGGCCTCCTGTAGTAGACCATACACTTTGGAATTTTACCGATGAGGCTAAAACAATCAAAGTAGGTGGCCAGGACATCTATACCGGAGCCAAAACCGTTGCTGTGGCCGTTAAGGTACCCCAGCAAGAAACAGAAGGTGAATGGTGGCTCCCAACAGCTATGTCGCTCACTATGACTCCGGATGGCGTGTTTAAGCCGACGACTAAAGTGACTTTAGATGATGGCACTGAGATTGATTTCAAACAGTCCTGGGCAACCCCTTTACGTAGAACTTTACAGCCGGTAAGTGGACCTCAAAAAGTCGGTGATGAGTACCTCTATATCTTTGACTTAACGGATCTTATAAACGGGTCCTACGCAGCGACTTTTACAGTAGAAAATACGAGCAAAAACTCTTCTACGTACACTGAGCCTGAAAGCAAACTGATGCTGTCTGATAACCCAACGCTTATGGTTCTCAAAGATGGGCAGGTATTAACTAAACGAGCACCCGTATACTTCCTGAACGAGATTATCGTTGCAGCTTTCCAGGGGCAGGCTGGGGTTGCTGACATAAAATCAGTAACAATAGACAACAAAGTAGTTTCGTTAACACCTACAAATTATAAAGGTATTTACTACCTGCCGGTTGGAGACGATTTAGCAGTTAATTCGGATCACGAGATTACTGTGGTGGCTGAAAACCTTTATGGAAAAAACGTAAATTTCAGTACCGTGTTCACTTATCAACCTACTGGATTCACTCTTAAGAATCTGGAAAAAAACGTAACTCTTTACTCGCGCGTACGTCAGTATACGGACCTGCTTAGTCAAACAGCTGGTGATAAATGCACTCTGTTTACCACAGAGGAAAATGCGAATGCTTACCTCGCCTGGTATGGGGAAAAATCAGATGTTACAGCATGCTACCCTCAGTGGAACAATGTCCCTGATGGGTTGGAGTTCTATTTTAAAGGACGTACCCCGGGTCTAACTGGATTCTTTAATAAAACAGGTGAGAATCTGCTCGACTATCAAGTCTATATGATTAACGGGAAGGGCTCTAAAGCGGTTTCCGCAAGGAATCGCCGTACTCTGACCACACAATTACCATACAACCCGATCATCTCTTACAAAAAGAATAAAGTCATAGCAGGCATCAATCCGAACACTGCTCTGGCTTATACGACCGGGGGGGAGGCCGCTCGAATATTAGCGAAGGTGGTACCAGCTGACGTTACGATGATCGTCTCTCAAAACGGCTCTGAGGCTGTCAAAACGTCATTTAAAAATCGTTCCTCAAACAACGATGCAACGACCTTTGTACAAAGGGTCAAGGTTGCTGCTGCACCATTGTGGACAAAGAACGTCTTTGACATAGCTGTAGAATACTCAAAGGATCCAGAATTAAGAACTACAGACACCCTCAACGTATATACGGTGCCTGATTTCAATATTCGAGCATCGATGGAAGTGGATGACAAAAAAACAGCCACATCTCTTGAAGTGCCCTTAAAGGTAACAGTGGGGCGTTATAACAACTCCACACGTAAAAGTGCATTTGACCGTAAAACAATGGGAGAATGGGACGTCACGATATACTCTCAAAAAAGTGTATACGGCAAAGATCCAGAAACAGGCCGTTATAAAACTACATACGAAAGAACTGCGCTGACTGAAGCATTGCCGGTCAATGATGCGGGCATTGTCGAAACCAAGATTAAAATTGAAAATATGGATCTGGGTAATATGCGTCTGGTTGGTGTGGCTAAGGTCAGATCGCCATTCTCTGATTTTGAAATGAAACGTGAGACCAGTGCTGTAGGCATTCGAATCTATAAAGGTGAGGAACTGGAGGGTAACCTGTCGAAAAGCCTTATTATCGGAAGGATCCCACTTAGTACTCTGGTAAGCTTCAAATCTGCCAGTACGGCTAACTCTGATGCACTCGCCCCCACCGAATGGCAGCAGTCCTCTGATAATGGTCAAACCTGGACCATGCTTTCCGACATGACCGGAAAGAGAAGTGTAAGTATCAAAAAGACAGAAGTAGGAAAGTGGCTTTATAGGGCAAAAATGACTAATAAATTCACATCCAAGATTTCCTACACAGATGCCTTAACGGTAGTTACCTACAAGCAGCCTAAGCTCAGTATAGATGTTACAGACATTCTTCAGGGCTCAGATATACCTGTAACCCTGCTTGATAACGATGAACCTATACCAGCAGGCACCGCTGAGGTTCTCTGGTCAGAGGATAAAGTCAACTGGGTGCAGGGAGATACAACTTACACTGTGGCTTCAGCTGATACCCTACCGTCTACGATTTATGCCCGGATGCGTTACCTTGATTCCGATGAACTGGCAGAGGAGTCTTCATGGAAGGAAACGTCTGCTCGGTTGGCAGCCGCAAAACCCAAGCGCCTTTCTGTCTCGGTAACGGGGGTTTCAAAGGTAGAGGTTGGTCAAAAAGTTACTTTGGAAGGTAAGTTCACGAACCCTAACAGTAAGTACCAGAATGGTAATAACGTAGTTGAAGAATGGAAAACACCGGATGGCCAGACATTTAAGGGCTCTTCACTGTCTGTTACCCTTACTGAGCAAATGTTGGATAAACAGGGATATGCTGCTTTTGAATACAGTGCATGGTTAGCGGACAATAAGGAGAATACGGTTTCTACCCGTAGAGTTTCTGTCAAATCGTGGGTTTATAAATTTCCCGAGATGAAAATAAGCTCCAAACTTAAATACGACATGGCACCGACCACCCTACGCGTTGCGTTGAGCGGTATTAAGGATGGAGACTATCCTGGTGTTACTTATTCCCGTGAATGGATCTACGACAAAGAGAATCTGGTAATCACTAAAGATGAAGGTGACACCAAAGAATTTACAATTGAAAATCCTGGCAAATATACATTGATGGTTGTTTTCAAAGATAACCGAAACAATGAACAGCGTATCGAAAATACCTTTGTTGTCGATGAACAAACGCCAATGAACGTTGAGATGACACCCAAGTTCTCTAACAAATATATGAGAGCTCCACTCGATGTAACCTTAAGGTCAAACATCAAGCTATCTCATTCGGCGGACTCGATAGATACGGTCACATACAAGGTGAACGGTGAAGTAATACCCAGCGGCAAAAATTATTGGGCTCAACTGATCTCGGGTTTAAAAGAAAAGAAATACGAGATTACAATTGATGTTGTTAGTAAACTTGGACAGAGAGGTTCAGCATCTGTTGAGTTTGATGTCGTTAAAAACGCAGTGCCTAATTGTACATTGAGCTACACGGAAACCAACCTAAGCTGGAGCTTTACCAATAAATGTGATGATACTGATGGAAAAATGGTTAGATATGAATGGTTCATCAACGGCGAATTAAGGAACGTTTTCGGTAGTACGGCTACACTTTCTAAAAACCTTAACCGTGGTAAGCAGGACATAAAAGTAATTGCTTATGATGATAGTGGAGACTTTGCAACACAGCACGTGACAGTTTTCGGACCGGCTGAAGAGGCAAGTAAGTCTGAAAACACTGTATCAATACCAAGCAGTGAGTAGTTAATTTTTAAATATAAAGCCGGGACATTATGTCCCGGCTTTTTTATACCCAATAATTGGACCTTTGAAAAATTAATGTCGGAAAGTAACTTTGCTCCAAAGGCATCTTTCATGGCCGCTAACAAAGCTGCGTATACATGCTGAGGAATTAACATTCTTATAGGTGAATATTAGGTTGGTTTGCAGACTTCCGAGCGTTGAAAAACATGGATAATAATTACTTGGATAGAGGTGCATCTGCCTAGTAAAAATATTCTTCAGTGCCAGTGAGAAAAATATGAGCGACTACATACCTAAAAAGAGAGGGCTGCTTATACTGGATTGGTATGTCCCCCTTAATATTTTATTGCTGATTCTCGTTATGTGTGTCTTTTTCACCCGTTATACATTTGGATACGGTTTATTGAATGGGTGCCTGCCTGCTGATTTTTATATGATTGATCATTCGGATAAAAGTATTAAAACTGGTGAACTCATAGCATTTAACATGCCGAAATCGGTACGTTTTATCCCAGAAAATGAACGAGTCATAAAAATTGTTGCCGGTGTGGGCGGTGACAAACTTAAAGTAACAATGGATGGGGTTTATAACGGGGACAAATTTTTTGAAGCTAATGCACGTCGTATTTCGAAGAAATACAATATTCCGTCCATTTTGATTGAAAAAGAATTGATAATTCCTGAAGGCGAAGTTTTCCTAATTGGGCAAACCGATCACTCATGGGATTCCCGTTTTTGGGGAACAGTAAAGCTGAATTCAGTAATTGGGAAAACATATGCGATCTTTTAATGTAAATAAAAAATATTTACCAATACTTCCTGGACTTGCGTTATGTGCAGTTTTAAGTAATACAAATGCAAGCACTGAGTATCAACATGATGCTGACCTAATCGCTCAGCAAGCAAAAGGGCTTGGGGCACAGGCTAAAGGTGCACAGCAGCCAGATGGGGCTCTTAGCCTTGATGCTACGCTAAAATCACCAGATGTGCAGAAGTACATAGCGCAAGCTGAAGCACTCCAAAAAAACCAGGACCTGAGCAAGCAAATAAACCGTGGTTACGTCCCCGGTATGAATGCGGATAGTGTTCAAGCAGTTATAGACCATACCCAGGCTATCAGGGCCCAAAGTAATAACTCTGAAGCTGTCAACGATATAATTAGAAGACGTGATGAAATTCAAGAAAACGCCAGCCTTAATGAAGCGGCTCTGAAAGCTGTGGAAAATAAGCCGGAAGTCATGCGAGGACAATCTAAAAATATCGAAAAATTGTTTGGTTCCTCGGGCATCACAGCTGCTGACTTCGAAAGAAAAATGGATAGCACACGTGAAGAAGCACTATCAACTGAAAATGGAATAACGATCTTTGCTTCATTTAGCTTGCCGGATTATGTACTGGAAGACCTTCTACGTACGGCCTCAGAGCATAAAGCTCGTGTAGTTTTCAATGGTCTAAAGAAAGGAACTACTCGGCTACCAGAGACACAGGCAGCAATAAACCAAATGATTGTCAAAGGAAAATTTGAATCTCCTTTGATTACAATTGATCCTGATAGCTTCAGTCAGTATCAAGTAACTCAAGTACCGACAATTATTTCTAGGGAGCAAGCTCGTTTTGCAAAAATGGTAGGCTCCTTCAACGTTGAGTTTTTTCAGCGAGAACTTGCTAAAAAACCCGATCAGGATATTTTCCCGGTTGCTGGTACCACTTATCCCGTTGAAGAAAAGAGCATCATTAAAGAACTGGAAGAACGTGCACAAAAATATGACTGGGAAGGTGCAAAAAAAAGGGCCGTTTCTGACACATGGAAAAATCAATGGATGGTCGACCTCCCTCCTGCCCAGGAACACAAAGAATTTTTAATTGACCCTACAGTGAGGGTCACTCAGGACGTAAAAGATAAGCAGGGCCGTGTAATAGCTTCCGCCGGTGAGTTGATTAATCCACTTTCGAGATTTCCTCAAAACCTGACGATGATAATTTTCGATCCACTCAATCCGGGCCAGCTGGTATGGGCTGAGCAGCAGTATCGACAACGTCTGGGTAGTGGAAAAGTAATGCCAATGTTTACCCGTATCCAAAAAGATAATGGATGGGATCACCTAAATGATTTACGTGAAAAATTTAACGGTAAGGTGTTTAAAGTTAACGAACAGATCATCTCACGCTTTCAGATTAAAAACACACCTGCGCTTATAACTACTGACCAAGATAAATTCCGGATCACCCTGTTTAGCGAGGCAGAAGTCCGTGGTATCGGAGCCCCAAATCTTTCAGAGGAAAAATAAGATGAAACTCGGATTTATTATAGGCGCTCTCTTTGCAACATGGCTGACGCTAAATTATCCGGACCAGATGAGAAGTTATTTTACCAAAGCCGTCGACTATATCGAAAGTGTTGCAACATTTATTACATCCAAGTGAGCATGATGGTGAAAAAATTCAAAAAGTTACTTTTAGAGTTCATTGTAGCAGTTATGCTTTCGCTTTCTATACCGGGTATGGCTATGGCAGCAGATGCTGGAGTCCCTGGGGCTATGTGTCAGTCAGCTGGAGTGTGGCAGGGCTTGATTAAGAATATCTGTTGGAGCTGCATTTTTCCCATGAGGATAATGGGCATAGGGGCAGCTCCAGAAGGCGCTGCTCCTTCACGTCCGGGTTGCTACTGCACAGATCAGAACGGCGTACCGGAAATAGGTTGGCAATTGAGCTTCTTTCAGCCGGTGAAGATTGTAGAAGTTGTAAAGAGCCCCTGGTGCAGCCCCTTTCTTGAAGGCACGATGCTTCAAAAATCGCAGTTTGATATTGGTAAAAGCAACACAAATCAGCCAATGACAGCAACTGAAGCCGGATTTTACGATGTTCATCTTTGGGAGTTCCCAATCATGACAATGCTCAAATTACTGATTATTGGCGAGTGCACTGCTGAACCCTATATAGATGCCAGCCTGACCTATATAAGCGAAGTGGACCCTATGTGGGAAAGTGATCTGCTTACACTCGTCCTGAATCCAGAGGCAGTAGTTTTTGCAAACCCAATTGCCTCAATGGTGTGCGCTGCTGACTGTGTAGCAGTAACAGCAGGAAAGGATAATCTCGCTGCATACTTTTGTGCCGGATGCGATGGCAACCTTTATCCATTAACCGGCCACATTTACGCAAATGATGACGCTGTAAGGACGAGTTCACTGATAACCCAGCGTCTTCTGACTAAACTACATCGCCAGGGAATGCTGATGCGAACGATGGGAGCAGACGCAATGTGTGAGAAAACGTGGGAATACTTTACACCTCGTTCCCAGTATCGGCTTTCAATGCTTTTCCCAACTCCTGAGGCGAAAGGGCCGGATTGCTGTCATCGTCTTGGTGATTCGGTACATGACTGGTCAACCCTTAAAGGTGGGCGCAAAAAAATAGGCAATGATAATTATGTCTATATGTTGTGGCGTTACAATGACTGTTGCGTCAGATATATACCAGGCGCTTGATTTCTAAGGGTAAAAATAATGAAACTTAGAAAAACGATAGCTTCAACTATTATTGCATCAATGATTGCCAATACTATGAGTTGGGCTTTTTATATCTCTCTCATAAATATGGTAATGACTCCTCGTATTTATGCGGCAGACGCTATATTTGACCAGCTCGAAAGTAACTTTAATCTTGCTAATCCTAACGCAAATCGCAATGCGACAACCAGTGCTCAGGACATTGTTGAGAAGTACAAGAATGCGGATTCAGGCGAGAATGTCAGTGGGAAGATCACCGAGAAATACGTGGGTAAAGCCGAATCCGCTAATCTTAATCTCGGAAAGTATGGGGCAGGGAACTCAAATGAAAGTGTCATGAAAAATGCCGCATCCGATGGAAAGTCCATTGGTAGCGCCGTACAACTGCCGAGTATGTCTGGAGGGACAATCAATTCAAACTATACCAAGGAAGGGGCAAAGCTGCTCTCTCGGGATGCTAATGGCAACATTGGTATAAGCAGTAATCCCAATACTACTCCTGGAACCAAAACAAATACCGGAGAGATTTTCAGCTCAGAGCAAAAGCACAGCGATATTAAGTTCAATGCCGCAGATCGTTATGGGGATGAGGATGGCTTTGTAAACGATATAAAGAATCGGAAAAGCCAGTTATTTGATGCTCAAAGTTATGATGGCGTTGCCTACCGCACCCTCGTAAATGCTAACAAGGACAACCCGGCATCATCTATAAAGCCTAACGATCCCATGTTTACTGCGGGGAGAAATGAGATAACAAATGCTGTTGCTGGTACTGGAAACTGGCTTCAGAACTGTAATGTTGAGACCTCTAAAAAAACAGTAACCACACACTATCCTGATTACAAAGAGTTCTACTGTAACTCGCCTAAGCAAGATAACTTCAGCAGCTGCACGATAACCCGTGATTTTTCAGTCCCTGTTTACATTTCAGGCGGAAACGGAGACATGTCGATGTGCGGTGTCAACAACGGGTAAAAAGTGATCCACTTACCGCCACCACCAACGGTTTAATATTGATCCACCTTGTTTACTCAGGATTAGCTTCAGCTATAACCCCGGCCTTTCGTTTCTGCTTCAGTCGATAGCTTTCCCCTTTTATTTGCACGACGTGTGAGTGATGTAAGATCCGGTCCAGCATCGCCGATGTCAGCGCTGCATCACCGGCGAACGTCTGATCCCACTGCCCGAACGGCAGGTTGGAGGTCAGGATCATCGCGCTCTTCTCGTAACGTTTGGCGATGACCTGGAAGAACAGCTTGGCTTCCTCCTGACTGAACGGCAGATAACCTATTTCATCGATGATAAGCAGCTTCGGGGCCATGACACCACGATTGAGAGTCGTTTTGTAACGGCCCTGACGCTGTGAAGTGGACAGCTGTAGCAGCAGGTCCGCTGCTGTTGTGAAGCGAACCTTGATGCCCGCCCGTACTGCTTCGTAGCCCATGGCTATCGCCAGATGCGTTTTTCCCACGCCCGATGGCCCCAGCAACACGATGTTTTCGTTACGCTCTATGAAGCTCAGGGATCGCAGCGACTGGATTTGCTTCTGAGGAGCGCCGGTGGCGAAGGTGAAGTCGTACTCCTCGAACGTCTTTACCGCCGGGAAGGCTGCCATCCGCGTGTACATCGCCTGTTTACGCTGATGCCGGGCCAGTTTCTCCTCATGTAACAGGTGCTCCAGGAAGTCCATGTAGCTCCATTCCTGATCCACCGCCTGTTGCGACAGCGCCGGCGCTGCGCCGATAAGACTGTCCAGCTGGAGCTGTTCGGCAAGCACCATCAGCCGTTGATGTTGCAGTTCGACCATCATGCGGCTCCTCTGCAGAACGTGTCATAGATGGAGAGCGGATGATGCAACGGCTGCCTGTCGAAGGTCATCAGGCTTTCATCAACCTGCACGTCATACTGTTTTTTCTCCGGTGGCAGTGCCAGCATGGATTGCTGTTCCTCCACCCAGCGATCGCAGGGGCGGGTCTGGATAGTTTCATGCTTACGTTGATTGGCCACATCGTACAGCCAGCGCAGGCCGTAACGGTTTGCGGTTTCAACATCGACGGTGATCCCCATCGGACGCAGGCGTGTCATTAACGGGATATAGAAGCTGTTGCGGGCGTACTGCACCATCCTCTCCACCTTGCCTTTAGTCTGCGCCCTGAAGGGACGGCACAGGCGGGGAGAGAAGCCCATCTCTTTGCCGAACTGCCACAGGGAAGGATGGAACCGGTGCTGCCCGGTCTGGTAAGCATCACGCTGCAGCACCACCGTTTTCATATTGTCGTACAGGACTTCCTGCGGTACACCGCCGAAGAAGCTGAACGCATTGCGGTGACAGGCTTCCAGCGTGTCGTAGCGCATGTTGTCGGTGAACTCGATGTAAAGCATTCTGCTGTATCCCAGAACAGCGACGAACACATGCAGGGGTGACTTGCCGTTTCGCATGGTCCCCCAGTCAACCTGCATCTGCCGTCCGGGCTCGGTTTCGAAGCGAACGACCGGTTCTGCCTGTGCTGGCAGGGTCTGTTTACGGATGAACTCTCTCAGGATAGTAAGCCCTCCACGATAGCCCAGCTCCATGATTTCCCTGGCAATAACGGTCGCCGGGATTTTGTAGGGATGCGCATCGCTGATCCGCTTAGAGATGTAATCACGGTATTCATCGAGCAGTGATGATGGTGCCGGGCGTGGTGAATACTGCGGCTTTTCAGATTTGGCTTTCAGGTGGCTGCGGACAGTATTGCGCGAAATACCCAGCTCCCTGGCAATGGCCCGGATACTCATTCCCCGCTTGTGCAGGACTTTAATTTCCATACGAATCTCAAAAGTGATCATAAGCTCCCCTGTATTCAGAGGAGCAGATTAACCCCTGGATCAATTTTCAACCGCTGGGGTGGATCAGTTTTGCACCGTTGGTAACATGCGGCGATAATTGTGTGCGTATATGGTTTGGTCGCCGTGATGACAACTACTGGAGTGACGGGGTATATGATAACGAACTGACATTAAAATTCCATCCGGATGCAAAATTGGCCTCAGCAAAGATTGTTAACGCGGAGTGGGATGACCACATGCGGGTAACACTTGATGGCACGCAGATTTTTGCTCACATAGATGGTGCATATCGAGAAAGTGACTATCCGGCTCCTAAGGGATCTTGGGAGTTAAAAAAATCGTGGAAACTCGACAAGGTTTACGATGTGACTGATAAGGTCAGAAAATCGGTGTATGAGGAGCCTGATCGAGAAGTGACAATGGCATCCAGAGTATGGGTTGGTGGGAAGGGTGAAGGGTATTTTGAGGTTGAGCTGACTTTTGAAAATATGAAGCTCGAAGATAAGCACGTCCAGGAACCAGCTGGTTGTTACGATGCTGTACAAGCTCCGAATACATTCTGCCGTTTCGATCGGTTTAAAGATATGGATGTTGGCACAAAACGGCTTCCGGAAAGCGTGCTTTCATTGGCAAAGCCTCTGTATGAAGGTGATAAAGGATTTCTTACCTGGAAGACAAACCTTGAAGGCTACTTTTGTGATCCATTGGCCAAAGACAAAATTTGCTCTTATGACGCTAGTGGAAAAATTATGAAAGACGCTAATGGAAAGGACCTCTGTTACAACTATGAAGAAATAAAGAGTATGCCTGATGCATGTAGTGCTTATAAAAATGATGCAGCATGTGTACTCGATAAACAAACATGTGCAGAGGGTTGGTTCGATGAGGGCACTAACAGTTGCTACATGTATGAACAGAAATACACCTGTGACAGAGGGAAGGATGTAGTTCGGGAGGTTGAATCTTCTACAAATGCCTGTGTTGGCATGATCCCATGTTCAGGTGGAACATGCGAAACTGGGCCAAAGGAAGAGAACAACGATTTTGGAAAAGTTGCGGCTTATTCAAACATGGTTCAGTACATGCAGGGCGAAGCCAAATGCGAAGACCCTAACGATGCCAATTCATGTTCCGTCTTTGAAGGAAAACCTGAATGGTGTGGTCGTTCAGTAGGCTTTGTAAATGGCCTGGCAAAGACGGACTGCTGCGAAGCACCACAGGGAACCGCAGGAGCACTTGAAGGTATCATGCTTGCCGGATCTATGATCAGAAACACAAACTGGACCAGAGTTAATGCTCAGCTAATAAAATGGACCGGCGGTGATACAGGTACATGGGCTTCTATGTCTAATGCGGTCGGAGAGTGGACTGCATCAGCTGGTAAAACAGTAGGGCAAATGTGGAACAACGTCACGAGCTCCTTAACGAGCGTATATGAAAACGTCGCTGGTAATCTAAGCAGGGCAGTTGGGTCTTCCGCAACTTCTGGAGGGGCAGGAGGTGCTGGCCAGTTGGCACAGGAAACAATGTCCAGCTTCGGTATAGGTCAGCTTAAGCAGATGGCAATGAAGAAAGCCTACGAATTGCTACCAGATACAGTTCGTGACTTTGTCTTTAAGAACGTTGCTACTACCGGAGGAGAGGTTGTCTTCTCGGCTGCGGTTCAAAACTTTATGCTTGCATTAAACGTGATCGGTTGGATTTATACAGCCTATCAGGTCACTAAAATGCTTTTAGAAATGTTGGTAGCATGCGACCAGAAAGAGATGGAAGCTTCTATTCATAAGAATCAAAAATCCTGTTTTACATTAGATACGGAACGATGCGTCAAATATCTGAATGTTGGTTTCACAAAGAAATGCGTTAAAAAAGCAACAGACATGTGCTGTTATAATTCCATGTTGTCACGCGTTATTATGCAACAAGCTTATCCGCAATTAGGAATAGACCCTGTCGCCTCTAATTGCGTGGGGCTATCAATAAAGCAAATACAGCAACTGGATTTCGATAAAATTGATCTGACGGAGTGGATTAATGATGCAGTTCAGGTAGGAGAAGTTCCTGATCAATATTCAAAATTCTCCGAAGAATCAATTGTGGAAAACTTACCATTCCAGAATGAGAACTATCAACTTCCATCAGAACGTACCAAGGAAGCAATGGGCGGTGAAGAAAATATGATAAAGGCCAGACAAGAAAATGCTCAGGCTATAAAAGAGGAAAATGTAGATTGTAGCTATTTACCTCGACCGGCCATATGTGAGGTAGGTTCAACTACGCTGGATCCGGTTACGGGCAAGCAGTTGCCGAAATATTGAAGAAGGGGCCGTTAGGCCCCTTTTTTAATTACTTGGCTTTCAATGTTTTTTCTGGGAAGCCTTTTTTACCGTATTCACCGGTAAAGAGGTAATAATCTTTTCCGTTGATGGAGGCTGCAACACCCCCTGGAGTTGTTGTATTTGGGCTATCAGAACGGAAAATGATACCCGAAAAATCAGCGCTTGTTTCGTTTCCTTTAAATGGGATGAACACATAACGAATTACAGCGTAATCACCAGCGGGAAGGTTTAGCTCAGGAATTTCGGTTCCTGTTGCGGGGCGAATCGCCTGAAAGCTGTACATTGAATCTGTAGGGAAAACATCAGCATCAGGCTTAGAGGGCAGATCACAGGTACTCCATTTATTGACGACTGCCATATCAATTTTACATGTGGCCAGAGCTGCTTTCTGTTTTTCAGGGTTGTATCCAAATGAGGCCTGAGTTGCTTTTGTATGCTCAAAAACATACTTAGCTCCCTCACGTACCAAACTTTCATCATTGTAAGGCAATTTTTTTGGATTGGGGACGAACACTAGGTATTGATTGACCTGGATGTATTCGGCGTCAGAAGAACTGTACAAAGAGCTGAGGCTCATGATCCCAAAACCTTTTAGACCGCCTGTTACGTAGCCCATCGAACTATTGATGAGATACTTAGAAAGAAAGTTGTCGGCATCCCCTCCAGGAGTAACCTCTTGCTCCTTAAAATTAACGTCGAAACCAGCAAACGAATAGGCATTCTTGGCGACAGAATCATTTGCATTAGCATGCCAGTACTGGCCGTGACTGTACGCATTCAGAGCGGTGCCTGGCGTAGTGCCGGTGTCACCGGCACAACCCGATAGGGAAAAACCAATGACGACAGAAGAGACCAGAGATACTAAACGTAAAAGTTTCATTTAAAGCCCTTTTTGTAATGTCTTTTGGAGATGGAACCATTATTCCATAGTCACGCGTTTCACAAACAACCTGATTGCATAAAAAAGGAAAAAAAGTGATTTCCAGTAGAACCAGCAGTACACAAGAAAAGCGCTTTTATAAAAATGTATAATTATTAAAACGAAGTAATGAGGTTGAAATGGGTAAGCCAACAGAAGAGCAAAGACCTGTTATCGAGAATGCTAGCGCAAACAATATGGTGATAGCAGCGCCTGGATCAGGCAAATCGTTCACCATGATAGAAGCGGTTATATCGATTCTCAAAAAGTATCCATATGCAAGAATCGGGATGGTGACCTTTACTCGCGCTGCAACAAACGCACTTGCAGCAAAGTTACAAAAGCGATTGAGCAAGAAGGATCTTGACCGGGTGCTGGTGGATACTTTTCACGGACTCGTTAAGAAGCAACTGGACATGATTCGCTGGCCGGGAAAGATGTTGATAGGGCCAGCACAGAGATCTGTCATTCACCGGGCTTTGAAAGAATCCGGTGTAACGATGAAGTTTGCTGAAGCTGAATTCGTTATTGATGCTATCGGCAGAGAAATGGATACGGATGTGATTTCAGTTCGGCATAACAGACAACAGATCCATTTGTTTAATACCTATCAGGCGTTATGCCAGAAAGACCATGTGGCGGACCTCAATGCTCTTTCAAAATTTGTTGTCGGTCAAATGCATTCGGGAAAAATGCGCACGTTAGATTTGACACATTTGATAGTAGACGAAGTTCAGGATACTGACTCTATACAATTCTCATGGATAGCATTGCATACAAGAGCTGGAGTCTATACGAGTATAGTTGGAGACGATGATCAGGCCATCTACTCCTTCAGATCCTCAGGAGGAGTCAAAATATTTCAACAGTTTGAAAAACACTTCAGACCTAACATATTTTACTTAAACACATGCTTTAGGTGTGAACCTGAAATTTTAGAGGTGGCCGGAGCACTGATAGGAAAGAATGTTTACCGTTATGCCAAAGAGTTACGCTCGGCAAAAAAGGGAGGGGGAAAGGTCACTTTTCGTTCATATGTAGATATGGAGGAACAGATACAGGGTATTTTAAGCCTTATAAATCAGGATCCACATGGATGGGCAATTCTAAGCCGCAATAATGCTCACTTGGATGAGCTAGAAAGTTTGATCGAACAGCCAGTAATTCGTTACGGAGGTAAATCATTCTGGGATGAAAAAGAAACAAGCGATGTGTTAAGCCTTATGGCCTTTTTCCGACAATCAAATGATCCTCGCTTAATGAAGAGAGTATTGGCATTGTTTGGAGAACAGGAATCAGTTTTGGATGAAGTGGCATTGAGTATGAGAGGAAGAAAAGTTACTTTTGGCGACCTTGCCATCCCGGAGGACAGTTCTCTCGAAACAAAAACATTACATTCAAACTTCGTGCGCTTTACCCAGGAAAGTTCTGATAAAGTTGAGATAGCAAAACGTTTCGCCAACCTTACGAAATGGATGGAATCGTCGTCAATCAAGATGAGGAGTAATAAAGGTACAGCAACCTTAACAAAAATTGCTTTAGACACTTGTAAACAGTGGGCAGAAAAGACTGGTTGGATGAATATGATAAATCGTGCTGCTGCAATGTCATTAGGCCCTAGGAAGAAGGACGAGGAATACAGCCCAGAGAAAGTAGTCCTATCAACCTTGCATGGTTCAAAGGGTCTTGAGTGGAATAAAGTAATAATAATGAGTTGTAATGCGGATCAGATACCAAGTAAAAGATCAGTTGGGGAGGAGGCAATAGAAGAAGAAAGACGTTTGCTTTATGTTGGATTTACGCGTGCAGAAAAGCAACTTTTTGTAATGTGGTATGGTGATCCTTCTTTCTTTTTAAGAGAATGCAGTGAAGAAAAGATAAAAGAAGCAGCTAATATTCGAATTTCTCCACTTTATACAGAATAATTCGATATGGGCATTTACTTATGCTTAAAGCTATAGTATAAAAACAATGAGCTTAAATATCAGCTCCCAAATTTGAGTAACTTTGCTTAAAGTTACTTTCGCGTTAAGCGTTGATTTAGCCGTGAAAAGCGGCCAGCTTAAACAAGCTGTAAGACACCACCGGCAAAATGTCACCTTTGTCGCTGGTGCACTTCCCATGCCTGCAAAAGGCAATCTGAATTTACCAAACCGTAACTAATTTAGCTCCTCCTGGGGCTATTTTTGTTGCGTACTTCTAATGCCAGATAGTATAAATCAGGCGGTTCATAGCTTACGGGAGATGAATGACAGGCTTTGCCTTCGTGTTGAAACAAAAATTTGTTTCTTCCTTCTTACTATATATAGGTGACCCCAAATGTCTAAAAATAAAGCTCGCAGTAAAGCCCTTCATCAAACCTTTAGTGAAATTATTCCAGAGATGGATAAGGCGCTAAACAAACAGCTCTTAGAAGTTCTGATGAAATATACAGAACGTGATAATGAACTGATTGTTATTTTGAATGAGGACGGCCCAAATATCATTGAACTTAAGTCTCTTAAGCCTGTGTCTTTGTTGGCCGAAAAGCTTTCTGCTTATTCAAGCTATTATCATGTGGATGTTGTGGAGCTCGTGGTCAAGAAAATTGATTTCGAAGGAGCTTATAAGCTTCTTAAAGCTTCCCCAGATGTACCACTTTTTAAAAGCTTAACTGAACTGGATAAATATCTTGTTGAGGAGTTTGAAAAATACGGATTAAATTCATTTCTTGACGTGGATAATCTGGATTACTCACTTGAAAAAGCCAGTGAACTCAAAAATGAGCAGTTAATAAATTGGGTTTCGGACATCATTTGCAAACGTGAAAAATTAACTTTACGTAAGCGTTTTGATGTCGCAGTAAAGGCCCACTACGAAAATGTAGAAAAAATGTATGATACCATTCGTCCGTTAATGAAAAAACTGGGTTTCCCAGAAGATCTCATGACGCACACCTTTAGTGAGTTAAGCGTTTTTGAAACTAAAGGATGGGACCATGCAATAAAATCGAAAATTGAGACTCTCGCTAAGCGTGAAACTCAATATTTAGATGATGCGGCTAAAGCAGAGAATCGACGTCTTGTAACAGAGAAGTTGGAGAACTCTTTAGCGATTGCACCAACTAAACCAACAAGAAATTGGTTACATATTGCCGGAATTGCCTGTTTGGTAGTCTGCACGTTCATGTATGTAACTAATAAATTTATTTAATCCTGTTAAGGGGGAACCCTAACGGGGCTTCTCTTTGAACAAATCGAGGAGCGGAAAATGTCATATCTTGAATATATCAATGAAGTAAAAGTGTCCGGGATAGTTATCAGTGCTGTGGAGAAAAAAATGACTGACCAGAGTATAGGTTTGTTAATAAAGCTCAAAAATAGGATGAAGACAGAAGTTGATGGTGAAATCACTGAGAGAGAATTTTCAGTTCAAATCAAGGTGTCGCCTGAAATGTATTCAACCTGTTTCACTGGTATAAATCAGGGTGATGAGTTGATGGTCTCCGGTTATATTGTTGTCGATACTATTATGATTGAAGGGAGAGAACATCCTCTTGACTACATGAGAGTGGTAGCAACAAGTAAGTTGGCTCACATACCTAAACCTCTAAAAGGTTTTGGACAAAGTAGCTTTAATCAGATCTGACATTAAACCCACCCTAAAGGGGAGAAATCCCTTCATGGGATTTCTCCTTTTGGAGTCCCCATGAAACAAAAATTTAGGGCTACTGCAATAAGTAGTAATCAACTTAGTTTTTTTTCTATATTCGATATAGATGAAGATGAAATAACGCAAATAGTTGATTCACCCAAAGAGCATTTAAATGATGCATACACGTCCGGATTAAACTTTAAATCAGATGAAAGTAACATTTCTGAGATAAATTATGATTCTGAAAGGCGTGAAAATCACCTTTATGAAAAATCCAAATTACTTAAAAATCAGATTTTGCATACAATTAATTTTGCAGCAGAAACAGATTATCTATATTCGGTTGAAGAATATAACCCAGATTTGGGTGGTCTGGTAATAGAATGGACCCCTGAGGATGTGTATGTTGTTTTTCTATCCGCTATGGAAGAGTCTTTGGAAATCATTAAAGAACTAGTGTTGAGGAGAAAGTTATTCTTCAAAGATGACAATGGTAATATCACAGTGAATCCACTTTTAGAAGCTGAAACACGGTGGTATATGTCAAAATCATTTGAATACACTTGTTTATCTCATGGACTTGATGCATGTGAATTTAGAGCGGAATTAAAATCATGGCTCTATTATCATTCGCATCGTTCGATTAGTGAAAACACGAAATTAGCTGAATGCAGGAATGATGATGAAATCATTTTGCATGATTGCAATGACGATATGGGCTGGGACATCTTCTTTGATCAGGATTATTTAATGTCAGAAAAAAAACTGGCTGTTAAATGGACTGACAGGGAAATTATGGATGTTTACATAAAAGCTTTTAAATCCACATTAGAGTTGTTTGACGAGCTTGTTTCATGTGATCTGTTAACTAAACGAAACGCTTTTGGCAAGTTAGAAATAAATCCAATATTCGAAAATCATTTTGAATGGATCATGTCTGAAGCTTTTGAAATAGTGGGAAATCATCTTGGTTATAATGTGCCTCAAATCAGGAAACTGATGGCAACTATTTGCCAAATGAATCTCAAATAAAATGCCACTGGCAAACATCTGCCAGAGGGCGGTGTTTGCATTTTACCGGAGTTAAAAATGTCTAATGCCGCTATGAAGTTAAATGAAACATCTTCTGATGCTTATGAAAAATTAGAAGCTCTTCTTTCCCCGGATGTTATAAAGTTAAAACATTATGTGGATAAAGGTGAGTATCTTTTAGTTCTAGCAAAGGACCTTTTTGGTATTCCAGAAATGGATCCAAAGATGGCTGTGCCTGTTTTCAAAACTAAAACCTCGTATCGAGCTCCGCTGAACAAAGACTACATACCAAATCCCCGAATACTTGAACAAGTGGTTAAACTGCTTATCAGTCCGGATATAGATTTAAGTGTGTGTCTTAAAGGTGAGTCCGGTTCTGGCAAGACTGAAATGGTAATGTACATTAGCCACATGATGAATTGGCCGCTGACAATTAAGCAGATCAACAGCAATATTCGAGTTGATGAGCTTGAAGGTGAGCGCAGTCTTAATGGTGGTAATACAGGTTTTGTACACAGCGATTTGGTAACGGGATTTCGTAATGGTCACCTCATTCTTCTGGATGAAGTGGACAAAATCGATCCTGATACGGCAGCAAAACTTCACATGCCCATTGAACGTAAGCCCTGGTCACTCAGTGCTAATGGTGGTGAGGTTATAACTGCTAATGGCTACACGCGATTTATTGGTACTGCAAACACAAACATGAGTGGAGGCGCTCGCCGGTTCGTTTCTTCTCAACGTCAAGATGCAGCTTTTATAAAGCGGTTCTTGATAGTTGAAATGGAGAAGCCCGACAAAGTTGCTTTAACCAATGTGCTTACTAAACGATATAGCTCTTTGCCTTTTCAGGTCATTGAGAAGTTCGTAAGAGTAGCGATTGCAGTAAATGACTCTGGTACAGAAGACAGTGTGATGGATATTCGTCAATTAGTAGCTTGGGTTGGCACGTCGATGACGTTAAAAACCTTTAGTCTTCTTGACACTTTCAAAATAGCTTTTGCTTCTGCTTTACCTTTACATGTGGTCGATCTTGTTCTTCAAGCTATAGATCTTTCTCTTGGCGAAGACAAGGATAAATCGCTGGAGTATTTCACAGCAAAAAAGTCGAGTTAGATGGGATTTGTTATGAAACCTCTGATATTTGTATCTCAGAGTTATCCCATCTTGAATTTAGTGCGTTTTTAAGTACGGATGGTGCTGCTACCATTGCTATAGCAAAAAACGGAACTAATTTTACTGGACTTATGCAACTGAATAACGACTATTCTTTATTGTTTTATCATGATGGTAAAATAAATATGGAAGGTCTAATTAAAGAAATGGAATTAAAAGGTTATATGTATCAGGGAGCAATGGGCAATGATGATGTTGCCGCTGAGTTTCCCGGTATTCTTTTAATTGCACCAGAGAAGCTTTAATATCAACCCTATCGGGAAATCTTTCCCGTTGGGGAGGGTTTCCCCTTTTTTTTGGAGAAACCCATGACTTTAAATACTTCAATGCTTAACAAAGTATCTGCAAAACAAATCTCTGAGAATTTTGCAAAATCATATCCAGATTTACTGGAAGGTGCAGTTATAACAAAAATTGAAATAAGTGGCTGTCAAGGATCGCGTCGAACCGATAAAATCGATTTGTCTTATGATGGAGATGATATTACGGATCAAAAAAGCGTATCTAAAAGCGAAGTACGTTGGATTGACATAAAAGCCCTTAGCTTCAAAAGTACGATTACCAGCAGAATATCAACCCTTTGCTCACGCTTGTGCATCCGCTATAGCAATATGTGGATTTTACCAGTTTCCAGTATGGAAGAGTTTCTGGAAGGGGCCCAAGAGATTGAACGAGAGTTTCAGGCAGGTATTCAAAACGTTGTAGACAATTATGAGATGCATATTGAGGCTGAAAAAAATAGAAGCCCAAGAATGTCTTCTTTGATTGATCAGTTGAAATTAACTAAAGATGATTTCATAAAATCCTTTAGATTTAATATTGCTCACTTTATTCCTTTTACGCCTATTAGCGTTGAAGGTGATGAAACCCAGGACTACTATCAGGAACAATTGATAACAGATCTGGCAGAAGAAGCAATGAGGGTTTATGAAAAAATTAGTAAAAATAATAATTTGCGCTCAAGTACTATTGACCGACTGAAGCAAATGCAAAATAAGATCATTAGCTTCATGTTTATACATAAAGAGGCGGCAGTACTTGCAGAAGCTATAAAACACATAATGAATAATTTACCTAAAGGTGCCATTTCTGAACCTCGCGACGTTGCGGTGTTACAGCAGTGGTTTTATTTCATGAGTGATGCTTCAATGTTAAAGCGTATTATTTCAGGAGAGCAAAAGGTTACTGACTGGTTGGAATCTATTACCAGATCATTTAATCAAAGCTCACAAACAGAACCGAACGCGCTACAGAACACAGGTATTGAAGCTATTTTAGATTCAACAAATGTGTTTCAGGTTGAACCTGTCGTAGAGAACGATATAAAAAACAGCACGTTTTCAAACACTGATTCTGTAGCTGAACCTGAGAAATCAGTTTCGCAACAGGAAGACAATGCTGAAAATGGTTTTGATATCGAGCTCAAAGGCTGGTAACTGTTTGCTTTATTAAAAACCCCAGATGGGTACTTCACCATCTGGGTGAGTACCCCTTTTTATAAAGAGGTATTCTATGAAATTAGATCTTAAATCATCGCCGCGCCATATTAAGCGTTTACAGAATATAGCAAAAGTCATTAGCGGCTTAGGCGATGTAAGAGTTGTAATAGACGACAATACCAAAGGACCGTATTTTGATCCTGTCAATAAAGTTTGTGTTTTACCAAACGGCGATTATAGCGATGATGACTTTGTCAGTCTGATTGAAGGTTTTACCTGTCATGAAGCTGGTCATGGTCGCTATACCGTCAGTGAGGTTTACAGTGACGCCTTTAATAGTGTTCTCATGTCATCTGAAGGGTTTACACGCTTCGATGACGGAATGAATGCAGAGTTTGAGAGCCTCGCTGAGAAACGTAAAGCTTATAGCAGGGCAAAACGTCTTACCGGGCTTATAAATCTGTTCGATGATGTACAGATGGAAGAGAAGGTTGGTAACGATTATCCGGATGCAAAGCGGCGGCTTGCAGCCACTTACGCACTGATGGTTAAAGCCGGAAGGATGACTCCTGATATATCTTCTCGTCCGGAAAATCCTGTCCTATTTATTGAGTGGTATCTGCTTAACTCATTGCGAGTAAAAGTCCTTCAGCAGGTAGGTCACAAAGAAACCCTCGATCCGTTTTTTGACTATGCCCAAAAGATACTTTCTCCAGTAATTTCTGATGTTGAGGAAATTTTTCATGATGCTCTTGGTTGTGAAAATACTCAGGGCTGTGAATCCCTTGCTCGTAAGACCCTGGCTCTTTTAGAGAGACTGCGGGATGAGGCAAAGGAACAACAGCAGCAGACAGAGCAGGAGGAGCAGGAGGCATATGATGAATCCGAGACCGATACCGATACCGAATCAGAAGATAAATCGCTTACGTCGACTGATAGTCGTGAGGATGATTCTGAGGACGATAGTGAAGGTCAGGCAGATACTTCCGATAACGCTGATCTTGCTCAAGAGGGATGTTCTGAGCCTTCAGAACTTGCTGAAGATAACGAGGGAAATAATGAACCCACCGGTGGCAATCCCACGGGTGATAACATTATTGAAGACGATACTGATGCGATTAACCCTTCCGAGAGTGAATCAGATGAAGCCAGTTCGACTAACGTTGAAGATGAAAGTAACTTTTCATCGGCTCAATGGGAGATACTGGCAGATTTGTTGGATGCCTTTCTTAGCAGTGATGAGGATAGCGAAGATTATCACGATGCTTTGGCTAAAGAGATTGAAGGTATTGCATCAAAAGTATCCGATGACGTGAAAGCCGAATTCGGTGCTTCTGAATGGGATATCCCTGATCTCCTTATCGATTTGAATGTTTACAATGAGGCTTTGTCTCTGAGTCATTCAATCGGTAGCGACTTGTCTGTTTTACAGCAGGTTAAAATGCGTGGCCGAAACAAAACTCATGAGCGTGGAATTACCTTCGATGGAAATCGATTAATTCTGTCACAAATGGGAGTTCGTGATGTCTTCAGAGCTCAAAGCGAATCTAAAAATAGAGGGCATGTTGGCCTCGTATTAGTTCGTGATATTTCAGCGTCAATGGCTAATGATGAAAGATATATTCATGCCATTAAGTCAGATCTTGCTTTATCGATGGCCGCTGAAAGTTTGTCAAAAATGCATGTCTCCAATATAGTTTTTCCCTTCAAGGAAAGTGAATTTGAGATTATCAAAACGTTTGATCAAAGCGTTGAGGAATCTCTATCGAAATTCACTCTTGGATGTAAGGGTTATTATACCCCTACGGGATCTGCTTTAATGGCAGCTGTTGATCTGTTACTTGACAGCCAATTCGATAGGAAAATAATTTTTCTTATAACTGATGGTTATCCGAATAAATCGGAATTTACTATCGTCGAAGTTATGGAAAAGGCTAAATGTAATGGAATAGAAATCGTTGGTGTTGGTATTAAGACTGATGAAATAATTGGTTTTGAAACGGACACTTTCGTAACAGTTGATGATACTTCTTTATTGTCTATTGAAGTCAGTAAGCTAGTTCATCAAATACTTTCTTAATAAACTCTACCCAATCGGGGCAAAAAGGCCCCGGTGGGTCTTTTTGCTCCATGAAGGAATAAGGAGCAAAATATGACTCAGATAAAAACTTACCGTGTAGAACATGAAAAAGTCGGTGCGATGCATAAAGTCCGTATTTTCGGACGTGTTGGTGAAGTTATAAGCAATGATAGCCCTCAGGAAAGAATCTTCCGCGAAGTCACTATAGCGGAGGGTAATAGCCAGCAGGCTGCGTTACTTGTAGATAACTACATACAGCGTCTTGAGAATAATGGCTTCACGACTGAAGCATAAATGTTGAGGGCCCCCGGGCCCTCTTTCTTAAATTCTGCGTTGTGGGTTTCTCCCTGTCTTCTGCACCGCAGAAGGCATTGAGAAACTCACAATGCCAGATAAGAGAGATCATCATGACTTATGCATCCCCGGCTCTTCGTCGTAAACCACAGGAAGTATCTGAACACTTTATTAAACTCGTTCATGCTCGAATTGCTGAAGTGTCTGGCTGGAAGTATATATTCGAAAGAATACCTGCTTTCAAAGACGCTTGTGCAAAAGCCCCGAGCCAGGTTCCTTGCCCGTTTACTGGCGCAGGGAAATCGAAGTTTCGTTTCCGACAAAAAGACCTTTATACCGGATGTGCGATCCATAATGACTTTCCGGTAAATGAGTTTTGCGACGGAATTGATGTTCTGGCGAAATATTATGAATTAAGTAAAACGCAGACTTGCAAAAAGATTCTCTCAGATTTTTTCGGGATGGATCTGCATGCTCCGTTAACTGACGCCGACATTGAAAATGAACGACGCTATAAATCAGCAGTTCGTGCCACAGAAACTCTTGACCGAGAGGAAGTGGCAAAGCGAATGCGAAAACTTGATGTGATGTATCACTATACCGGTGAAATAAAGCCTAATACTCCTGTTGCTTTGTACCTCCGTAATCGTGGGATCTCCCGCTTACTGAGTCACTTACCAAAGGATTTAGGCTTTAATAACCGGATCTACTATTGGGATAAAGATAAGCAGAAATCGATTATCTATCCGGGAATGATTGCAATCTATCGTGACACCCGAGGTCGGCCTCTGACTATCCATAGAACATACGTAGACAAAAACGGTGATAAGGCACCTGTAGAAAATCCAAAGCTGATGATGAAGCCTCCTGCCGATATGACAGGTGGCTCAATTCAGTTGTTTGACCCTCACTATGATTCAGGTAGTTCGACCTGGACACTGGGAGTGGCTGAAGGGATCGAGAATGCGCTTTCTGTTGTAGAAGCGACTTCAACACCATGCTGGGCAGCCAGCTCCGCATGGTGCCTTGAAAACGTTACTGTTCCTGATTTTTTACTGCCTCCGCCGGATGTAAAATATATAAACTTTTATATCTGGGCGGATAAGGATATTGCTAACTCACAAGGCACTCGTGCCGGTATCGAAGCTGCTCAGCGACTTCAAAGCCGCATGGTTGAGTTTTTGGCTAAACGATATCCCGCATCAAAGCTGACAATTGAAGTCTTCGAACCAGCACAAGATATTCCTGATGGGAAAAAGGGTATCGACTGGAACGATGTTCTCCAGTTAACAGGGCAGGATGGATTCCCGATTCACTGGGCTCCTGAATGTCTTAATCAGCTGTAACAACGATAACTCCCCCGCATTTTGCGGGGGGGGTTATCTTATCAATATTATTTTTTAAATTGTATTGATAAGATAACCGCTTTCCTTCGTGATAATTACCTGCCTTTAAGGTCTTTTCACGGCTGAGATGCTTGCTCAGTTAAATAAATGTGCGGTACTACTGGCTATGGTCGGTTGTATGACATGGTTATTCCATAAACTATTAAAACCCATAACGGGAGTATTACCGTTATGGTGATGCTCGTCGTTTTACATCGGAGAGCATTTTAATGAATTTTCAAACTAACGAAGTTTTTAATAAATTTGCTGCTGTTATAAAATCGCGCATCGTCAATGAACCATCGTCATGCTATTTGCTGCATGATAATGAGATAGATATAACGATTTTGAAACATGGCATATTAGAAAATGACAGAAACCTGTTGTACGTAGTTCGTCCTTCAGGAACGTGTTTGTTGCGTTGTGACAAATATTTCTATCCGAAATATTATCTTCGTTGCCGTGGAGATTATAAGTCATTCATATATGTCCATCTTGATCTACATAGTGGTGAAGCTAAAGAAATCACATGGGAGCAAGCAGACGATATGCTGTCTAGTCCAGGAAAACCCCCATTAAAAGGAAATCTTGGACGATTTGAGTATATAAAAGTTGTGGTTGAGGACCTTCGTATTCGAGGTTACGCTGATTATCTTCCTGCGTATAATCTTGATGACCTTCGCCGTTTTGCCTTACAGGACGACCGCCCATCCCTTGTCAGATACATTGACAATGTAATGGCAACGGTCTGATTGGTTGCTAATTGATTTACATATTTTCCCTGATGGCCAACCTGCATCAGGGAGGCCTCAATAACGACTGGAGGCTGTATGAAGTTAGCTACGGACCTGGTAAAAGCTATTTTGATTAGAAATGGTGTTGAACCAGTAAATATAAGCGAATCATCTAAATTATCTTTGAAACAACCACTGACAGAACTTAAATTCAGTTTATATTTGCGAACTGAGCATTTATCTCACTTCCTACCCGGTTATGTTTATTCTATAAAAGAATGTCCACTGTCATATGACATCGGGATCGAAATTCAGAAAATCTTCGAAAGTTTACATTTGTTAAACGAAGAATTTGAATCCCTCGGTTTTGTTTCTGTATGGATAGAAATGCATCAAAGCATTTTTGAACAAAGTCGGTTTAAGAAAAGTAACTTTACTTTTCGGGAGGAAGAGGTCGAGCTTGCTAAAGGGCTTGTTTGTTCTCACAATTCACAAATAAGTAATGCGGCTTATTTCTGGCTTCAGCACTTTGAGGAGTTTATGATTTATGTTCGTAATAAGCTTATCGACCTCTTTCGAGAGGCCTATGACCTGATCCTTGGAATGCAGCAAGTATTTTTCATTCGGGAAAAGGAAGAGCTGTTGAAAACTATAAGTTATGGGGATGACCTGTATGAGGTGAAATTAATGGCGGCTGAGCTTTACTCTATCGAACAGAACTTAAAGTGTTCTGAATCGATAAGTACAAAATCTCAAGCTTCGGCATATATTAACCGCATCCGTGAGTTTGTGCGTTCGGGGTGGAGGCAGGGCTATATAGTCTGCCATCATAAGCGAAGTAATCAAATCTCATCATTGTCATTACCGATGTACTTGAAAGATACGTCAGGCCGAAGTGCTCGAAAGCGAGTAAAACGTCTTATATCTTCTACAGTTTGTGGTAGAAATAAAGATTTAGGTCTTACAGATTTTTAATTAAATTATACCCATGTGGGGATCACACCCCATATGGGAGTGATCCCTTTTTTATTGAGAGAGGATCACATGAAAATTATCGAAAAAATCATTAATGCCTTTTTGGTTGTTCAACATAAAAAAATACAGGTTAAAAACATTACATTTTTAGACAATGGGCAGGGCATGTTCTCTGGTATGTCTTTTGATGCTGATGTTTCACTGGAGTTTATGTATGAATCAGCAAAAGCATATAGTTCTTGTTTCTGTGATATTCCCTTTCCAGGTTTTGAAGATGCAAATCTGGAGGAAATTACGAAATTTCAATTAGATGCTTTGAAGCAAAGAAAGAATCATTCTTTCATTGTTAACCATTTGAGGTTTCCTATAGTTTTAAGGGAAGGGTGCAAAATCGAAAGAGGAGAAGTCTATTCAATTTCGAATTGCACTTATAATAAAGAAAGATTGCAGTATCTTTTTTCTCAGGATATTTACGGTAAGTTGTATAATTCCTTAGAGAAAGAATTAAGCTCGTTTTTCTCATTTATCAATGTTGAGGTGCACGAGTTGTTAAAAGATGCTGTATGCTTTGCATTAAAAATCCTGAATAAGATATCTTTGGATACACCTGAAAGACTTATTAAAGCTTTTAATTATCGTGACTGGTATTGTAGTTACGATGTTGAGCTTTTTAGGAAAGGCTTACCTGGTCATATTCTGGAAGAGCTCATTGCTCCAGATATCTTACTTTCAGACCTTAACGGTTGTAGAAAAATACTTAGAAATGCAAAACGATTTCTAAATGGACATACAAAAACCAATTGTGTTTATATTAAATATGAATGGTGGTTGGGGCCTGTGGATACCTCACACTCAGCTAAGTTGATGTCTGACAAAGAAATTAACAACCGAAGTGACTTGAAGAATTTTTCAAAGGTCTTTTTCAAAGAGTGTTTAAGTTCTGGTAAGTCGGAATATGAAAACCATCTTAGTGAAAAAGAACATGCGCTTCGCTACAATTATTAATTAAAATTATTTTCTCCCATAGGGATTTCTCCCTTTGGGAGAAATCCCTCTATTAAGAGGGTATTTAAATGAATGCGATACAAAAGTTAGTTGAATCTATTCTTGTTAAAATGGGTTTTGTTGGCGCTGTAGTGGAAAATATATATTTGGATTCAAAACCATTTCGGCATATTCGATTTGTGGCTGATATTCCAGTAATATCTTTTCTACCTCATTTGGTGAAATATCTTAAGGGCGCAGACCATCTTTACTGTGGTAACGATGATTTGCATCCTCTTTTCATTTATTTTTCCGAAGCGGCTACATTAAAAGCAGGCCCTGTAAATCTCGCGAACTTTCGTTTTGAAGTTTCTATAGCTTCAACTCATTTACGACTGGTCTCAGAGCAGCCTGATTTGCTTATCAAAGGATTTAACCGGGATAATCTAGAATACGTTTATTACCGCTCAGATTTGGCCTCTAAGGATCTTATACTAGGCCTTGTTGAACACGGTTCTCCTTTCATAAAACATCTACATGGACTTATACAAAAGCGAATTTTAAACGAGTTCTCTCTGATTTTTTCTGTTCTTGAAAAGATTTTAGAAAGCGCGAAGCCACAAATTCTTGCTTGCTTCCATAGTGTTGATTATGAAATGAACGTAAAAATAATAGCCGAAGCTATACCTGAAACTGTATCTAATCAGATAGTCACATCTGATTATATAGTTAATTCTATATCAGATGCGGACAAGTTTATAAATCATGTTCGTCGCTATTTAGCAGGCAGGGTAATGAAGAGGCGGATATACGCTGAATTAGATGTTTGTGAAGAAACATCAAATATTTCACTAGTGAACTTAGGATGCTTTACGTCTCCTCTGCTCGTTACGGAATATCAAATGTTTAAGCCACACTCTTCAGGGTTATATCGAAAAGCTATAAACAACTCCTTAAAACAGTTCAAACCAGAAATGCATGTACCTTCTGAAGAACTCTTTTATAATTAATCTAACCCATCCGGGAACTTGCTTCCCGGTGGGAAGCACTTCCTTTTTAGTCATGAGGTAGTGTAAATGTTTAAAGAATCTGACCACGTGGAATTTGTTAGTGCCTTTCTTTATCAAAATTTAGGCCTTAATGTTCCCGCTGACGATATAACCGTTCAATTATCTGATACTTCGTTCGACAAAGTAACCTTTGATTACGATGTAGATATCGATAATTTAAATTGTATGTTGGATCTCTACATATCTGAACTAATAAAGCACAACGCATCTTACTCCGATTCTATTCTTTTGAAACAAAAAATAATTTATTTTCTTGGAGTATTTAAGAATTTCGGAATTTTTACGTTTGATATTCGCGGATATAGTAATACTTTAAGCCCAGTTAAAGTTATTGATATTGTTTCAATGATTATTAATGACTGTGAAGAGTTATCTAAAGCTAATTCTTCTACTGATGCTATAAGAAATCTTTATCTCGATAAAATGAAGGTGGATGGGAAAGTGTTAGTTGCGAAATTTGCACTTAAACAGTTTTTTCATTCCGACTTTGGTGACTTTATCTCATTTGTCGAGAAAAGAATTACAGATTGTCTTAATGAAACTTTAAGGATTATCAAAGCTGTTGAACATGGCTTTGTACGTGTTGGGCAGCATAAGATTAATCGCCGTATTAATGATGACTTAAAGTTATGCATTGATTTCAATACTGATGATTATCCGGCAAATATGCCAGATATATATATTAAGTTTAACGATACATTTGATGGGAACGGGGCGTTATATTGTGACAATGATGCCCTCATATCCCTCTATACCGATGTTGCTTCAATTATCAATGTGCCGGTGATGATGGAAGTAAGATTGATCAATAAAAGAGGGCGTGTTGTCTGTGATTCTTCGCATTCAACTTACGTATCTCTCGAAAGTAATGACCGATACAGAGTAACTGATCGCACATTACTAATAACTGAAGCTTTTGACGATTTTCGTAACGCGTCTCAATGATCCTTTTGCTTCAGTCCAAAAAAGTAACTTTGGTTGGCTGAAGACACTTGTCTATGACAATGTAAAATCTGTCGCTGGCATCTTCTTTTAGCTTAACCAAACTTTTATCTAACCCAGTGGGGAAGTCGCTTCCCTTCTGGGGCACTTCCTCTCAAATTTGAGGTAGTGTATATGACACATTCATCTGATGATAAAAACTATGTCCGAGCAGTTCTGAGCTATCTTGGCATAGATTTTGATGAGGCGGATATAGTATTAAGTGTTTGCCATTGTCAAAGTGACGAGCTTTCTTTTACCTGTAATATCAAAGCTATTGAACTCAAGAATGCTGTTGATTTATATGTCGATAGTATCTCTGAGAATGAAATAGAAGCTTTAAACAGAGAATCTTTAAAATCTCGACTCTGTTACTTTCTTGAGGTGTTTGACGCAGTCTCTGGTCAGTACCTTGAGATTTCAGGAAAACACTTTGCAACTAGCCGTTTTGAATATGATGATGTTTGTAGTGAAGTTCTTAGCATGTCTAATGATGTTTCTCAGTCGAAAGGTTATGACCGGGATGAATATAACAGACTGATGCAGGTTGATGGTCAGGTTATGATTGCCCGTTTTGCTTTGCAACAGTTCTGGGATACTCATTTTATTGGACTAATAACATTTGTATCTGAGTCTATAACATCGAGCCTCTATAAAGCTTATGAAACTTTTAGTGATATAAGTTTGGCTTGCTATAAACTGAGTGAATATTCTTATTCACGCTCTATCAACAGTGAATTGACCCTTAATATTTCACTTAAAGAAAATGACTTCTGTGAGGACCTATCTGATTGCTATATGGAAGATGAGGCTTTACCTTCTGGTAGGGTAATTTCTCGACGCAACAATGACTCCATAATAAGTATTTATGAGAGCTATGCTGCGGCTTCTTATATTCCGATGATTGCATCTTTGGAAGTCGTTGATGAATACGGCGAAGTGGTTACTGACCTCTGCCATACCGTTTATGTTTCAGAGTTAACCGGTGGGCGGATTAAAATCCACGACCGTAATGACTTAGTATCTGAAGTTTTCGATAACCTAAGAAATTTAAATCTTGCAGTTGGAGATTCAGTTTCACAAGCTGCTTGATTCTTTCCCTGATTTTGATTTTTTCTCACATACTCTTATGGCACGGTTTCCGTGCCTTTTTTTTGCCTCGCTTACAAGCGTCTACTCCTCTTCTACCTATCCCACCTTACATCACCACTTAAAATCTATCTTTCTAATTCCATTATCCTTTTCGTAGCCTCTAATGCTCTGGTATGAACATACTCTTTAAACTCAAAAAAGTGCTATTAACGAAAAAAAATCCCTAAAGAGATTTGTATACTGTTCTCAAC
Source organism: Salmonella sp. SA15303 (assembly GCF_029962125.1). Classification (NCBI taxonomy): domain Bacteria; kingdom Pseudomonadati; phylum Pseudomonadota; class Gammaproteobacteria; order Enterobacterales; family Enterobacteriaceae; genus Salmonella; species Salmonella sp. SA15303. The sequence goes on from NZ_CP123925.1 coordinate 56,568, forward strand.
CAAGGAGAGCTCATGAATGAACTAAAATCCAAAAACGAGAACAGTACCAAAAGCAACTTTCCCCCGGTTGATAATCAGTTTTGCTTTTACCATGTTGATTTCAGCATAGAACGACTACTTTCAACGGCCGAGGATCTCCAGTTTGAGTACATCTTCCAGAAACCTGGAAGTGAAGTAAGAAAGGATTTGGTTGAGCGATTCGAACGTGGAGAGCGCTTTGTTACAGCTTCACACTGTGACAATTTCTGTGAAATCCTTGGTTGTCAAGGCCATCAGGAAAATGCATAAACCCATAAACCTACATTTCCACTTTTAAGGATGTTCACTAAAGAATGATTGGAGAAAGTATTTTTGACTGGGTAATTTACGGAATATCCATTTTGATATTTGCCTCAGCACTAATTGAAGGAAAGACAACTCGCTACCCAGCACTTTTTTTCTATGGGAGTTTAATTTTAATGTTAATCCTGATAGTTGCTGGAGGCCTTAACTGGTGGTTCTACAGGTCAAAATATGGCGCAGTAATCGTTATCTTCACAGTGGTCTCTTTACTGATGACTCGATTCCGCCTGGTCATATATAAATTAAGATTAAGAAAGTTAGTTTCAGAAATCAGATTTCGTATAAAAACGGGTTTTCGTATAATTCTTGTTTTGTCGGATAATGAGGATGAGCGTAATGTTCTGCTGTCTATGCTTAGCAACGTATTGCCAGAGCAAACGCTTATTCACACGCGTGATGCTCTCGGACCTCATTCAGAGCCTATCCTAAAAGCTCTTGAGCTACATCATCAACAGGGAACAGGTTACATACTCGTCTGTGAACAACAAATCTCAGCGCGTACGTGGTTGAGTATCGTAGAAAATGGGAAACCTGATACATCTATAGCTGTTAATTTTCATTCGATCCCAGAAATGGAGTGATTTTTCAATGAGTAGAACCGTTTCACAAAGTGTCACAGAAGATTGTCTTTTTGATACCCGCACACAAGTCAGATTACAACTAAGTCGAAGCGTTCATAAAACGCTGGCATCTGCTAAAGAAATTTTACAGGGAAGGGGGGTTGATTCGGTCTCTATTGAAGATCTTGTGCGAGCCTGTCTTGAAGAGAACCAGCCAATTGATCTAGCCTCACTTTACCTTGAAAATCTCTTAAAACAGAAAGGTACCAGCATTTGCGATTTTTAGTGTTTTCAAACCTATTAGATAAAATGCCGGTTGTGTTTATATAACATCAATAATTTCATGCAACAGGTAAAACATGAGTACTCAAAAGCAACTTTCCAGAACTACCGGCACTGAACGTATGTTTAAGGAAGAGCTGGCGTTATCCTTAATTTGTTGGGTTTTCACCAGTCCTTTTACCAACTGGACCGATAAAGTCTTCAGTGGTATTGAAGTTCCGTCTGAAGGACCGTCATCATTACGGGGTGAGACAGAAAAATTCTTTCGTTTTGTCGTTAATGAAGAAGGCTACGACGCAGGAAGGGCTGCTATTGGTCTTGACCTATGTTGTTTTTCACTTCCGTTGTGTTTGTTCCCGGACGCTGCCCTGTCTGAGGAAGAGGTTATGAGTAAGTTAACCGGAGAAGTTATCCATGGAATTCTTCTTTCCTTACCTGAGTTTATTGATATGCCAGAAGTGCTCGCTTACCAGGTCAGGGATGAAATTCTTGCTTTTAACACTCGCTGTGGAGACGGGATCTTTCATGGTTGGAACACGGCTTCAGAATTGTGGAAGTTTGAAATCTTTCCCCGCACCACCATCATGATGCAGCATACTTCGGCAATACATTAAAATTAGGCGGGGCAGAATGCATAAAAAACTTTTTCTTCTCGAATGGAAACCCTGTCAGAGCCGCGTATGGGCCGGTTGGATGGCCCTGTGGTTGACTATCAGTTTTCTGATGTTATCTGCCTTGCTTATGACAGATCATCTCCTGAACAAAGTCATCCTGCCGCCAACATGGTTGTTGATCTGGTTTTCGCCAATGCTGGGGTTTTTGATAAAAGTTCGCGTCGTCGAAACTCAACATTTCCTGGAGCATGACCTCTGTGTTGCAGGTTTCTCTTTTTACCGCTGGAAGAGGTTAGTTTCTCCCGGGCTTTGGTCAGTTGACTGTATAAATGGTCGTTTTCGCCTCAATCGGATCACCCAGGTGGGTAAGACTATCCACTATCCATGGCGTCTCCATTATCATCCTTTGTTCATGAGCCCTATCGAACATAAATCGCATGCTGTGAAAGCTGTTTCAAAATGACTTCTTTAGAGGTTTACATGACATTTATGTTCTGCAAGGTCAGCCTGGGCAGCAAAATTGATTGGAAATAACATGAGCCTGGAGAAACGTATGAGTTATGACGATTTGCCCTATTTTCGTGACCAGATTCTGGAACGCATCGACTCGCTCAAGTGTTTTCTTTCGAACACCCCCCCGATGATGGCAAACCTGATGACTGTCTCCACCGTATCTAGAACAGAAGAGCGCTTGAAGCAGGTTAAACCCATCAGGGTTAGTATTAAAGACGATGCTTCGGTTGAGGAAATTATTCAGGCACTTACTGACATCTGTGTGGATGACATAGAGTCATTAAGTCATGATTCCACCAAAGTAACCACTAAATACCCGGGTCTAATCATTGTCCCCGAAAGAGCAGATCTTCTCGAAAGCTTGATCACTTCTATAAACGAAGCAAAAAATGATTTTGCTGCGGCAATGAGGCGTATCGATAATAAAAAGAATGTCCGTTTTGATAAAGTGCACAAGAAGCTCCCGGGCCTTGTCGCTATGCACTCAACAAGAAATATCCTTTTCATCAAGTCCCAGCTTAAAAAAGTTACTTTTTCATGGCGGCTAAACCGAAACCAGGAAGTTAAAACAGCAGAGCAACTTGTGAGTTTGTTGGAGCGCAGGAGAGCCTCAGAAGTAAAAAATGTAGCAACTACCAATTTGAATGTCGTGTCTAATATCGATAAGGCTTTACACCGTCTTGAATTTCACCCACTGAAGCAGGGCGAATCTTATCGCCTTTGTCGAACTAACTCTTTCCCTGTTCCGATTGCTCACATTTTTGCATTTAGGCCTGAAGGGCAGGAACGAAACGGGAATAAATATGCTGAGACTGATTATTCAGTAGTAAAAGCATCCTTGCCCATTTTCGCAGCAGGCAACATACCTCAATTAAAAACGCTCTCTGACTGGGCTCCTGAAAACAGCCAGGGTCCGTCCAACCAACGGAAGCTGAGCCTGAAATATACAGAACTCGTGCCGGGGGCTGAGCTGGGCATTTTCATTGTCAGCCCCGAAAATTAAGGAACAACAATGCAATGGATTTCCACAGCCAGCCAGAAAATCGATGAGCGTCTCTATCGTGTCTGCGTCTGGGTAAAAAAATATCACGCTGATGCGATTAACCGCGTTGTGCTAACCGTTGATCTAAGTAAAGCCCGACATGACCCTGACGAGGACCAGGTAAGAGCAGAGCTGCTGTGCGGCCATTATTTTTTGCTTCGTAAGGAAAACGCTTCGAACTCTGCGCCTGACGATCAAAAGTTTGCTTTCCTGCCTGACGGGCGCAATCTGTGTTGGCAGACCGCAACCCCGGTGCTTCAGCATCTCCTACTCAATAAAAACGTTCCTGAGTCGCTGAGGTTGCTTACGGACTACATACATATGCGTCTGGCCAGGCTGACAATGGTACCTATGTCCGGAACCATCATGAACGAGGCTCTGCTGGACAGCATCAGCTGGGTTAAGGTGGATTTGACCTACTTCTGGCAGTACGAACAGCTCAGCTCTCATCTGGGACCCATCCAGATAACCCACAAGGCACTTGTACGCTTCGGGCACCTGGCAAAGAATGATGAAAACTCCAGTGCCATAAGAATTCTGCGTCAGCGTCTGTCTTCAGAATTCTTACAAGAATTTCAGATGGCTGAGGATGAGCTAAAGCGCAAACAGTCGTTGATGGGCACCATGGACGTGAAAATGCTGTTTCATGCTCATTACCCCAGCCAGAAGATGCTGGTGGCTCGATATAAAAATGGTTGGGTAATGGTGGATTGTTTTCTGTTTCACCATACCAAACCTAAGAAAAAAGCAAAAAACAAAACTACTGTGGCTAAGCCTCAACTTAAACAGACTAAAAGAGAAGGGAGTGAAAATGGAACTGGGCATTATGGTGTGCATCGTGTTGTTACTCTCAGTGGCGGCGGCGTGGATCAGTAATAAGACAGTTGATTTGCTCGAAAGATTCTATTTCAAGCGTCCGCTGAGCATGGAGTACGCGGCATGGCTACGTGTAATGTGTGCAGGCTTGTTATTAGTTTTTATTCAGGTTGCTCCCCAATTTACACTCCTGTATACCCTTAAACTTGTCACGCTTATTAATCTTGGAATCCAGACAATGAAATTAAATGGCGTGTACAAATATAAAAGGACGGGAATTTTGCCTCCGGGAGGGGCACTCTCTAATCTCACCAGACTTAACCCGTTCAAGAAAAAATAAAGTTATGCGCCCGTGAGGGCGCTATTCATCAAAGGCATTTCGCATAAGCTTGATCATGGCTTTTTTACCAGCTTCAATATTGCGAATGTAGCGCATAACCATTTCTTCATTCGACCAGTTCCCCATTTCCATAATCTGTGGTAGCGAGTAACCTTCAATATCCAGCTGTATCGCACCGCCTACACGAACGCTGTGCCCTGTCCAGTAACGGGTTTTAGTCTCATTTGGATAAAGCTCATTCCACATTTCTTTAAATGCCCGTAAAAGGGAATTTTTGCTGAGCATACCGGCATCGTCCACAGTGTCTTCCTCATCTTCATCGTTCAGAAGACTTTGTTTAGCACGGTAGGGCAGGTTATGCCGTTTAAGAAGCTCAGATAGCTCATTCCCTTTACTCCGAAGCTTCCAGCCGGGTGGCATATAGCCTGTATCATGGAAATTTACGGCCTGGAAAAGGTATTCATCCGGATGACTGTGCTGATCCATTTTCACAAGGTTCATCAATCTCAAGAGGCAGTTAGTTAACTGACGTGTCAGCCGGTAGGTAAGAAGTGTACTGATGTTCGTTTTTGTACGGTATACCGTCAGGTTAAATTCACCGGTCATACTATCCAGAGACAGATCTTTCAGACGTATACGGCGAATTTCGGATGAACGGAGCAGTGTTTCAAAGCCTGTCCAGATCAGGCACAGGTCACGAAGCTTACGAACTGAGTTTGTAGTACTGCGTAACTTTATCAGAGCCTTGAGATCGCCAATAAGAAAGGGAGTTGCCTGTTTAGTCGTCTTTCGCTTCCGGGCTTCCGATTGTTTTAAGGCTTCCAGCATGTACCATGCTTCAGACGTAATAATCCCGGGCAGGTTAAGCCCTTTTTTATGGATACTGTTTAAGGCCTGAAGACAGCTGTTTATGCTGCTTCGTGACAATTTGCCTTCAAGATGCCCCATAAACGCCAGCAGAGCTTCCTCAGACACGGGGAGCGAACTTACTGGCCAGTCTGTATGCAACCGGGCATTCGCCTGATACCATTCGTTCCATACTCGTAGCCAGTGCAGATAGGTTTTAGCTGTGTTGTATCTCAGATGGGAAAAGTAACGGATCAAGCGTGAAAGCTGTTTATCATGGTTGCCGAACGTTTCCAGCTGCTGATGCAATTCGCTTTCCGAAAACTGTCTGATCACTGATTGATTCTTCATCCTGCTCACCGGGATACACTGGTTTTATTTACAGTCATTTTAGCACTCATGTACCTGGTTATGAACAGGGTGGAAACAACGAAAAAGGTTGTGAAATCGTTAGGCTTAAGTGAAAAATGATATTAAGATTATCCCTGGCCAGTTGAGGCCTGTCTAAAGAAGGTTGATTATGTCTGACACAAAGCAGTCTTATTTAATGAAATTCCGTAAGTGTAGTTCGTTCGAAACGCTCGAAAAAGTATTTGAAAGGTTATGTGAAAAAAACTCGGGTGTCGCCTCTCTTGAAATTTCTGGTGCTTATGATCATCGTAAAGCTGAACTGACAATGAAAAAGTTATATGACAAAGTTCCTGCGAGTGTGTGGACCTTTGTTCGCGAGTAATTATTGATATTGGCACAACAAAAAGACTGTGTCTGGATTTGAAAATAGTTTATGCCCCTTTCGGGGCTAAAGGCACTGTAATAGCCTGTCTTTTTAACTTTCTTATTAAGTTCGGAGAAAGACTTTAATCATAAGCCAAGCCCACTGCTAAATACATCCGATATTCTCCTTAATTTTAGAAGTTGTGATAAAAGTTACTTTACCTAAACTTCTCTCTCCATATTTGTAAGGCTCTCATTTGATTCTTGTCAAACATTAATCTGGAAAACTAAAAAATCATTTCTTTTAATTCGTTTTACAGAAATCCTCCTCCGTTATTTCGGATATAGTTTGAATAATTATCAAAAACGGGGTGCAGCCATGCGTAAGAGTTACACATTTGGTATTCCATTTGGACTCCAGAGAGAATCAGGACTCTTTTTAGATATTACAGAGGTCAGCCGGGGTATCGACTGTAACTGCATCTGCCCCGCTTGCAAAACTGATCTGTTAGCAAAGCAGGGGGAGGTCAAGCTTTGGCATTTCTCACACAGTACTGCTGTAGCCGGTGACTGTGATGGTCTGATGGAAGCCATCCGGGGAAAAATTATTGAAGTCATCAACGAGCACCAGGTTCTTGGTTTCCCAAATCTTCTCGCTGGCGACGATGGTGGGCCGGTTTCACTGAATGAGGTTATTGGAAGCGGCAGTATGTTCGGAGGCACAGCTGATCTGTTCGTAAAGGTTAATGATTTATGTGTGGCCGTCTTTCTGGACAGGGATCGTAGCATTTCTGCGAAGTTAACCTTTGACCACCTTCATCCTTCCGAAAGAGTTGCCGCATTGCGTATCGATCTTCCAGATATTGAATATGAAATCAGTCAGGTGCAGCTCGGGCGACGTAAAACAACATACAGTGAGTGCATTGAAAGCCTGATCATTGATGAGACCAGTTCCCGGGAATGGCTATATCATCCATTAATGCATGAACTTGAATCTGAACCTCTTCAGGAGTATCGGGGACGGGAGCCTTCAGAGGAAGGGCCTCTTCTTCAGCGCCTTGCTGACTGTAAGATGAAATTGCCTGATATCCTTCCGGGCAGTCATAACGCGTTAGTCAGGTTACAGCAGGATACGATTGTATGTCTGTGTAGGTTAACGGTTCGGGCTTATGACATCGCTCAGACCGATGAATTTCCTTTGTTCCTTCGCTATTTCAGGTTGCACTGCCTGGAAAACAGCGAACATGTCAGTTACGAAAGACTGATCTGCTGGCAGGAAATGATTTCAAAAACCCAGGAAGGCCAGTCCTTGACACAAAACGAACTTGAATATCTTCATGAGATTGTCCGCATCGCCTTATACAATCACCGGCTTAACAATGTCAGTATTTCAGATGTTAAAAACCATGACACAGGAAAGGAGAGCGGCAGGGTAGAGCCACAAAACTATTCACTCTTATAAATAAATTGGGCTTTGCGCATTAAACCCTTGCCGCAGGAGGTGTACCGCATATCCGGCACAGACAGTCAGTTTTTCTGGCAGCTTAAATTTGACACAGCTTAATATAGTGATTCATTAAACAGGTTCAGTATGCTGCCAGAACGTTTTAGTCGTTATGGGCGTCCGTTAGTTTTCTACTAACTGAACGACGACCAGCCTGCCGCCTTCCTCCTTTGACAGAACAAACTGAGCGTTATTCGTCAGTTCAATTTTTTCCCCAATGGCAATCTGTCGTTTATCCGGTAATGACATAAGCCCATTTATGCCTTCATTTACTAACCACCACTGATCGTTATGGAAAACAAAATACCCAACTCGTTTCCTTTGCAAATCGGTTGTACGCTCATTTGGCGCAATGAGGCGATTCACATGCCACGCATAGATTGACTGCCCGCTCCACACCATCAACCGGTGGTCGTCAGGACGATAACTGCCTTCCTTTCGGGAAGAATATAAATTTAGAACCGGTAATTTACCCTTGTATGGCGTACCGCAGTAGGGACAAACCGGCTTTGTCTTACCCGAGAAAACGTACCATTTCTGTTCACACGCCTTGTTCTGGCAGGGCTGTATCAGATCGACTGTTTTAACCAGGGCGCTTTCCCACTCATCGGCGGTCGGGCGTTTAGTGGCATCGTGTAAGCCATCTATAAAGGCGCGCTCAAACAAAGGTGTCAGATAAGGGCCCATGATGGTGTAAGGAATTTTCTCCGGGTCAGCCCAGGGCAGTGAAAAGGACGATAGCTGACTGACTTTGACTGCATTGCTTTTGTCTGTCGGATGTTCAATGAAGAGTGCCTTCTCACCCATAGATAAGGTCTCATCACGTACTTCATCCGACATGTCATGTATTTTTCCGCCACGTAGCGGATGACGGAAGAACAGATACATGTAGATAAGCACCGACAGCGCATGACGGTCAGTAGTAATGCTTGGCAATACGCGGTTCGGATCCTCTTTGGAAAGATGACTGGTTTTCACCACTTCCGGAGCGATAAAATCCGGGGTGCCCACCACGTCGGGAGGATACTTTCCAGGGACAACCAGGCCGTCTACGTCAATGATGCAGGCATGTCCCATTTCTGGATCGATAAGCACGTTTTTATAGCTTAGATCGCTGTGACAGAGACCTGCCGCATGCATCCTTCTGACGGCTCTTGTCAGCAGCAGACAGACCTTGAGATAGGTAAGCGTATTGCCTCGTTCACGTGGGTCGAGAAATTTGTTCTGGTTGCTGGCGCTGGCAAACCATTTGCCTTCCTTTTCACGACCTTTTATGCCAAGAAAATCATCGTTTTTAGAGCCGTATTTAAAGAAAAAGTAGCTTTTGTAGGTTGGAACCACGATGCCGATTTTATGCCCATGCTCAACAACATGGGTCGGCCAGCAAAACAGGTCCTTCCAGTATTCACCTCCGGACTGGCCAAAAATGTTTTGCCTGTAGCGTCCGGTGATCATATCAATCCGATCCCGGGCCTGCTCGTTCTGCGGTTTATGATAAAAAGCGACGACGTATGATTTATCAGGCGAAAAGTAAACATCCTTCATCGAGCCCGAACCAATTACCTCGTCAACATACTGGACTGTTTCGCCGTCCTTTGTTTTGCACGTAACGATATTTGCCATATTGATCACCGAAAAAGCGTATCCCTTACCACAACACCGCAATAGTGCGGTCATCATGGTTCCCTGTGGAGAAAAAGTTAAGCCAGTCGCCTAACCTCTCAGGCGCAATACTGGCGTCTGTAAGGACAGGGTTGAGCTCATCAACGAGACGGGTCCATTTTTCGTCACTGCGAAGCCCATTATCCGTCTCAAACAGAGGGTCTGAGACGCCGTCTGTCATGAGGATCAAGTGAGATACATCATTCCATTTACCCACGCTGATGCGGCCGCTAAACGAGGGGTCTGCGATAATGCTCTGGTCAAGGAAACGGGTTTGTCCTGCGTATTCTCCGCTATCGGGATTTCCCAGTATCCTGACTTTACCGGAAGGGCTGTATGCACCTATCGCACCATCACCAAGCCAGAATGCAGCCGCAAACAGCTCGTTATCAGTTCGTAGCGCTACAGTTGCCAGAAGGGTTGTTGAATAGGATTTCACAGGTTGTTCTGCACAAATGGCTTCGTTCTGGATACTGTTGACCGCGAGCGTAGCTGCCTGTTTAAAATGATGAAGCATGGCGTTTATTGTTGCCTGCTGATCGCTCCCTTCCCACGCCGTGATGTGCTGCTTTAAATGGACGCCTTTCACACCACTGAGCTGATTTAAAAGGTAATCGCCAGCCGTTTTGACTGCAATCCGGGAGCCTTCCCGGGAATTTACCGCACTACCGGCTCCGTCTGCGACCAGCATGACAGACCATCCTGTTTCCTGGCAGTGGTTGATGTAGAAGTCGTCATCTCTGAAGCTTCCGGCATGCTCATGAGAGCGTCCCCGGCGACTGGCGGCAGCAATACGTATATCACCCCTGACCAGGCCAGCAGCGTCCAGATGGGACTTAGGGTAGGGAGCGTCTGCTGGTGGCTCTACCACCTTCCACAGGCTTCTCGGATCGGGATTGATTATAAATAGCTGTTTTGTTTCACATTCGTCGTGCGACGTGCATGACCAGATTACTGAAAGCTCTATATCGCCGCTTTCGGTGGGAGTACCTGTCAGCAACTCCTGTTCTTTGTCAAAAGACAGGCCAATGTTCCGGGGAAAGACAACGTCCCTGACAGTAGCCTGCTGGCCCTCACCCAGAACGATAGCAACCGGCGAAGAGAAACGTTCGCCTGCGCGGGCGTTGGGGATCGTTATTTTAGCTCTCGGGGGAACGGCAGGTGGCACAGCTAAGCTGGCCCGCTGCTGGCCTGTCGGTATCTGCCCGGGTTTTAATACCAGGGAAGACAGGTTTTCGTCTTCCCTCTGTGCTGGTTTATCAAATTCGTAATAAGGCATCAGCTTCCAGAACGGAGGATGAGGCTCATTTTCTGGCAGGGGTTGCAGTGCTGATGTATCGGTAGCGTCAATGCCCGGGTTATCAGCAACACTTACGACCGTTTGTTGCTGATCGGAAAGACTGGATGCTGACGAGGCGGCAATCTCTGCGTCGTTATCACCTTCGCTAACCCGCGCAGATAAACCCTGTGCAAGGCTCTCAATCCGCTCTTTAAGCCGCATAATTTCTTCGGTAAGGGATGGGTCCTGCGATAGAAGTAAAAGCCGCTCACCTTCAACAGGGTGGCCCAGCTCAGACAGAACTAAGCGGATAATCTTCTCTTCAAGTAAAGCATTTTGCGACATCAACCTCTCCCTCTGTTTACGTCGAAGTTAGTGTTTCCGCCATCATTGCTGAATGACAGGCCTGTTTCACACCACGGGCAGATCACGTCATCCGGGCCGTCAATACACAGCAACTTTCCGCATGAGCACAGGGCAAACGCACTGGCATTACCGCAGTGGGGGCAACCCGGTACGCCATGCAGTTCGCTGGTATTTACCTGCAAACCGGTAGCGGTGGCATCTGACCACGCAAAATAGTCCTCATCGATGGGATAGCATCCGGCAATATTAAAGCTGTTCAGGTTCAGACTGAAATCGAGCCCGGAAACCCTTGCTGGTGGCCGTTCATACTTCATCAGGTACGGACGACGGGTCTTGCTGCAACGGCCGGTAAGCGTAACGCAGTTTTCGTCGTACGCTTTTACTGGCTCGTCCTTGGCCAGCCGGACTATGTATTCAGTCTGGCTGAGCTCAGGTTGTTTGTCGTCCCCGACGCTGCGGCTGTGCGCCGTAACCGAGGCCGTGATCCATTTGATGAAGCGGGTAAAGTCCCCTTCCTGAGATTCGGTGAACAGCATGACATTCTCTGTCAGTTGCCGCAGGATATTCAGGTCCGCTGACGGCCCCAGGCCAACGGCAATGAGATTCACTTTACTCGCGTAGTGATCCTTCCAGCGCTTCACTTCTGCGGTTGTGTCGTCAGTCGGACGTCCGTCGGTAAGGAGATACACGACGGGTTTCCAGTCGCCTTTAGCCTCATGAGTGGTTTTTCTGACCTGGGTATCAATTTGCACGGTCAGCTCACGCAATGCAGCTCCAAGGCTCGTACCGCCGCCAACGGGAAGGCGGGGAGGGTAGAACGAGGCAATTTCGTGAAGAGGTACAATCGTACGGGCTACACCGGCAAATGCGATTACCGAGACCCAGGCTGTTTCAAGTGCGTGTGGATCCTTTCTTAAATCTCCGACGATCATTTGCAGACCATCAGTCATTTTTTTCAGGTTTTCACCAATCATGGACTCTGAACAGTCCAGGACAAAAAACACGGGAAGGCGTCTCATAATTTTCCTCGTACGGCTGGTACGGCCAGCAGAAAACGTTGCTGTACAGAAAGGTGCTGCCCGGAAACAGCACCTTTCTGTCTGTCAGAGCACCAGCTGGATTTCTGGTGGAGGAGGGGGAAGGGTATCAGTTCCGTTATTAATCCCCGCGCTTGTGCTGCCGGAAGACACGCTGGCCGATACCCATTTAAAGAAACCTGCAAACGCGGTTGAATCTAGCGTCTCCAGAGACACAACCTTATCGGTGAGCTGTTTTAAGTGCTCATGGCCTGCTTTAGGACCAACGGCGCAGGCAATGATGGATCCGAATCCCCGGCCGCGAATCGCTTTTACCGCTTCACCGTACGCCAGGGCATCAGAAGGGGTTCCATCAGTCATCAGGAATACCAGAGGACGCCAGTCTCCTTTGGTATCACCATCTGAGCGACGTACATCCCGTTCAACACACTGCATCAGACATTCAAGGGCAGCACCGGTGAACGTCCCGCCTGCGCTTGGCACAACGATGTCAGAAAACTGGAAGTCTTCCAGCGGCGTGAGAGGAATGAACTCACGCGCCTCATTGTCATAGGTGATAATGGAGATATGAACGCTTTCGAGGGCGTAGGGATCCTGGCGAAGAGCGCTAAGCATCGCCTGAATTCCAACGTTAACGGAATGGATTGACTCACCGCGCATCGAGCCGGATGTGTCGATAACAAGGTAAACAGGCAGGCGGCGCATCACATGTAATTCCTCAGGTGCGAGACAAACGAATCTGATTCTGAAGGCTCACCAATTGCCCTGAGTTTCCAGCCTGTAGCCTCGCGTATCAGCTCGGCAAAGACCATGGAGCGCTGGCTGGCGAAGGCGGGTCCGCCAGAAAGATCGAATCGTGCCATTTCAATATTACGGGCATCTACTGCCCGGATGAAGGCATTCTGAACTTTACCAAAGTGCTGCTGGAGCTTTTCACCATTGTAGATCTGAACGATGAACACAATTTTCTCGTACTGAGCGTCAAGGGAATTCAGGCGCACAATAATTTGCTCATCGTCACCGTCACCGGCTCCGGTTCGGTTATCGCCCGTCAGCCAGATATTGCCTGACTTATGGCGAAGGCTGTTGAAAAAGATGATATCGCCATTCACAAGCGTTGGTTTACCATTTTCCACATTGCCGAGATCGGTCACCTTTCCGGCTGAATTACACAGGAAAGCGATCACATCAAGGTCGTATTCTTCTTCTTTTTTACCAAAGATCCCGCCGAGAAAACCTTTCTTTTCCTCATTAATATCCCAACCGAGGCCGATAGTAACGGACGAGAGATCGTATTCATTTTTTTTCAGGCTTACGCCCTGGCCTTTGCTCAGACTGACAGACATGATATCCCCTTAATCAATAAAATTATAAGACCACATTTACTTCTGGCGGCGGCGGTGGCAGGTCTTCAAGACCGATCACTTCTTTTTTGCTGGACTCCACTTTCTGACTGCCTACCGAAATGCTCGCACTGACCCATTTAAAGAAAGCTTTAATCGTCGAACTGTCAGCTGTATCGAGCTGAACCACGATTTCAGTGATTTCTTTGAGGACGCTGGTATCGGCATCATGCCCGGCTGCACATGCCACAACAACGCCGGTTCTGGCCGCTTTAAAGTCATTCAGGCCTTTACGCCAGTCATCATTCGGACTTCCATCCGTCATCAGGAATACAAGGGGACGCCAGTCACCTTTAGTGTCAGCCGTCGTTTTCTGTACTTCTTTGGCAATGGAGCTGGCCGTGAGGGAAAGCGCTTCGCCAAGAGACGTGGTGCCGCTGGCTGTTAGTGCTGGCATCTGGAAACTCAGGAGGTCTGTCAGGGGGACTGCCTGTCGGGCTGAAGAATCAAAGGTGATCACTGACACGTGAGCCGTTTCGAGTGCATACGGATCCTGTTTCAGCGTGGTAAGCAGCGTCTGAACGCCATTTTTAACCGCTTCGATAGGCTCTCCGTGCATAGAGCCGGACGTGTCGAGTAGCAGATATACGGGTAAGCGTCTCAAATGTAATTCCTTCTTAAGAGATCGGAAGAGGAGAGTAGTTTCAGGAAGAGGCCAGGGTTTGTTGATTTGATAAAACGGCACGACATCTGTCGGGTGGAGATTAAATACTCAGAAGCGGCATTAAAGAAATAAGTTAACCACCATAGAATTACCGACATGTGAATGGCCTCTTATCAACAGAAAAATAATTCAGACCGGACTGGAATATAAGATTTCTGAAAAAACTCGGACAAATAAACTGTCTTATGTATGAAATTCATCATACATCACAGATCTGCATGAATGGAGTGTAAAACGCCCAAAGATTGATGTGTAGCACAAGAGGATGTCAAGACACCAGGTTTTGTAGTCAGTAAGGCGCTGCTGGCATTGCGGGAGGAGAATAGATCAAAACTACGTCACGCCAATACAGAGGTAAAATATGACAAAACCGGGGTTTTCACCCCGGTCTGAGATTTAGCGTCAGGACTTTTTAGCGCTGTATTCTTTTATCAGTTCGTCAACGGAGTGCAGAGCCAGCTTCTCTACCGCTTCACTTCGGGTCGAGCCACTCAGCGCAGCCAGACGGTCAATTTTTCTTAAGATCCGCATGCGTAGCGATAAGGACACGGCTGTTTTTTTATCCTTATCGAGTACGACCTTCCCTGTAGACTCACCGGTTTTCAGTTCAGCATTCTGTGCGAGCGCTTCATTCATCCGGCGAAGGGTCTTTTTATCCAGCTGGCCCGGATTAACGAGATGGTAGGAATGACCTGCCTTGCTGTATTTGATCTCCGCAGAATATGACTCGCGTAGCTCTTTGAGGGCCCGGGTTAATGTCGGCTCTGAGCATTCCAGACTGGTTATAATGTCGGCAGCGGAAACGGGCTTGCCGGTGCCCAGTAAGTTGGCAAGCTTAAAAATCCGGGCCTGTCTGGTATTTAATTGCATCGTAAGATTTAGCCTGCTTAAAGGGTTAGTGGTTCAATAGGCTGAAAAATGAAGGTACTGCTCATCTTTCGAATAACCGGGTGATCGCCTAACGCTTCAACCGGATCAATGTGTTCTATGCCTGCAAAATTTACTGACGACATCTGGCTGCGAGTGCATTTGCAGGACAGGATATACTCATCCTCCAGATAGCCGGTCCGCTTACTGACCCGTTGCGTAAAGCCTGACACAATCACGTTGTCGAAAGGTAGCGTATGTAAAACGATACCGACCAGGCGGAACAAGCAGCCATGGACGTGGCGGGCATAGTTTTCGCGTACGGCTTTTTGCGTCATGGCTTTTTCCGTCAGCTCCGTGCCCCGGGCATTAACGCCGTAAATCTTATCAGGGAAATCTTCAATCTCAGCTAAATCAACGTCCAGCAGGACTGCTGATAGCTCCGGCTTTACTTCAAATGCAACAATCGTTTCACGCGGCCATTCAGTTTCTGCCAGCACACCCGCCAGGTATGATTCGAAAAACGCGGCGTCTGTCCGGAACTGCTGCCGGGCATCTGCCTGAGCCGTGGCGAGCCGTTTTTCATGTTCTTCTGCTTCAAACTTCCAGTTTGCATACTGTTCGGCCCAGGCCGTCCGTTGTTGCTGGTACCGGTGCTGTCGAAGGGTATTCTCACGCTCCACATCAATCAGCTCCTGCTGCCACCGGCGAAGATTTTCGGCGTGGCGCTCAGCTTTAGCTGATTCCGATTCAAACCATTTACCCAGAAAACTAATGCCTTCGCTCTCGGCAGGCTTTTCCGGCAATGCAAGGTAGTCTGGCTTTTCTGGACGCACCGGTGCCGGAACCTGAAAAGGCGACGTTCTGTTATGCAGGTATACTGCTTCCAGCTCTGCCCAGCTGATGCCTGTTTTTGGATCCGGCGTCAGCTCGTGAATATTACGGATTGCGGTTACCGCTGACATGAGTTCAGCGGCTTCCTGCTCAAGCGCCTGTCTGAGCCCCGGGTCGGTTGCCGTCCGGTTTCCACCTCCGGAACGCGCGGCCCGGTCAAGCCGGGTACGGTAACTCAGCCCGGTACCGGGCAAGCCCAGATTGGCATAGGTCCCCCGGCTACCAAAAGAAACGGAAGCACCTCTCGGCCCGACACTCAGGCTCGGTGCACCGTTACTCAGGTTGAGGCGAACGCCAGGAATAATGTTGATCGACTTTCTGAACCTGAACCCCATTATGATTTCCTTAATGATGCTGGGTCACGGTAAGTAATCTGATTCCATCAGCGCTTTGCTCGTTCTGTAACCCATAAAAACGAGCTCTGTCCAGAATGCCAGCCGCCCAGCGGCGATGTGTGGCGGGTTCACACATTGCTCCCTGCGACTTAAACACGGCCTGGGTAGAGTTCAGGATCCGCAGAGCGTCAGAATACTCACCCTGAGTGACCATCAGCGCGTTTTGAATGACCTCTATCTGACCCGGGTGAATGGCCGTTTTCCCAACAAGCCCATGTGCCATATCAAGAGCCAGCTCTCTGGCCATAACGGCATGATCGTCAATATGCTCACATACGGGCGCGGTCAGGGCAAAATCACGCGGGCCGAAGACTGAAACGAGCATTTTGATGACGTAGCCCATCGGGCTGTCATACAGCGTCAGGTCCCGGGGGCGGCGAAGCGACACAACGTTCATAAGATCGTTGCCGCCGATTCGAAGCGCAATAATGCGGTCGTGGCAGGGATGTTCCACCAGGCGAGTGGCCAGCTCGCGCATCTGAACCACGTCAAAGACGTCTTCTGTTTCCAGCGTTGGCATCATGCACAGGTGAGTCCCGCCCATGATATCCCACCATTCAGCTAACGAACTGAGGGTAAATTTCGGCAACACAAACCCATCGACAGCGGAAAGATCATAATGCGCTTTTAACCATCTGCCCATTTCGGCATGCCGAGGGCGAATGAACACCAGAGGCCAGTCATTTTTACCCAGGCTACGCATGCTGTTACTGAGCTCGTGCAGCAGGTGCTCCAGATTTTTGAGGGCGATGGGGATGTCTGCTTCACTGACAGCATCCTCCAGGCAAATCACCAGAGAGCGCAAACCCGGGATTTTCCCGTGCAGGACGGCATCAGCAATATCTTCCCGTGTTGCAGGCATGTATAGCGTGGCTCCCAGATTCCAGGGAGAAAGACGATTTTTCATCAGAGTACCTTCTTGATAATGGTTACAGCCCGATACTGGCCGAGGGTTCCCCCCATTTCTGTAACAACTATTCCCTTTTCACGAGCAAGCCCTACAAGCAAGGCAACGTCCGGGTCGTCAATAGAACGCACAAATACATGGTCCGGTACCCGACGTAATACAGCCCGGGTTGCTTCAGCAATACCGGGTTTAATACGATTGACGCTGTCCACTTTAAATTCATCGGCCAGGAACGCGATAACGTCGCGACTTGTCTGCCATAAGACCCGGGCTGACTCCATATTCCAGCTCAGGGTAGCGAGGGATGACGGGGTTAACTTCTTACGGAAATGGGCGACGGTATCGACAAGCATCCGGCTGCATTCGAATTCACTGAGATGCTCGCAAACCATGCACCCATGTAATCCTTCAGAGGACCATACTGACCGGGAGATCAGGCCTGATACCGGCGCACCCATGATGCCAAAAGGAATGAGCCAGTCATCATCACTGGCTGCAAGCCAGGAGCAGCCACAGGGATCGGCCAGGACAACCAGTCGCGGCTGCTCAGGATAGCCCGGGCGATCTTTCAGTGCGCGTACAAGCTCTCCGGTAATTGCGCCTTTACCTGTCCATCCGTCAACAAAGACAATACCGCTGGTACCATGGCGCTCTTCAATGACGTCGAGGGCTGCACCGTCAATTCCACGATCCCGGATAATGCTGATACCGTAATGCCATGAGGTTTTCCCCATGTCACGCAGGGCCTGGTGCAGCATAACGCCGAGCGGCACGCCAGCTCTGACGAGACTGGCCAGTACAATGGGCTCATCACCGAAGCGTTCGGCCAGAGCAATAGCGAGCTGTGTGACTTCTTTTGCAAGTCTCTCTGCGCCCCGATCCAGCGCCCGGTGAAACAAATCAAGATGCCATTGTGTTGGCGCTGGCTCCTGACTGAGCATGTCCGAATAATGTTTCTTCCCTGACTGAATCAGCTCTTCTTTTTGCTCAACCGGCGTCATCTCAATGACTACCGGCTTTAGCAGAAATTCCACGTCACCGGGCTGGTATGAGCCGGTAAATGTGTCATGTGGCTGCATTTTAATTTTCTCCAAAAATTCGCTGTGAAATGGCATCTGCAAACTGACTCTGACGCGGGATGCCAAACCAGCTGCACAGTTTCATAAAACGATGATCGCTCAGGCTGTCGCCCAGACCAATTACGGGGAAGACTCCGCGTTCAGCCCGAAGTTTTTCAAGAAGCCATCTGACTGCCAGCCCTTTCTCAACCGCGGTGGGAAGCCAGGCCACGTTATTACTGTTGCGGTGGATGTAGAAGCCCTCGGTCGGAAACACCGTTTCTATTTCATCTGCAATGGCATTGAGCTCGTCAAGGCGGGTGCTGTCGCGGTGCTTCATCACCATATAAACCGCCGTTTCACCGTATTCGAAGTTCAGCCTTGCCCAGGCATTGATCCCTTTTGCGTCCATCATTTCAGTGATCAGACGCTGCATCGATGTCAGCTTTTCCTGATAGGGAGCCAGCTGGCCGAGCATATGGGCCTTCCACTCCTCGTCGGGTTTGCCTTCTGGCGTGAGAATGACGGCCCCGTGAGTGGTGATTGCCCAGGAGTGGAAAGGGATCCGTACGCGGCTGATTTCTTCAGTTCCCCGTGCGGTAACGGGTATGAGTTCAGCCTGCTCCAGGAGCCAGTCCACCAACATGGACTGTTCTTCCGTCATAAAGCTTCGTGGATTCAGGGTGCGATCAACGGCACCGGTACGGAATGGCTCCAGGGCCAGCTCGTCCACCATTTTACGACGGGTCTGAAAGAGCGTGTCGTCAAGGTCGCTCAGAACAACGGGTTTATTCATAGGTAACAATCTCCACGACGGCCGCAACCTCAGCCAGCGCTTTAAGAAGCTGCGTGTCAATACTTTCTGCGGGTGTCTCAGTACACACAAGAATGCGGTCAAACTGCTGGTGGGCGACGTTATAGACAAAATTGGGGATGCCCAGCCCGTAGTTATCCGTAAAGGAAATGGCGGACTCAATGGCATAACCAACGGCGATAGGGGAGCGGGTGGTCGATCCATAAAATGCCTGTGCTCCGGCAGCTTCGAGCCGTTCAGCAAGCAGGAACGGCTCCCAGACGAATTCCCCGGTCCCGAGAACCAGAATACGTTCCCCCTTGTGGACGGAGACCTCATGGCCGAGATCGGCCGCAGGTGCGAGCATCCCCAGTCGGCCCCAGGACTGTTTTCCCTGGATGTCCCATTCTCCTCGTGAAGTTACGTTGACTTTCGGCATGTCCGGGACAGGTGCATCAGGTAATGGGGTCCATCCCCACTTACCGCTTACAAGAGAAACCGAAGTGACTGGTAAGGTGCTGCGCTCGGACAAGGCTTTGCCACTCCAGTCGGTAAGCGTAACGGCTATAACCTGTTCAATATGTTGAAGCTTGCCGGTATTACGCAGGGCTGAAAGCAGGTTAATAAAGGTATTACCGGTGGTTGCCTCGTCATCAATCAAAACCAGCGTTCGTGCGTTGGTAACACGACGTCTTTTCTCTTCATCATCTGGCAGATAGATCAGATGATCGGTGGCGTGGCTGTGTTCTTCCTTGAACTCGCAAAGCAACGTGCCATCAACCGGGTGACGGGTAGAGGTCAGATAGACAGATTCAGGATGCTGGTGGCGCACTTCATCAAATACACCGGCCCCAAGCCCAACGGCGGTTTCAGCCATACCGATAAACAGTACGGGTCCTGTCAGTGTCGAGGGGAACTGGCTGGCAAGCTGTCTGTAGGCCTGCCGCATGACTGAGGGTGGCACGGGAATGTGCCTGCCGAGTACTTTGCTGACAAACAGAAAGGCGCGTTTCGGGTTACGTCTTTCAGCGATGTCAAACAGGTCATCGAGCGAAACTTCACCCTGGTCGCGGGTTACCTGAATCGTACCGCATGAGAGGGTACGGCGATAAATCATATCTTCGAGGATATCAGACATAAATACGCCTTAATTCAGAAGGTTAGAGAGTGATTCCGGGTATGCAATTACATCCGTAATGGATCTCACCGCAACCGGAGAAAAGGTGTTTTTAGCGCTCTGGCGCACCATATCTTCAGACATCAGACCGAGCTTAAAGGCAGCAAATAACCCAGGAAGGTTCACCCCGCTGTGAAGGGTATAACCCACCCCCCCTGACGGACGCATGTTGGTTTCAAGCAGCACCGGGTTGCCATTCACATCGTTTCGCGTCTGAACATTCACCAGCCCGTCGGCCTTCATAACCCTGGCGCAGTCACACGCCAGTTCCCAGGCGCTTCCTTCGTTTACCAGATACTGGATAACCCCTTCCTTACGGCGTCCCACGGCTGCGAGTATTTCGCCCTTATCCGCGAGGATATCGACGGAAAATTCCGGGCCTGGCAGGTACGGCATCAAAACAAGGGGTTTAAACGACTCAGCAGCTGATGCTGCTGCAATATACTGTTGCGGACTGACCAGACGATGTTCGGGATGATTAAAGACGGCCATAGGCGAAGCACTGTCATCAAAGCGCCAGAATCCCATGCCATAGATACCCGTCACCGGCTTCACGCATACCGGGCTGTCAGTGAACGGCGGGGCCGCGAGGTGTGTTTTTAATTCTGCCAGCGTATTCACCCGCCAGGATGGTACGACCGGGAGACCCTTTTGCTCCATAAACTGAGCAAAAGTAACTTTTTCGTCAGCCAGAGTTAACCAGTCGACGCCCGTTGCACCGGTAGTAAGGGTGGCACCGGTCGATTCAATGGCTGAACGGTGTTCTTCAAACCACTGGCTGTTACGGCCAGTATGAATATGGTGGATGCCGTAGGACTGAATGGTTTCCTGGATAAACTGAAGACGTTTTTGAGGATCTTCAGGTTCAGTCAAAGAATAGTCGGCAACGGAAAGGATTTCATTTCTTTCGTTACGGTGGGAGGCAAAAACGGTAATGGCAAAATTATTTTTTTTTGCAAATGATTTTACCCCCTGAATAATATCTCGCTGGGAGGATAAACCTTCCATAAACCAAATTTTCTTGTTCATTTTTTTTAATTATCCGGAACGCCATGCAAATTTATGATTGAGAAGTGAGTCTATGAGTGTCTAAGCTACATGTCAATCATAATATGATTAATAACTCCTGTGGTTATGGAGTGCGTCAGGTTTTTTGGATTCCTGATAACACATTGATATTTAAATTAAACTTAGAAAATTAACACCCTGAAAAGGATTTCTTTTTGTGTTTTTACAGAAAACTACCAAAATTTCCCTTGTCAGAGAACTTCATCATGATATGATTTTCTTCGTCAGTTACTAAATATACCTTTGATTGTCTCGGTCATTACCATTTTAAGGAATAAAACATGGTTTCATTAGTTAAGAACCAGACGGTATCACTCAGCAAAGAATCATCTGCATTAAGCCAGCTTCATTTCGGTCTCGGTTGGGATCCGGTTAAGAAAAAAGGTCTTCTTGGAGGATTGTTTGGAGGCAACGACTCAATCGATCTCGATGCTGGCTGCGTATTAATGGACAGCACCGGTAAAACAATTGACACCATCTGGTTCCGCAAACTGGAATCCACCTGCGGCGCTGTTGTGCACAGTGGCGATAACCTGACCGGTGAAGGTGACGGTGACGATGAGGTGATTAATGTCAACCTCTCCCGACTGCCTGCAAACGTTGAATACCTGGCGTTTACGGTAAACAGCTTCCGTGGTCAGTCGTTCAATGACGTCGAAAACGCGTTCTGCCGCGTTGTCGATCAAACCGGCAAAGAGCTGGCTCGCTACAAGCTGACTGAGCAGGGCTCACATACCGGGATCGTTATTTCTTCGCTGCGCCGTAATAACGGCAACTGGGACTTTACCGCCCTTGGCCATGCCTGTCGCGGCCGCACAATTGACGATATGCACTCCGATATCGTTTCAGCGGTTATTCGCTAATGAACCTGACGCCGGGGGGCAATGCCCCCGTTCCAGCCCAGGAGTTGCGGGTCCGGATCACCTCGGGCGGCCAGGTGGATGCTTCGGCGTTTCGCCTGTATGCCGACGGGAAGGTGCAGGGTGATGCGGACATGGTGTTTTATGGTCAGCCACGTAACGATGATGGTACCGTCAGCCTGGTCAGTGAAGGCCAGTACTCAACCTTTACTGTCGCGCTCAACCGGCTGAAACCTGATGTCCAGAAAATTGCGTTCACCGTGACCTGTGACGGTGGGCAGACGGTGTCCGGTCTTCGTAATCTTTCCATCGACGTGGAGCAAGGGGCTACCGGCCTGGTTAGCGGCAGTGTCGAACTGAGCGGCCGTCAGGAAGCAGCCTTAATTCTGGGTGAATTTTACCGTCGTAATAATGACTGGAAATTCCGCTTCGTTGCGCAGGGGTTCAACGGTGGACTTAAACCGCTGGCAGAGCATTTCGGCGTAAATATTGCCGACGAACCGGCTCCCGCAGCCCCGACTCCTCCGGTTGTAACCCCTCCGCCAGTTGAGACAAAAATCAGCCTGAGCAAGGTATCGCTGACAAAAGAGAAGCCTGCAATCAGCCTGACCAAACGGGATAACTTCGGTGAAATCCGGATCAACCTGAACTGGCACCGGGGCAGCGGCAAATCAGGCTTTGCAGGCATGTTCGGCTCCAAAGGAATCGACCTGGATCTGGGGGCCTTTGTTGAGCTTCAGGACGGGTATAAATCGGTCATTCAGGCGCTCGGTAATGCATTCGGTGATTATCGCGATGAACCGTATGTTCAGCTCAAGGGCGATGACCGGACGGGTGATGTATCAGACGGCGAGTGGCTGCATATCAATGGACGTGAATGGAAGCATATCCGCGAAGTGCTGATTTACGCCTTTATTTATGAAGGTGTTCCCAGCTGGGACAAGACTGATGGTGTGGTCACCATTCATGTGCCGGATCAACCGCCCATTGAGACCCGCCTGACCGAAGGTGAAAACCGTCGCACATTGTGCGCCATTGCCAGACTCGTAAACGAAAACGGCGCAATTAAAGTCGAGCGAATTAACCAGTACTTCAAAGGCCAGGACGAAATGGACCGGGCATTTGGCTGGGGATTTCGCTGGAGCGCCGGTTCTAAATAACACAGCAACAAAGGAAACAGGTATGAGCTTTTTCGACAAAGTTAAAGGTGCCATTAACTCAGGCCGTGACGAACTGACCCGCCAGGTTGGCCGTTTCAAAAACAAAAAATTCATGCAGGGCACCGTTGCTGTATGTGCCCGTATTGCCGTATCGAGTGACGGCGTAAGTTCGGAAGAAAAGCAGAAAATGATGGGCTTTCTGCGCTCTTCAGAAGAGCTGAAGGTCTTCGATACCAATGAGGTGATTGAGTTCTTCAATAAACTGGTTTCAAGCTTCGATTTCGATGTTGAAATCGGCAAGGGCGAAACCATGAAATACATCCTGGCGCTGAAAGATCAGCCTGAGGCCGCTCAGCTGGCCTTACGTGTTGGTATTGCCGTTGCGAAAAGTGACGGTAACTTCGATCAGGACGAGAAACTGGCCTCCCGCGAGATCGCTATCGCGTTGGGCTTCGACCCGGCTGAATTTGGCCTCTGATCCACATCCCTAAGGGTAAAATATGGTTTCCACACACATCGGCTTCCCGACTGAAACGGTCATTGTTTTTATTGCGCTTTCAGTCGGTGCCATCTTTATTGACCTGTTTATGCACCGTGATGACAAGCCTATTTCGCTGAAGAGTGCGGCGCTCTGGTCCGTATTCTGGGTTGTGGTTGCGATGGCATTTGCCGGTTTCCTCTATATCCACCACGGTGCTGAGGTTGCCAGTCTGTTTGTCACGGGTTATGCGCTGGAGAAAGTGCTGTCGGTCGATAACCTGTTCGTCATGATGGCCATCTTCTCCTGGTTCGCCGTTCCGGATCGTTATCGCCACCGTGTTCTCTACTGGGGGATCATTGGTGCCATTGTCTTCAGGGGCATCTTTGTCGCCATCGGTACGAGCCTGCTGAGTCTGGGGCCGTATGTTGAAGTTGTCTTCGCTATTATCGTTGCCTGGACAGCGGTCATGATGCTTAAAAGCGGTGATGACGATGATGAAATTGAGGATTACTCCCAGCATCTGGCTTACCGCATGGTTAAACGCTTCTTCCCTATCTGGCCGAAGCTCAGAGGGCATGCCTTCCTGCTTAACCAGAAGGAAGTGGATGCTGAACTGGCGAAACCAGAAAACAGCGATGTCACCATTGGCCGTGGTAAAAAAGCGGCGCTGTATGCGACCCCGCTGTTCCTGTGTGTGGCTGTGGTTGAACTCTCGGACGTAATGTTCGCGTTTGACTCGGTACCGGCAATCATTGCCGTCAGTCGTGAACCGCTTATCGTCTATAGTGCCATGATGTTTGCTATCCTGGGCCTGCGTACTCTGTACTTTGTCCTTGAGGCACTGAAACAGTACCTGGTTCATCTGGAGAAGGCCGTTATCGTGCTGCTGTTCTTCATCGCGGCAAAACTCGGCCTGAATGCGACCGATCACATCTGGCATCATGGTTACAGCATCGCGGCAACAACCAGCCTGTATGTTGTACTGGGTGTACTGGCGCTGGGCATTCTCGCAAGCGTCATGTTCCCGGGCAAACCTGAATCTGAGGAAAAGGGGAGTTAATCCCCTTAAGTGTTAACCTGAACAATTACTAATCGAAGAGGTTATTTTATGAGTGTTTCTCTTTCCAAAGGCGGGAACGTCTCCCTAAGTAAAGCAGCTCCGTCAATGAAAAACGTCCTGGTGGGCCTTGGCTGGGATGCGCGTTCAACAGACGGTCAGGACTTTGACCTGGATGCTTCAGCATTCCTGCTGGCCTCAAACGGCAAAGTGCGCGGCGATTCAGATTTCATCTTCTATAACAACCTGACGTCATCCGACGGTTCCGTAACGCACACCGGCGATAACCGCACCGGTGAGGGCGATGGTGATGATGAATCGCTGAAAATTAAACTGGACGCCGTCCCGTCTGAAGTTGACAAGATCATCTTCGTTGTGACCATCCACGATGCTCAGGCTCGTCGCCAGAGCTTTGGTCAGGTATCCGGTGCGTTTATTCGTCTGGTTAATGACGATAACCAGACTGAAGTTGCTCGCTACGATCTGACCGAAGATGCGTCCACTGAGACTGCCATGCTGTTCGGCGAGCTGTATCGCCACAATGGTGAGTGGAAATTCCGCGCAGTAGGTCAGGGTTATGCTGGTGGTCTGGCATCTGTATGTGCTCAGTACGGCATTAACGCGTCCTGATCAAAAAGTAACTTTTCTACCCGGGGCTGTTAATGCAGCCCTCATTCAACTGTTTGCAGGAGCTAAAAATGGCAGTTTCTCTCGTAAAAGGCGGCAATGTATCTCTGACCAAAGAAGCACCAACCATGAATGTTGCTATGGTTGGCCTAGGCTGGGATGCCCGTGTAACCGATGGTCAGGGTTTTGACCTGGACGCTTCCGTGTTCGCAGTAGGCGAAGACGGTAAAGTGTTGTCAGATGCGCATTTCATTTTCTTCAATAACAAAACCAGCCCTGATGGCGCGGTAGAGCACCAGGGCGACAACCGTACCGGTGAAGGCGACGGCGACGATGAGCAGGTCAAAATCGATCTGACCAAAGTCTCAGCAGATATCAAAAAACTGGTGTTTGCCGTTACCATCTATGATGCAGAAGCGCGTAAACAAAACTTCGGCATGGTGAGCAACAGCTTCATGCGCGTTTACAACAACGACAACGGCACGGAAATTGCCCGTTTCGATCTGTCTGAAGATGCCTCAACCGAAACCGCTATGGTCTTCGGTGAACTGTATCGTCATGGCGCTGAGTGGAAGTTTAAAGCTGTCGGTCAGGGCTTTGCCGGTGGCCTGGCGGCTCTTGCCTCCCAGCACGGCGTTAACATCTAAAATAACGCTGAATCATACCCCGGCAATGCCGGGGTTTTTTTTGGTTGCGATCCGCTATCAGGAGGGGGGGGGCAGAAAGGGTTCGGGAATCTCAGAAAGCAGAGAGATGTTAATTCTGACGTGAGCCTTTTAAAGGCAGGAAACGGATTTTTCTCTGGTTGCTGGTTAAAGCCTGTATTCCGTGCCTTATATCAACAGCATGCCCCTCTGATATATGTTACGTTTGCGACTTATGAAGGCACGGGTTCTGGAAGATAAAATACCCGACCAATGGAAATTCCAATTCAACAGGTATAGAAACTTCAACGTGATGAAATATGGTGTCACACCATATATACGCCTCACCAGAAATCCAGCGTCCTGAACTAAGCCAGGGGAACCTATATAAACGCTGCGCTTTAAAATAATCAAAAATCAGGAGAGTTAATGTGAATCTACAATCCGGACAAAACATACCACTTCAGCAATCTGCGATCAGGCTGAATCTTCAGTACCCTACCAAATCCGGCTTTAAAGGCGAACCCGATACCTGCCTGTTCCTGCTTAATGCTCAGGGAAAGGTCAGCGGCGATTCTGACTTTATCTTTTACAATAATCTGTCTTCTCCTGAAGGGGCAGTAAAGCTCGTTACCGGTTCTCAGCAGTCCAGCATTGAGATAGCACTGGATCGTGTTCCTGCGAACATCAGTAAAATTGCAATCACAGTTGTCATTGATGGTGAAGATACCATCAGTGGGCTCAGTTCGTTGAGCATGCAGGCTCAAGGAATCGCTGAGTTCCAGGCTGAGACTCAGGGCCGCAGTGAGAAAGCAATTATCCTGGGTGAAGTATATCGGCACAATGGCGCCTGGAAGCTTCGTGCGCTCGGGCAGGGTTTCAACGGTGGTCTTGAGCCTCTGGCCATTAGCTATGGCGTTGATGTCGCACAGCCAGCTCCGCAGCCAGCAAAGCCTGCTCGTATCAGTCTGGAAAAGAAACTGGAAACCAGATCTCCGCGCCTTGTAAGCCTCGCTAAAAAAGCCTCGGTCAGTCTTACTAAAAATAAACTGGACACCCTTGAGGCAGCGGTTGCATTTGTACTTGACGCATCCGGCTCAATGAGTGGCCAGTTCAGTAAGGGTAACGTTCAGTCTGTGCTGGACCGCATCGCCGTTCTTGCCGCCCAGTTCGACGACGACGGTGAAATGGATGTCTGGGGATTTGGAGAGAAGCATAAGAAGTATCCAAACGTCACACTGGACAACCTGGACACATATATTCAGTCCATTCGCGGGGCTGGAAAGCGTTCAGCCTGGGAGAACCTGCCGGGCCTCGGAGGGACAAACAACGAGCCTCCTGTGATGGAAGAAATAGTCGACTACTTTAAGGACTCGAAAATCCCGGTGTATGTTGTATTTATTACCGATGGCGGGATCAGCAAGACCCGGGCGATTAAAGATGCAATCCGGCGTTCTGCCAACTACCCCATCTTCTGGAAGTTTGTCGGCCTGGGTGGTTCAAGCTACGGTATCCTCAAAAATCTGGATGACTTTACTGACCGCCGGGTTGATAACACCCACTTCTTTGCCATGGATGATTTCGGTTCGATTAGCGATGAAAAGTTATATGATAATCTACTGGAAGAATTCAGACCGTGGATCGATGAAACAAAAAGGTTAGGCATCCTTTAATACGCACAGTTTGAGCTTGGTTGAATGAGCTCTACAGCAGCTTAATACTGTAGAGCCTTTGTTCATTGGAAATCGTACAGGGAGGCGCATATGGACCGCATCAAGTACCTGAAATGGATAGCTGAAGAATCACCAAGTACGGCTCAGCAGCTGGTGGCCTGGTTAAACAGAGCAAGGCACTATACGCCCGACATGAAAGAGCATCAGGCAGGTGTACAGATTCAAGAAAAGGGGATTGTTGTAGGGCTTAGACAAAGTACTAATCGTTATCATGGAGATTGTCTGACCATACATGTGGTACGGCTTCCGGAAGAAATACAAAACAAGGGATGGTTTAAGTCTTTTCTGAAGCTTTGCTGTGAATCGAATCCCTGGTGCGATGTTGTAATAGAAGACGTGAAAAACCCATATTTATTAAGCTTTTGTAAGAAACTAAACTTTACTGTATTAGATGAATTTTACCCGAATACTTACATAGTAAACACAGATGCCATTATGAGTTTACCTATCCCACCCTTAGGGAGATACGAAACCTATCTTTATTAAACCTGCGAACCTTTACCGGTTGCGTGGGGAGCGGATGGACTTCGGCTAAAGAAAAATCACATCGTCTATTTTGACCAGAAAAAGCTAATCTGCTTGATGTAATGCAGAAACGCATTACATTAATATCTTCTCCCAACAATCACCTGAACAATTCCCTGATTGCTTTTCACCTCATACCAGTGCTGGCTCATAGTTAGTCCTTAAGCAAATTTGTTATCGGAATAAAGAACGAAGCCAGCCTCATCGAGGCGCATAACCTTCTTCCCTTAACGCCTGTTGTAATTTTTCAATTGCGCTTTTCATTACCCAGGCTTCTTCGTCACTCACAGCACAGCCACGAAGATCGCTCCAGCTCAGACGTTTAACTAATTGAGCAAGGGCCATAGTTTCATTCTCATCAAGCTGCAAACTCAGTGTCTCAATACCTTCCACTATCTAACCTCCCTTATACTGAAAAATGGCGCTTTATTTCTGACCAGATGCCGAAGCCTTGAATGCGGCCGGAACTGCCGTTGTTTCTACTTTACAGAAATGGAATTAAAAAGTGGTGGTGCTGGGCACGTTTCTTTTCCAGTCGGGGTTTAAGCCAGAGCCGAAACTCATTCAACTTCTCAGCAGCCAAAACCGCTTCAACGGGGAAAACTTTATATTTACCCTGCTGCTGAGGTTCACCCAACCATCGCCTGATGGCTCCGTCAGTCCATAAACGAGTCTCTTTGAGCCTGGTTACAGTGACCCATTTCCTGGACCATTCATCAAATTGTCGCTGGCGATCCCGATAACGTTGTTCTTCCTGCTGACGAAGCCAGTCACGATCAACAGCGAATTTTCGGTATCCAACAAAGAGCCCTTGTACTTTGGCCATGACAACATTCCGGTTTGCTTAGAACTGTTCAGACAGACATGTCAGGGATAAAGCTGAAGAAAAAGGTACAACGAAGAATAACCAAGACATAGGCCTGCCGGGTAAGTGGTGCGGTGCACAGGACTGTCGGAAAGTACGCTCAGAGAGGGTCGTTTAAGCATGATGCACCACCGCCAGCCAGCCTTAATAATGGTAATGTACCACTGGGTTACCAGACAGACCAGTAACGCATCAAACATAAAACTGTTTTTTAAAAAACGTCAGGAACGTAGCCTGACCTTTTAACCAGTGGTGTAAAAAACATACAGATTGCTCTGAGGTATGAGGTTCAGCAACTAGCCTTGTCGACGCAGAAACATTAAGTAATCAATAGCAGCTATCGCAAACAATGGTGAAAACCACCACGTGCTTTTCAACAAGCCAAGCGGCAGAAAGAGTACAGTTGCCATCGAATAAACAAAAACACGAACCATACCATCTGTAATAAACATAGGCTATTTGCAATCTGAGGTTGGATTGTAGATTTTAGTTAGAAATGGATCAAAGTCCGTTTTGTGCAAAACTTGGTTGACAACCCTCTTTTGGAAGATGTGCCGTTTCGTGCAAAAGTTGGTTGGAGGCCAAGATGGCAGAGTTCGTAGGTTCGGCTGCTTCGCAAGCTGATTTCATTTGGAAGAACGCGGAAGACCTGTGGGGGGGGATTTCAAGCATACCGACTTCGGCAAGATCATTTTGCCGTTTACTCTGCTGCGTCGATTGGAGTGCGCACTGGAGTCTACACGGGAAGCATCGCTCGATAGCCAACCAGCCACGATTGAGTTCTTAGAAGCAGAGTTCAGTGTTGATTTCGATGCGCTGCTATCTTGACCGCCAATCAGACCCGCATGGTTCAGGTTTGTGTATGAGAGTCCCCAAATGGCTGTAGTTCTAACCAAAGCCTTGATTGAAGCCGGCCGCGCCGGAAATAGTGGGTACAGAAAAGGCAGTTGCTTGCGCTGGGCGTAAGTTACCCGCCGAAAAGCGGCTGGATCGAACGACTGATCGGCACTGAGGTATCTGACGAGCAGTACGAACGCTTTCTGGGGCACAGCACGAGCAAGCAGGCTGAACAGATCCTACGCGGAGAGCAGCCAGCCAAGGGGCTTCAGTATGCAAAGCGAGCGAAGAAGCTCGCTTCTTGTTACCAACGGTGCAAAACTGATCCACCCCAGCGGTTGAAAATTGATCCAGGGGTTAATCTGCTCCTCTGAATACAGGGGAGCTTATGATCACTTTTGAGATTCGTATGGAAATTAAAGTCCTGCACAAGCGGGGAATGAGTATCCGGGCCATTGCCAGGGAGCTGGGTATTTCGCGCAATACTGTCCGCAGCCACCTGAAAGCCAAATCTGAAAAGCCGCAGTATTCACCACGCCCGGCACCATCATCACTGCTCGATGAATACCGTGATTACATCTCTAAGCGGATCAGCGATGCGCATCCCTACAAAATCCCGGCGACCGTTATTGCCAGGGAAATCATGGAGCTGGGCTATCGTGGAGGGCTTACTATCCTGAGAGAGTTCATCCGTAAACAGACCCTGCCAGCACAGGCAGAACCGGTCGTTCGCTTCGAAACCGAGCCCGGACGGCAGATGCAGGTTGACTGGGGGACCATGCGAAACGGCAAGTCACCCCTGCATGTGTTCGTCGCTGTTCTGGGATACAGCAGAATGCTTTACATCGAGTTCACCGACAACATGCGCTACGACACGCTGGAAGCCTGTCACCGCAATGCGTTCAGCTTCTTCGGCGGTGTACCGCAGGAAGTCCTGTACGACAATATGAAAACGGTGGTGCTGCAGCGTGATGCTTACCAGACCGGGCAGCACCGGTTCCATCCTTCCCTGTGGCAGTTCGGCAAAGAGATGGGCTTCTCTCCCCGCCTGTGCCGTCCCTTCAGGGCGCAGACTAAAGGCAAGGTGGAGAGGATGGTGCAGTACGCCCGCAACAGCTTCTATATCCCGTTAATGACACGCCTGCGTCCGATGGGGATCACCGTCGATGTTGAAACCGCAAACCGTTACGGCCTGCGCTGGCTGTACGATGTGGCCAATCAACGTAAGCATGAAACTATCCAGACCCGCCCCTGCGATCGCTGGGTGGAGGAACAGCAATCCATGCTGGCACTGCCACCGGAGAAAAAACAGTATGACGTGCAGGTTGATGAAAGCCTGATGACCTTCGACAGGCAGCCGTTGCATCATCCGCTCTCCATCTATGACACGTTCTGCAGAGGAGCCGCATGATGGTCGAACTGCAACATCAACGGCTGATGGTGCTTGCCGAACAGCTCCAGCTGGACAGTCTTATCGGCGCAGCGCCGGCGCTGTCGCAACAGGCGGTGGATCAGGAATGGAGCTACATGGACTTCCTGGAGCACCTGTTACATGAGGAGAAACTGGCCCGGCATCAGCGTAAACAGGCGATGTACACGCGGATGGCAGCCTTCCCGGCGGTAAAGACGTTCGAGGAGTACGACTTCACCTTCGCCACCGGCGCTCCTCAGAAGCAAATCCAGTCGCTGCGATCCCTGAGCTTCATAGAGCGTAACGAAAACATCGTGTTGCTGGGGCCATCGGGCGTGGGAAAAACGCATCTGGCGATAGCCATGGGCTACGAAGCAGTACGGGCGGGCATCAAGGTTCGCTTCACAACAGCAGCGGACCTGCTGCTACAGCTGTCCACTTCACAGCGTCAGGGCCGTTACAAAACGACTCTCAATCGTGGTGTCATGGCCCCGAAGCTGCTTATCATCGATGAAATAGGTTATCTGCCGTTCAGTCAGGAGGAAGCCAAGCTGTTCTTCCAGGTCATCGCCAAACGTTACGAGAAGAGCGCGATGATCCTGACCTCCAACCTGCCGTTCGGGCAGTGGGATCAGACGTTCGCCGGTGATGCAGCGCTGACATCGGCGATGCTGGACCGGATCTTACATCACTCACACGTCGTGCAAATAAAAGGGGAAAGCTATCGACTGAAGCAGAAACGAAAGGCCGGGGTTATAGCTGAAGCTAATCCTGAGTAAACAAGGTGGATCAATATTAAACCGTTGGTGGTGGCGGTAAGTGGATCACTTTTTACCCGTTGTTGACACTTCTGAAAGAAAAGCCACAATTGATCTGGATAACGAGCACCTGTCTGAAATCGAAAAGTATCGGTAGCCCTAGACTTTTAGCCGCTGAAGATCTCTTAGATACCATTGGTGAAACTTGCTGAAGTCAGCCTTCTGTTTCTCTACCGTGCTGTTATAGATCGCATCACTGGTAACCGCACAAGCAGTCCAGCCAGCCTCATAGACGAAGCGAGTAGCTATCGGTGACTTCTTCGGGGTGCTATCCCAGCGGTTTTTGAGCCACCGCGCAAGCCCTTCATCAAGAGGGACCACCAGATTTAGCTGCTGTTTTGTGCGAGTGATACCGACATAAAACAGCCGACGTTCCTCCTCGATTTCCTCTTCGGCCGGAGGGGTGTTCATCGATGTGCGAACGCTGTAAACATCATCGGGTTTGCCGCCAGGAAATTCCTGCTCATTCAGCCCGATCAGTATTACGTTATCCCACTCCAGCCCCTTGGAACCATGCAGTGTGGAAAGGATGAAGGGATCGCAGTCAGTAGCAGCCTCGCCTGGATTCAAGATAAGGTTTAAAAACGTGCGGGAATCGATCTTACTGGAGTCAAGTAGCTCCCCGATCCTCACGACCCCTCGTTGCTGGTCGTTCGATCCAGTGCGAGTTACACCCTCAGAGCCAACACTATCAATGAAACCCTCCATACTCAGGCGTCGTAACACATCGATAGCAGGCGTTTCCTCTCCGTCTTTCTGGCAGATAGTGGCGAGCCTGCCCAGCCGATCTTTTTGGTATTGTGCGCCCTCGAATAACTGACCTAGAGCAGACCATAGGTCGGCGTGCGGAGCCATCAATCCACTGAGCGCCGCTTTGAATTGCCCTTTCTGCCATCTAAAACCAGCCTCCTTCAGAAAGCCGTAAACAATCGCTTGTTTGTTGGGATGGTTTTCCAGTAGCCGCAGATCGCCGTACACAGACAGCAAGACGCCAACTACCAGTATCCCGATTTCGGTGCGGGTGTGTAATGCGCTTGAACCATTGAGGTAGCGATAAGGTAGCCCACACAGGCGTAAAGCAATTTCCGCCTCAGCAAGGTTCGCCTTAGTGCGGGACAATATGGCTTGTGTTCCACTGCTCACCGAGAGGTTTGATAGCACCTTGGATAGGCAGTTATCAAAGTGCAATCTGACCTCTGTTTTGGGGGTGCTAGGATGACTGACACAAAGCTTGGTCAGCTTTGTAGAGTTGCGCCGAATTACCGAGTTAGCCATCAAGGAAAGCTCATGGCCAAATCTGAACGTGCATGACAGTTGAAACACCTTCGTATTCGGGTAGTGCCTTTCAAACAGTCCGCCGATAAAGTCTGGTCGAGCACCACGCCACTCATAAATACACTGGTTAACATCACCAACAGCCATAACCGACGTATCCGACTTAGATAGCAAGCGGGTCATGTCATGCTGTATCAGGTTAACGTCCTGATATTCATCAACAATGATGTGCTTGAAGTGGGCACCAAGGCTGCTGTCATTACGCAACAGTGCGACAGCCTCAATCAAACAGTCATCAAAGGTTCGCAGACTGTTTTCCTCCAGCAGCTCACAATAGCGGCCATAGGCGTGAATAAACTCCCGTTTGATGTTGCTGAACGTTGGATCATTGGCAGCATCAACAGGAGTTACGGCCGCCGCCCGGCAGCGAGCAATAAACAGCTCGAAGTTTTCAATTTCATTGGGGTCAATATAATTCGCCTCATGGTCAAAGCCATAGCGGTAGGCTTGCTTTACCAGTTGCTCATAGCGGTAGTCGCTTGGAGTAATGAGGTCTTTCTTCTTGATTATCTGTTGGCGTTCTCCGTAACCAACAATCTTTAAGGCCAAGCTGTGGAACGTGCGGATTTCTGGAATCACGCTCGACATCAGTGCCGTCTTCAAGTTCTCCGTGAAGCTCACCTGCGCCGACTTGTTGTACATCAGGATCAGAATGGAGCGAGGATCAGTTCCCGTCTTGACCAGCCGCTCAACGCGCTTTACAAGTGTGGTTGTTTTCCCGCTACCAGGTACGGCTTTTACCAACGCATGTCCGGTGTCATGGCTGACAATACTTTTCTGCTCCCAAGTCAGTCTTTTGGTCATGCCTTAACCTTGTAATTGGCGCACTGACGGGCCTCGGTGTAGGGAACGATCTTTGCCTTACTGTGACATTGCAGATAGCCATCCTCCCATCGGCCTGCTTGCTCGCACATAATGCAGTTGGGAAATAGTGAATGAGGATCGGCGTGACGGATAAAAGCTCGTAAGTTATCAGCCAGCTCAGCGGCCCCTAACGATCTAGGCCATGTGTTCACGTCAGAATTGATTGTTAAATCCACTT
Organism: Salmonella sp. SA15303; assembly: GCF_029962125.1. NCBI lineage: Bacteria > Pseudomonadati > Pseudomonadota > Gammaproteobacteria > Enterobacterales > Enterobacteriaceae > Salmonella > Salmonella sp. SA15303. Next base: position 91,106 of record NZ_CP123925.1, read on the forward strand.
CAGCGAGCGGCATCGTTTGTTCGTTGAGTCGGCCGGAACCACTTAAACTCCAGACAGACATATCCACGTTACCTACTGAGCAGACGCCGCTACAGGTGTCCACAGATTGAAACGGGGGAAGCCAGTTGAATACTCTCAGGATCTTCTCCTTGATCGAGTAGGCCCCGGTAAGCAACATCTGAATATCAGAGGCAGATTGGACCTTAAACTCAAGAATCGGGATACCGGCTTCGATCTTGTCTTGAGAGCAGGGGTGTGTGACACAAATCTCTACGTAGCAACGCCTTTCGCCAGTCGTATCATACAACATCACGTCTGGTCGCAGCCCTGTGACCTTATCGTGTTTTTCCAGCTCTGCCTGATCGAAAAATTGAGTCAAGTTGTAGCGTGCAGGCACGGATTTTACGCACTGACGTGCTTCGTCTCTAACCAAGGCTAAACGAGAACCATTACAGGCAACCCGGCGCTCCAGCTCAAGGCTAATAGGCATTTCACGGCTGAGAGCTTGTTGGTAGCGATAGAAGAATGCTTCTTTGCCGCACTTGTGAAGATAGGTTTCAAGGGCACAGCATTCTTCCGAATGGCGAAAGTGCTTAGCGTTGAACTCGCCCATTACCGGGGTCAGGGGGCTCTTACAACCTGGGCAGGTGTAAGTATGTGAGCGCAGGGCAGCGCCAATGTGCGTGAGGGTGCCCTCGCCGTCTAGCGCGTAAGCGTATTGTATTGAGCTGGATTGAGTTGTCATGACTGCGTATCCTCCCAAAAAAATCCAGCTAAGAACAGACCTTACGGCAGGCAAATGGTAAGTAGTGCTTCTTGAAGCAGTCGAGTGTACAGCGGCTCAGTGAAAAAGCTAATCGCCCGCTCAACAACCTAGTGATACTGGTGCAGATTCGACAATGAGTTAATGCCCGGAGAGCATCTGCAAGACTTCTAGCTGGAAGGCATTCCAACCAGCCCTCGCTTCTGAAAAGCCGTCAGGAAACGGTAAAATCCAACCAAGTGAGCAACTTCACTTGATCAAAGATCTAAGGCTAGAATGATGGAATTCCAACCTTAGTTTGCAAATAGCCTAAACATATAACTTCCTCTGAGGATTTAAAAGAATTCTCAGATGTCTTGAAAGCTACTTTTTAAACTTTCTCATTCTGAGAAGCATATTTAATTTTGCTGCGTCTGCTCGTGCTGCTGCTACAGAAAGGGCTTTATGCAGTGAAACTACCACGACAAACAAACAGAACATCGACCAGAATCCATCCATTTCGTTTACCTAATCGTTGAGGTTTTTATTCGGGATATCTGGCTAAATAGGACTACACAGATACCCAGTTAAACCCCCCGCTTACATAACACTCCGGTTCCTCACCAGACGTTTTATTCTATCGCGGTCTGTGGTTATCAGAAGCTGCATAAACCGGTTATTTAGTCCGTTACGCGAAAATTATTGAGGATCCGGGCTGTTAAACTGTTCTTCCTCTTTCGCTTCCGGAGAAAAGGGGAGGTGTCACCCTGCGGCCGGGTAGTGAAAGGGATTTGACGTAATTCAGGCGAAGGGCGAACAAGACCGCAAAGGACGCCCGGGCGACCGGATACCTGCCGGGTTGTGCGAAGTAAAAACCGGAAGCAGTGATAACACAAACAGGCCCCTACAGCGTAAGGATTGTGATGGACGATAAAGAGCAATTTACGAATCTTGTGGCAAAGCATGCCTCCGGACTCACCGAAGAGCAGCTGGCCGGTTACGATGCCTGTTCCCTGGATGGTGAATGCGTCACGCCTTCATACGAGGTTTTCCGGGGGTATCGTACCCGCCATACCCTGGATGAATTTCTGGAGATGGCCATATCGCTGAATGCCATCCACCCGGATGAATATTTAACGGATATGCTGCTTAAGCCTCATGAGGTGATCGGCGCTCTGGCCGATGAAGGCGACCAGCTGAACAACGCCACCCCGGTTTATTTCTTCCCGGATACCGGCGTCTATGCAGCGGCCGTCAGTGAAACCCGGGTGCTCGATGCCTGGCTTTGCTGGCCATGCTACCCGGCGAACTGGTAACGCGGCCGTTGGAATTGCACCGGCAGGATACGAATTTAACCGACCCCGTGGCGGGAAGGTTATCACAATTGCATGTCCTCATCCCTCAAGCCCCCTGCCAGGCCCTAACGTGCTGTCAGGCTTCGCCTGATTCCCGATCTGCGCCGGTACTTCAGCCGATAACTTTTTGTTTTCTTTTTATTTTCTCCCCATTTCCTCAAAGTTCGCGGGCGGCGTGGACAGGGCACCATTGCCGCATGTGGGGTCTTAATAAGGGCAGGGTGGTCAGGTTTGCTCGATGCCGGGGGTAGGCCCTACCCTTTATGGGATGAGGACATGCAATTCACTAAATTAATCGACAGCACCGGTGGTGACTTATCTGTAACGGGTCAGTTTTGATACGGGGAATGTTTCAGGGTTAAGATCTGGAATCATAAAAATATACGCTCCCGTTCAGGACATACGACTTGAAATGGATAATGCCATTAAAGGAATTCCAGCCTTTCGTCGATAACAGTTTCTGACCATCGCCATAACCATGTCATGGAGGAGACTAACCGTGTTTCAGAGGTGAGCTGGTGCCTGGCAAAACATACAAACTCAAATATCAGGAAGCGAGTTTAGTTGTTTATAACATGCAGCCGTGTAACTGATTAGGTACCGGCAAAAGGAGGAAATAATGTTTGAAAACTACGTTTGTAAAATCTATGTAAGCAATGATCCTCATTTTAGTAGCCATCTCGAAGCAACTGCGTTTGGTTTCGATAATGGTCAGCAGCAAAAGATTCTCACCGCAGCCCATGTTGTTACCAATGCTCTTGGAAAAATTTATCCCGTCAGCAATACACTTAAACTTTACGTCAAATTTCTTAACCATCAAGGACTGGTGAACGAAGAGCCTGTTCTAGTCGATTTCATTCTCAATGAGGCTAATGACAGGGCAGACTTTAAAGACGGCATTCCGTTTGTTGACAGTGCAGAAATCGTATTACCAGCTGGAATACAACAGCCTGTAAGTAGTTACTTTAAGGTCCTGGCTCCCGCAGCTGGCATGGGTACATTGGGTGTCGGATATCCAATGAATGAGACAACAATTTCGACATTCCCTGGTGAAGTTTCAGGCATTTGGCCTTTAAATTGCTCAAATCATTCTCCCCAACATCTCACAACTCGCTTTGTAATAGCACATTTCAACACCGATGGTTGCTCTGGTGGACCCTATGTCGTCTCCGAGAATGACGAGCATTTTGTCATTGGAAGTCTGGTTGGAATAATGTCTGGAACCTGCCCAGATTCAAATCCACACATGTCTGTTCAGTCCGCTACTGATTTTTAGCAAAGTCAGTTCCAAAATGACGCTGGCACGATAGTTATTTTGGGTCTGCCCGATATGGCGTCTGCCCTTACTAACAGCAACAGCATTGAAACTGACAAACATGAACTCGAAAGTGCCACAATAGTAAGTCATGATTTCTTCATCACTTTTATGGTGCTCTTTTTCACCTATCACACAGCAAGTTATGAATACGAGGCCTGTAATGGACGCTACCGAAACTGAAGAGCTCGAAAAAATTCGCAAGAAGGCAATGGATGAAGTTACAAGTGCTCTTCAGGCGCTTGAAAATAAGTTCCCGGGTATTACTGAGGGCGCAGCAGCTTTGGCGGGGTCAGGCGTAGGCGCAGCGGCTTCCTTCGGTGCTCTCTATACGCTTGGTACAACGGGAGTGTCAGCAGCAGGCATAACCTCCGGGCTCGCTACAGCAGGGTCTATCGTCGGTGGCGGTATGGTTGCAGGCATTGCGGTATTGGCCGCACCTGTAGCTGTGTTAGGGATTGGCGGGTACGCGATAGTGAAACACAAAAAAAATGCGAAACTGACAGCCGCCCTTAGTCAGGCCATCCAAAAGCTCTACGAAGTTCAGGAAAGGTTGATGTCGAATGCGGAATATTTTAAGGCAGAAATTGCTGGCATCAAGGCAACAATCGACATGCTTACTAAGAAAGCTCCAAAAGGTAGCCTGGTCGCGGTGAGGTAAACACATGAGTCAGTCTCCTTATGATGATGAGTTCAGGGCCATCCGTTATATTCAGCTCCGTGGTCAGGATATCGCGAACGCTCACGAGACAATTAACAGTGATATAGAGAGCCTTAAGGCACAGTTGACCGGGCTAATCAGCGGCACTGAACTTGATGAAGCGGAGCATCTGGCGCTTAAAGAACATCATCTGCGAGAAATGACCCCTTCAGATACTGCCATGCATTCTACTGGTCTCAAGACTATATATAGCGAGGCTAACCAGCGTGTATGCGGTGATATTGGACTGGCCACAATACTCTCCACGGATGACTTGGCTGTTGTAGATGCCCGGATCCAGAATCATATTAAAGAATTTAATGATCGCTACGCACTCGACGCCTGGGATTATGCTATTGCCTGCGGATGCGGGCTCATAGCATCCATGCTGGATTTACTTTGCGTCAGAGCCCCGCCAAAACCTACGGTGAGCTTTACGGCAGAAGTGGATGGTATTTTCAATAAACAGGTGCAGAAAGCCTTCAATGCCATTTTGCCGGAGGACCTGAGTACAAAACTCTCAGATTTGTTCCCTATAGGGGCACCAGACAGTTCGATCAGCAGCGATTTAGTGGGTGCGGCCGGTGGCGTTTTGTCTCCCACAAATCACCGCTTAAGAGCTTTGTCACACGATCCCGTACTGGGCATTATTTTCGGTATAAAGGATATGCTGAACGGGACCTGTACGGTGGTTCAGAATGGACAGATCGTGGTTTATCCTTCCAGTAAAGGCGTTACAGACGAAACCAATATTTTCAGGCTCATCGCCAGAATGTTTGGACACCTGGCATCGGATGTTAATGCCCCCTCAGCAAAAGGAAACCGTGGCATGGGGTTACCGGCTCCTTTTATGGGGCTACTTCGTATGCTTGAGGGGATCCCTGTGGGGAGTTCTAACTTCGGCAAACAAATAGAGTACATGTATGTCAACGGGTATGACTTTCGTCAGTTTATCGTGACAAGTATTCCGATGAGCATAATGGAAGTTTTGATGCGGGTTTTCTATGTGGCGAAACAGGTATCGCTGGGAAAAGGAGCTTTTGGGGAGACCTTACTGGATACCATGCCGTTGCGGCTAAATCCACGCTTCCGGATGATGCTTGCCCTGGGTTATGGAACTTCCAGTGCTGTTAACGCAGGTAAAATGTATATCACCGGCAATATTCTCAATGCGAATTACGCCTCCTGGATGGGGTTGGCCTGGAATGGTTTTCACTCACTCAAGTGGTCCCTTTATCAGCGACACTTAAAGCTTTGGGCCGGTATTGAAAAGGCAGAACTGGAACGGCTTCAGAACAATATAGACAGCATCGAGGCATTGACCATCATAGCAGGAAACTTGCCAGTCAAGTAACATTCACCGGAGCACCTCCGGAACCCCATAGCCCACCAGCTGCTAAAAATGTCTGCCTTTGCTTTTAATACTCTCTCTGCCTCCTCCCCGAGGCAGAGAGTAGCTCGTAGTTATTTATACAGCTCACAACAGGGCCATAAGATACTCCGCTTCTCGTTTACCGATGATCCTGATCTGTCAGCTCTCTTACCGGATGCTGTACGAGCGTAACGGCTTATTATTGATAGTTCTCTCATATCAAACCTCATAAAGATTTATGCTGCCACTTAGTAACAGCCTAAAGGTTGTACTCTCTATTTAACAGCTTTTAGGCTGTTAATTTGATATTACAGCTTTTAGGGTGTATGTTTAGAAAACAGCGTACAAGGTGTATCAGAGGAACTACTGAGGCCAGCTTATGATCAATAATGATTACCCGTTAAACACGCTCAACCAGTTGCGTCCCTTGCTCATTGGTTTTCGCAAGGCGAATGGCCTGACGCAAAAAGACCTGTCCGAAAGGTTAGGGGTCACTCAACAGACATACTCACGTCTGGAAGCCAACCCTGCCAGTGCGAGCATTGAACGGCTATTCAAGGTGTTTTCTATCCTGGGCGTAAAAATCAGCTTCTCCTCGACAACCGCCTCTTCAGAGGGGAAGCAGACGGAAGAAATGCTTAAATCAAACTCACCTGCACGACAGGAGAAATGGTAACGATATGAGCCGGAAACAGCAGCGTCTGGCAATCTGGATGAACGGAATCAAAGTCGGATACTGGGAAAAAAGTAAAGGGGTAGACAGCTTACAATACCTTCCTGACTGGAGTGCAGACGAACAGGGAAGGCCGCTGTCATTGTCCCTTCCTTTTACTCCCGGGAACCAGGTCTGGCGTGGAAATGTGGTACGTGACTATTTTGATAATTTACTCCCGGACAGCGAAGGCATACGCAGACGTCTGGCAATGCGTTACAAGGCCGATAGCCTGGAGCCTTTTGATCTTCTGACGGAGCTGGGAAAAGACTGCGTGGGCGCGATACAGCTGCTTCATGACGGAGATGAACCCACAGATTTATATTCCGTGAAGTATCACCCGCTTACTGAATCAGAAATTGCGGCAACTTTGCGTAATACCACGGAGACATTGCTACCGGGCAGGCCAGAAGATAACGACGACTTACGTTTATCTATTGCCGGTGCTCAGGAGAAAACAGCCCTACTGTGGCATGAAGATCGGTGGTGTATGCCGGAGGGTAATACACCAACGACGCATATATTCAAGCTACCGCTCGGACTTGTGGGGAACATGAAAGCCGACATGCGCTCGTCGGTTGAAAATGAATGGCTCTGCTCGGTACTTCTCGAACAGTACGGGCTCCCCGTGGCAAGAACGCAGATTGCTCACTTTGAAGATCAGAAAGCGCTGGTGGTAGAACGTTTTGACCGAAAATGGTCAGGAAACGGACAATGGATCATTCGTTTACCCCAGGAGGATATGTGTCAGGCCCTGGGCATTTCGCCATTACGAAAATATCAGGCGGACGGCGGGCCAGGTATATCGGAAATTATGGAAGTTCTGAGTAATTCAGACCGTGCTGAGCGTGACAAAGCGCAGTTTTTTATGACGCAGATAGTTTTCTGGATGATGGCCGCAACAGATGGCCACGCTAAAAATTTCAGTATTTCTATTGGGCCACAGGGACGTTATCACCTTACACCACTCTATGATGTGTTGTCGGCATGGCCGGTGATCGGTCATGGGAACAATCAGATATCCTGGCAGAAGTGCAAACTGGCGATGGCCGTACGTGGCAGTAGCAACTATTACCAGATATATCGAATACAACGACGCCACTGGATCAGGCATGGTGAGATAACCGGCCTGAGTAAACAGCAGACAGAGGCGATGATAGAGGAAATCATCGCCAGAACCCCGGGTGTCATTGAACGTGTTAGCGGGCTTCTTCCGGACCAGTTCCCCCAGCAGCTTGCGGAAAGTATTTTTGATGGAATGAGGCAGCAATGCAGGCGCCTGGCTGAGAAATGACAGCCGCAATTTATAGTGTGCATGTTTTCAGAATAGCTGATGTAAGCGTGAGGATTCAGTATGACTGAAGAACAAAAAAGAATAGAGCGGGCTATTGAGTTGGCTTGTCGTTACGGCGGAACCGATGAAATGCATCATCTGCAATGGGTCGTGGATCAGATGGTAAGAGAACTTGCTGGAGAACGTTATGCACAGATTGTAGCAGATGCCACCAGCGGAGAAGATGGGCCTGATACTTACAAATGGAGTGTTGGGATCGCGCCTTAGCATCTGTCAGTCTGGGGATGAAAACGTACTTAACATCCAGCGAATTCCCAGACTTCACATTAAGACTAGAGTAACGGCCGCAATCACGTGAGAGAAAAAAATGGCAATTTTAGCAATCATTGCAGTTATCGCCCTGGGTGGGTACGCCTGCGGGTTTATTAAAGCCCGTGAGCTGAGCGCTTTGCGTAAAGAAATGAAACTATACGTGGATCGCATGGAAGCGGCGGAGCTGGACTTACACGCAATCAGAAGTGTAGCGGAGCACCGGTTGCACGGTGCAGGTAAACAGTTTGCCGACCTTTACAGCCGTATCGACGGTGCAACTGTGACGCTGACACCCGAAGATCAGCTGTTACTGGCAACGATGCCATTTAATATTCAGGATGTAGAAGACATCGTAAACGAGCGCGGTCCAAAGACAATTAGCGGCCGTCCATTCTGGGAAGTTGAGCCAGGCCCGCATGACTATGAATATGGCCCGCAATATCCGTATTTCCCAGACCAGCGCTAGGAAGAGATCAAGATGAGAGAGCCAAGACCCCGCCATACCTTGCAGGTCATTCGAGTGCCTTCTCTGGAGGTTCAGGATCTGGGGCTGACCAGCTTTGATAGCTGGCTTGACGAGAACGGTTATGACAAAACGAATGCCAGAAATAACCGTACCATCTGGGCGAGAGAAGGCGGATGGCATCTGAAACGTTGCAGAAATCTGGAAACTGGCACGGACGATTTCTGGTTTATCGCTTTCGATGGTAAAGGCGGAAAGATATACCCGCTGAAAACCCAAAGAGACTACCGGGCTGCATATCGTAAGCTGGAAGCAGAAGGTTATGCACCTGCGGTCATCGAGCAAATGACCACAGGCGCAGCATATAACCTGGCCTATCCACGTTCCACCCTAAAACAAGCTGAGACGGCCACCAGCGAACCAAAGCGGAAACCTGACGTAGATGGGGTCGTCTCAGAAAACGGAATCTATGGTCACTCCCGTTTTTGCAACACCGATTTTGACGACAAGTTGGCTTGCTTGAATCTATCCGGCGTCTGAATGGGATTTTATTCCCGCGCCTTGATGAGTTCCGCGCCTGATGAACCTCCAGAAAATATACGGCTTCAATGAGCCTTTCCGTTTTACAGGTTCCTCAACAGGCCGGTGGGCCGTTAGTATCATCAATATCAGTATTCGCAAAACCAGATCAGTAATTCTTTAAACCGGTGTATTTCTGCCGTTATGCTACATAAGTTTGCTGTCGTGCCGTTAGGGCCCAGGCTATTCTGGCCAGCTTGTTTGCCAGAGCACAAGTGACGACAAAGTTGCTTTTCCGGCACAGTAAATCCCTGACCCAATCGGCCAATTTGCCAGACTGGTGTTCCAGTTTTTGTATGAATACCCTGGCACATTGAACCAACAAAGTTCGGATCTTTTTATTACCTCGCTTACTAATTCCCAGCAATGTCGTCCTACCTCCCGTGCTGTACTGCCGAGGTACAAGCCCTGTTGCCGCCGCAAAGTCACGGCTGCTGGCGTACTGCTTCCCGTCGCCAATCTCAGTTGAAATAGTACTCGCTGTCAGTGTTCCGACGCAGGGAATGCTCAGCAAGCGCTGTCCAACCTCATCTTCGTCCAACTTTCGTTTCAACTGGGATTCCAAATCTTTAATCTGCTCAACAAGATAGTGATAATGCTGTTGTAATTTCAGCAATAACTGGCTGAGGTAAAGAGGCAAACTATTATCCTCAAGAATGGTACTCAGTCGGCTAATAACGGCAGCTCCTCGGGGAACGCTAATGCCAAATTCCAGCAGAAAAGCATGCATTTGATTGGTTGTTTTTACCTTATCCTGAACCAGGGATTCACGGACACGATGCAGAGCCCGCATTGCCTGCTGAGATTCCGTTCTGGGCTGCACAAAACGCATAGACGGACGCGATGCAGCTTCACAAATAGCTTCGGCGTCGACAAAGTCGTTTTTATTGCTTTTAACGAACGGGCGGACAAATTGTGGTGATATCAGCTTTGGGGAATGCCCCAACTCTTCCAACTTGCGTGCCATAAAGTGAGAACCGCCACAGGCTTCCATTGCGATGGTTGTAGCGGGGCATGTCGCCAAAAATTCGATCAACTTTGGCCGGGTAAATTTTTTACGGTAAACAGCCTTCCCGCGACGATCCTGGCAATGAATATGGAAAGAGTTTTTACCCAGATCGATACCAATGAGCGCAATGTTTTCCATGATAGTTCTCCGAATGAAAGCCTGTCCTCAGCATAGTACCGGGAAGGAGGGAGTGACCATCTCATTAAATAAAGCACGCTAAGCCCTTACTTACCCAGATGTTTGACTGTTCGTGGCACTTTCACCATGGCAATTGCCCAACCCTTGCAAAATGCCGCACGCCTCTACAGATCGAGAGCCAGAACACTTCTCGCGCAAATCAACCAAGTGCCGTTTTAACTGCAACAGCGCGGACACACGCATTTCCACCTGTTGAATATGGGCCTCCAGCAGCGTGATGACCTCCCCACAGTCCTGCATCGGGTTGTCTCGCAGACCCAGCAATGCGCGAATCTCGCTCAACGTCATGTCGAGCGAACGGCAATGACGGATGAATTGCAAGCGCTCAATGTGCGCCTCACCGTACAACCGAAAGTTGCCACCGCTTCGCGCTGGCTTTGGCAGTAGCCCTTCCTTCTCGTAGTAGCGGATGGTCACGACCTCGCACCCAGAGCGCTTGGCGAGGTCGCCAATTCTGATTTCCATGCATCAATCTCCAATTATCACTTGACTCTATAGTGACTATAGAGATTTTAATGGAGGCTGAATAGAAGATTTTCAGGAGTTACTCATGAGCGAATGCGCTTCAAAGGGGTGTGGCTGCACGACTGAGCCGATCATCCAACCCACGGCACCGGCCCCGCTGGCAACCGGATCGGCTCAAGCGGTGTACCGCATCGAGAACATGGATTGCCCGACCGAAGAGGCGCTGATCCGAAGCAAACTGGCCGGTCTGGCGGGGGTGGCGGGTCTTGAATTCAACCTGATGCAACGTACCTTGACCGTGCGACACGAATTGCCTTCGTTGTCTCCCGTCGAGCAGGCGCTGAAGGCCATCGGCATGCAAGCTGTGCGCATGGATCAGGCGTCGGCCGAGCAGACGACCAAGCTGTCCATTGCCAAGATGGATTGCCCGACCGAAGAGACGTTGATCCGCAACAAGCTCGGCACCGTGGCCGGTGTTGCTGATCTCGATTTCAACCTGATGCAGCGCACGCTGTCGGTACGCCATGCGAACCAGGTTCTGCCAGACGTGCTCGTGGCACTGCAAGCGCTTGGATTCGAGGCGCAGGTCGTGGACACGGCAGAGGTCGCATCTCCATCCGCCGCCCCTGTGACCACGCCGACCAACTGGTGGCCGCTGGGCATCTCCTTGGTCACTGCATCGGCGGCCGAGGCGGTCTACTGGCTCCACAACGGCAATCACTGGTCGGTTGTCGTTCTGGCGCTTGTCGCGGTCTTCACGGGTGGCCTCTCCACCTACAAGAAGGGGTGGATCGCGCTCAAGAACCGTAATCTCAACATGAACGCCCTCATGTCGATTGCGGTCACGGGTGCCATGTTGATCGGCCACTGGCCCGAAGCGGCAATGGTGATGGTACTGTTCGCGCTGGCCGAGGTAATCGAAGCCAAATCGCTGGATCGCGCTCGTAACGCTATCCGTGGCCTGCTCGACCTGACCCCGGAACAGGCCACGGTACAGCAGGCTGACGGCACATGGCGCGAGGTGGGCGCCAAGCAAATCACCATCGGCGCCCGCGTCCGGGTCAAACCAGGTGAGCGCATCGCCCTTGATGGTGAGGTGCTGGAAGGCCGCTCTGCCGTCAACCAAGCCCCGATCACGGGTGAAAGCCTCCCGGTCGAAAAATCCCCCGGTGATTCGGTGTTCGCTGGCACGATCAACGAATCCGGCTCGTTCGAGTACCGCGTCACCGCCTTGGCCAACAACTCCACTTTGGCCCGGATCATTCACGCGGTAGAGGCTGCGCAAGGTAGTCGTGCGCCGACTCAGCGTTTTGTCGATCAGTTCGCCCGCTGGTACACCCCCGTTGTATTCGGCGTTGCCATCGCCGTCGCGTTGTTGCCGCCGCTGTTCATGGGTGCGGCATGGCTCGACTGGATCTACCGTGCATTGGTTCTGCTGGTGGTCGCCTGCCCGTGCGCACTGGTGATCTCTACACCGGTCAGCATCGTCAGCGGCCTGGCCGCCGCCGCCCGCCACGGCATTCTCATCAAAGGTGGCGTCTATCTGGAAGAAGGCCGCAAGCTGCGCTGGCTGGCTCTGGACAAGACCGGCACGATCACGCACGGCAAGCCCGCACAGACCGACTTTGTCACATGGGGCAATGCACTCGCCTCGGACAGCCGCAGCATCGCTGCCAGTCTGGCGGCCCGCTCGGACCATCCTGTATCCAAGGCGGTGGCACAGGCCGCGCAGACGGACGGGGTTGCCTTGCTCGACGTGGCCGAATTCAACGCGCTGCCCGGTCGGGGTGTGCAAGGCCAAATCAACGGTGCGACCTACCATCTGGGCAACCACCGGATGCTCGAAGAGCTGGGGCAGTGCACACCAGAGCTGGAGCAGCGCATCGCTGCGCTGGAAACCGCTGGCAAGACCGTCGTGATGCTGGTGGGCGCAAAAGGGGTACATGGCTTATTCGCCGTTGCGGACACCATCAAGGACAGCAGCAAGAGAGCCATCGCCGAGCTGCATGCTCTGGGCATCAACACCGTGATGTTGACCGGCGATAACCCCCACACGGCACAGGCCATCGCCGCACAAGCCGGCATTGACCGCGCGCAAGGCAACCAACTGCCCGACGACAAACTGCGCGAAGTGGAGCAATTGTCCAGAAACGGCAAGGTTGGCATGGTCGGTGATGGCATCAACGACGCACCGGCCTTGGCGCGTGCGGACATTGGCTTTGCAATGGGAGCGGCGGGCACAGATACCGCTATTGAAACCGCCGACGTGGCCCTGATGGACGATGACCTGCGCAAGATTCCGACCTTCGTGCGCCTGTCGCGTGCGACAGCACAGGTGCTGATGCAAAACATTGTGCTGGCCCTTGGCATCAAGGCGGTATTTTTGGTGCTCACCTTCACGGGTCACGCGACCATGTGGATGGCTGTGTTCGCCGATATGGGTGCCAGCTTGCTTGTTGTCGGCAACGGCTTGAGGTTGTTGCGCCGATGAGCTGGAAACTCTTTCTCTATGACTGGGGTGGCCTGAACATCGCGTTGTTTCAAGCCATCAACACAGGCACGCCCGCCACGCTGAAACCACTGGCATGGTTCTTTGGCCTCGTGGGAAGTTACTGGACAGCGCCGCTGATGCTGTTGGGTCTGTGGTGGTGGTCGAAATCGGCTACAAACCCGGCGCGTGGTACGGCCGTTCGGCATCGCCTTATTGGTTTTAGCGCGGCCTTCTTGCTGGCGTTATTGGTCGCCACCGCCTTGAAGCTATGGTTCGACTTTCCACGCCCGCCTGCCGTCCTTGGCGACCTGGCGCGCGTCATCGGGGACAAAGAGCTTCACTACAGCCTGCCCAGCGGGCATGCCACCTATGCCGCGATGGTGGTCGGTGCGCTCTGGCCTTTGATGGGCCGCCGTGGTCGTCTCAGTTTAATGCTGTACGCCACATTGGTCGGCTGGTCGCGCATCGCGGCCGGAATGCACTTTCCGGCCGATGTGTTGGCGGGGTGGACGCTGGGATGGAGCTGCACGGCACTCGCCGGGTGGTTGCTGCCGTTGGCCGCCCCTGTGTGGCAATCGGCCCGCCGCACATCGGCTTGGGTCTGGTTCACCGTGGCCGCCAGTGCTGTCATGACCGATCAGCTCACGAAGTTCGCCATCATCCGCACGTTTGCCTACGGTGAGCAAGTCGAAATCACCCCGTTTTTCAACCTCGTTCATGTCCTGAATCCGGGTGCGGCATTCAGCTTTTTGGCGAACGCTGGTGGCTGGCAACGTTACTTTTTCATCACGCTGGGTCTGGCTGTTTCTGCTTGGCTGGGGCGCATGCTGTGCCAGCAACGGCCACGTCTCGAAGCGATGGGCTACAGCCTGATCCTCGGCGGTGCGCTGGGCAATGTCGCGGATCGTGTGCTGCGTGGACAGGTTGTTGATTTCCTTGACTTCCATTGGCGACTTGCGCACTGGCCCGCCTTCAACCTCGCTGATGTGGCGATAACTATCGGAGCGCTCTGCCTGTTCTTGACGGTTGTACCGAAAAGCAGTAAAGGCACAGAGGCCGAGGTGTCCGGTTAAGCTATGCCTCAATCTGACGGCTGCGAACCGCCAGGGACAGGCGCAATGTCAGATTCTGTCGCGGCCTTGGCGCGTGCCTGGAAGCGTTCATAGCAATCCAGCCCGCAGAAATGTTCGACGTATTCCGCGCCTTCCGGGGTGAAGGCGGCATCGAGCGGAATTTCTTTGCAGCATACGCAGCAGGTGGTGCAACTGGCAGTGTTCGGGGCGTTTGCGTTCATGGTGGTACTCCTCCAGATTGGTAGCGAAGCTCAAAGCTGCCCACTCTCGGCTGGCTGGGAAGCGGTCATGATCTTCCCTTGAAGGCCCGCAGCAGCCGCGTCACAGACAGGACAAACAAGCCGGTCAGCGTGAGGGCTGCAATACCCCAGTGCTCCCCGATGAACGCGCCGGCCGTCGTGCCGGCTAGCACAATGGCGAGAATCGGCAAATGGCAGGGACAGGTGAGCACGGCCAGCGCGCCCCACAAGTAGCCGGTGATCGGTTTGTGCGTCTCAGACGGCAAGTGCTCTGGGCTGTTCATGGCAGACTCTCCGCGTGCTGTGCCGGTTCGGTTGGCATGGCGGCCAGTTGCATTTCGAGGCTGGCCAGGGCCTCGCGCCGACGCTCGACGAGTTGCCGCAACACGGCAAGCTGCGCAGACGCACCGTCACCGTCCGCAGCATCCAGCGCCCGGCACAGCCGCGCCAGTGCGTCCAGGCCGATACCCGCTTCGAAGGCAGCCCGTACAAAGCGCAGCCGTTGCAACGCGGTGTCATCGAACAAGCCGTAGCCGCCCGTGGTGTACGCGACCGGCCGTAGCAATCCGCGCAGCAGGTAGTCGCGCACGATATGCACGCTCACCCCGGCATCAAGGGCCAGCCGGGACACTGTGTAGGCGCTCATTGAACACCTCCTTTTCCTCATCCGGCGCAGCACGAAAGCTGCTTCACGTCCTTGCTGAAGGTCTGCGCCGCGAGCTTCAGCCCTTCGACCATGGTCAGGTAGGGGAACAATTGGTCGGCCAGTTCCTGCACGGTCATACGGTTGCGAATGGCGAGCACCGCCGTCTGGATCAGTTCACCCGCTTCCGGGGCCACCGCTTGCACGCCGATGAGCCGTCCGCTACCTTCCTCGATGACCAGCTTGATGAAGCCGCGTGTGTCGAAGTTGGCAAGCGCACGCGGCACGTTATCCAGTGTTAGCAGGCGACTGTCGGTCTCGATCCCGTCGTGATGTGCTTCCGCCTCGCTGTAGCCCACGGTGGCGACCTGCGGGTCGGTGAACACCACGGCCGGCATTGCGGTCAGGTCCAGGGCCGCATCGCCGCCAGTCATGTTGATCGCCGCACGAGTGCCGGCCGCTGCCGCCACATAGACGAACTGCGGCTGGTCGGTGCAGTCGCCGGCCGCGTAGATGTTCGGGCTACTGGTGCGCATGCCCTTGTCGATGACGATGGCCCCCTGCGCATTGACGGCTACCCCCGCCGCTTCCAATGCCAGGCTGCGCGTGTTCGGTGTCCGGCCGGTGGCGACCAGCAGCTTGTCGGCGCGCAATTCACCGTGCGTGGTGGTCAGCACGAATTCACCGTCCATATGGGCGACCTGGCTGGCTTGCGTGTGCTCCAGCACCTCGATGCCCTCGGCACGGAAAGCGGCTGTCACCGCCTCGCCGATGGCCGGGTCTTCACGGAAGAACAAGGTATTGCGCGCCAGGGCCGTGACCTTGCTGCCCAGCCGGGCAAAGGCTTGCGCCAGCTCCAGCGCCACCACCGACGAGCCGATTACGGCAAGGCGTTCGGGAATGGTGTCGCTCGCCAGGGCCTCGGTGGAAGTCCAGTAGGGTGACTCTTTCAAGCCCGGAATCGGCGGGACCGCCGGGCTGGCACCCGTGGCGACCAGGCAGCGGTCGAACATCACGACGCGCTCGCCACCCTCGTTCAAACTAACGATAAGGCTCTGGTCGTCCTTGAAACGCGCTTCACCGTGCAGAACGGTGATGGCTGAATTGCCGTCCAGGATGCCTTCGTACTTGGCATGACGGAGTTCTTCGACACGGGCCTGCTGCTGGGCCAGCAGCCGCTCGCGCAAGATCGTCGGCGGTGTGGGTGGCATGCCGCCGTCGAATGGGCTTTCCCGGCGCAGATGGGCGATGTGGGCGGCGCGGATCATGATCTTGGACGGCACACAACCGACGTTGACGCAGGTGCCGCCGATGGTGCCGCGCTCAATCAGCGTGACCTGCGCGCCTTGCTCGACGGCCTTCAGTGCTGCCGCCATCGCGGCTCCACCGCTACCAATGACGACGACCTGCAACGGGCTTTCGTTGCCACTGGGCTTATCAGCGGCCCCTATCCAGCCGCGCATCTTGTCGAGCAGGCCGGCGCGGTTGTCCGTCGGTGGCGCATCGGCAAGCGTTGCCTCGTAGCCCAGTCCGGCCACGGCGGTAGTCAGCGCATCCGATGACGTGCCCGCCTCAATGGCGAGTTGCGCTGTGCCCTTCGGATAGGACACCAGCGCCGATTGCACGCCGGGCACTTTCTCCAAGGCTTCCTTGACGTGAGCCGCGCACGAGTCGCAGGTCATCCCGGTGATTTTCAGGGTGGTCATGTATTTTTCCTTTTCTGTGGTGGCTACGGCTGTTGCCGTCAGCCACGTTGTTCTGGCAATTCACAGCTGTCCGGCCCGCAGCGGCGATGTGCTGGCGAGATGAAATCCCAGACCGACACCCCAACCATCAAGGCCAGGCCGACATAGAGCAGTCCACCGCTCTGCCAGCCGTAAGCCCGCATTAAAAACACCGCTGCCAGCACCAAGATCGGGCCTATCGTGCCGAGCGCCGTGCGTCGCCACTGTCGATGATTGAGCCAAGCGATAGCATTGGCGAGTAACGCGATGCCGGCGAACATCGGCAGCAGGATGCCAATGAATAGCCCCTCGTACTGGCTCAAGAAGCCCAGTCCGATGGCCGCGCCAAAGCTGGCGATGGCAGGAAAACAGGCGGCGCAGCCCATCGCGGAAACGACGCTGCCGAGCGCGCCGGTTTTGCCAGCGATGCGCGTGATGAGTCCCATGTGTCGCTCCCGAGTTCGGTTAACGGATCAGCGTTTGAGGCTGGACGGATAGCCCGCGTCCTCGGTCGCCTTGGTCAACTTCTGGACGTTGGTCTTGGCATCGTCGAAGGTGACGACGGCCTGGCGCTTGTCGAAACTTACGTCGGTCTTGCTCACGCCCTCAACCTTGGAAAGCGCGTGCTTGACAGTGATCGGGCAAGAGGCGCAGGTCATGCCAGGCACGGACAGCGTGACGGTCTGGGTGGCGGCCCACACGGGGGCAACAACGGCAGCGAGGGCGAGGGCGGCAAACAGTTTTTTCATGATGAACTCCTGTGATTAATAGAAAAATGGCATGACGTAGGGAAATCCGAGCGAGACCAGGACCAGCGCGGCCACGATCCAGAAAATGAGCTTGTAAGTAGCTCGCACTTGGGGAATCGCGCAGACCTCACCCGGTTTGCAGGCTTGCGCCGGGCGGTAGATGCGCCGCCAGGCGAAAAACAGCGCGACCAGCGCTGCGCCGATGAAGATCGGGCGATAGGGTTCCAGCACCGTCAGGTTGCCGATCCATGCCCCGCTGAACCCCAAGGCGATCAAAACCAGCGGCCCCAGGCAGCAGGCCGACGCAAGAATGGCGGCCAGCCCACCGGCGAAGAGCGCGCCGCGCCCGTTTTGTGGTTCAGACTTTTGTGGTTCAGACTTTTGTGGTTCAGACTTTTGTGGTTCAGACATACGCTTGTCCTTTCAAATTTGGTTTGGATAGCTTAAGCTTACTTCCGTAGTTATGTACGGAGTCAAGCGATATGCAAATTAATTTTGAGAATCTGACCATTGGCGTTTTTGCCAAGGCGGCCGGGGTCAATGTGGAGACCATCCGGTTCTACCAGCGCAAGGGCCTGCTGCCGGAGCCAGACAAGCCCTATGGCAGCATTCGCCGCTATGGCGAGGCGGATGTAACACGAGTGCGGTTCGTGAAATCGGCCCAGCGGCTGGGCTTTAGCCTGGACGAAATCGCCGAGCTACTGCGGCTGGAGGATGGCACCCATTGCGAGGAAGCCAGCGGCCTGGCCGAGCACAAGCTCAAGGATGTGCGCGAGAAGATGGCCGACTTGGCACGCATGGAGGCCGTGCTGTCTGAACTGGTGTGCGCCTGCCATGCGCGGAAAGGGAACGTTTCCTGCCCGCTGATTGCGTCACTGCAAGACGGAACGAAGCTCGCTGCATCGGCGCGGGGGAGTCACGGGGTGACTACGCCTTAGCGTGCTTTATTTTCCGAATTCTGAGACGACCCCTAGATATCCAGGGTGAGCACTGCGAGCGCGTAGTGACGCAACGTAGTGGCGTGGCACAGGGTAAATTTAAAGCTCTGCTCATCGAGAATTTCGCGGGCCGTTGTGCGGTAACCGGTTGGGTTAATGGCGGTGTCCTGGATGCGGCACACATTGAACATGGAACCCGGTACAATCCGTCTAATGGCATCCTGATGACTCCAACAATGCATGCTCTGTTTGATGCCGATCTTATGGGCATAGATCCGGCCACCCTGACCGTTCATTTTAAGCCAGGCATTGAGCTGGGCGAGCTGTTTGAAGGCCGTAAAATCACACCGCTGGTGTACGATCTGGACTTAGAGCGGCTGGCCGTACGCTGGGCAGGATACCAGGGCCTGGCTCATGAACAATGATGGGTTACAGCCGGGATGTGTGAAAACCCGTCAGTGAAACCTGCATGCGCCATACCTTTAAATTTAAACTCAAGAGCCAGGCTCAAGATAAAACCGAAATGAAAAGGTAAAATCCGGTGCACCAGATCTCTTAGGTTTAATACCTGAGCCGGTATACTGGCAGGCGCAGGCATGTGGGTATTATCCAGTCCATACATCTCCACACAGTGTTAACCGCAACATTTAAAGTTCAATAAGGACGGTTTCAATTTTATGTATAAAACAGCATTAGTGATGATTATCGGGATCCTCGGATGCAGTAAAGCATTTGCAGCCACTGAATTACAGCTCCAGCAAAAACGCGTTATGCAGTTCTGTGCCAACGCCAGTCTTCCATTGTTAGTTGCGGGTACAACGTACGCGAATACGTCTGACAACGGGCGACCAGAAAAAGAAAGATTGGCAATCCTGAAAAATTCAGTTGCAAGCTCGACAGCTTATAAAATGGCATCTCCCGGAGTTCAGATTGCCATGATGAGCGTGGTGGAAGATATTGCCGATCCGAAAGAATTAGCTCTACATCAAAAAGAAGTTAGACGTCTTGGGGCTAGTTATCTTTCCGACAGCGGTGTTTCATGGGCTTCAAAAACTGTTTCACCATTTACAGCCTGGTGTAACTTTAACCGTTTAGAAAGTTAAGGCTGGCAAGGCGGTTCCTGTTCAGGAAAGTTACTTTCCGTGCGGGGACCGTAAGATACAGATAAAGCTTAAGGCCTTTGAATTTCTGGAAAGCATTTGAAAATTTCATTGCGCTTGTCTGATATGAAACAGCCCCTGCATTTCTGCAAAGGCTGAAAGAGTGTGTACGGACTTTGGAAGGAGTGATGATATACGCCTGAGCCATCCCATCACCGCAGACAGGGTAATTAACCCTGACTAAAGCTTTCACCTATTCCGTCGCTCGCAAGCGGCTTTCGCACACTAACGAAGGTATGGCCTTTCGTCGGTGTTAAATTTTTCAAACTTTGCTTACTTTGTCAAGGAAGGTGACCGCAGTAGTAGGCACAACTACTTTAATCTGTATGAATAATAAGGTAGAACCGGCCAGTGAATGAATGCTTTCCCTGAAATCAGGCGGACAACCTTCAGGAATATTGATAGCAAGACTGAATCTCTCGCTGCGGCGATAAACATTTCGCCATAACCCTGAACGAGAGTGGTTCATCCATCATATACAGGAGCGTTACATGCGCAAATTTAAGTACATAATCTGTCACCAGTGCGAAGGCCACGGGACCATGGAAAACCCGGCCTTTGAAAATGGATTCACCCAATCAGAAATGGCTGAGTGGGAGCCAGAAATGCGTGAAAAGTATTTTGCCGGAGCATTTGATGTTCGCTGTGACGTTTGTGCCGGTGACGGTAAGCTCAGCGTACCAAACGTAGCGGCTATGTCTTTTTCAGAACGACGGGTTCTGGCAGCACGGCGGCGTGATGAGCGTCTTCAGGCTGCTGATGAACGGCTGTCCCGCCAGGAACGAGCAATGGGGTACTGAGGTGTTACAGCAAAGATGAAAATGACGAAGCCAAAACCGGTAAGCCGGATGAAAAGACCGTTTATTAGTGAGCTTGCAGAGCTGGGTTTATCGGGTGAAATTCTTTCAATTCGAACTGACGGCATGCAGGGGACGCTCATACCCGATCTTACCGCAGGGGTGAGTGAAGCAGGCCGTGTGAAAACCGGCAACTGGGTAATCTCTGACAAGAGAACCTTCGACCATGTCGTTCTGTGTGTTGAAAGACAAGATGAGAACCATGATGTGTACGTAGGTAAATTCATCCAGTTACATGTAGCCGCTAATAAGAGCCTTAAGATCGTCGAAATGGGCGATGTGAAACTGGTGGCCATAACCAGCTCGATTCCTACCACTTTTAATGGTGGGATAAAGAGATACAAAGGGGTTACGTATGTGTCACTTTCCCAAACAGCTCAAACCACTATCGACTTCCCGAAGCGTATCTACAAAGAGGGCCAGGAATGTACTTCTGTCACCAGTCCTGACCAAGGTCCTTTCGCCCGGGATGTTAGGTTGAATTGCTACGGGCGATGTGTTGTCACCGGCGTAAGGTCCCCCTGGCGTACTGAGGCCGCGCACTTAACGCCACGTCATGAAGAAGGCATTCCCGACGTAACGAACGGAATTTTACTTCGCCGTGATATCCATACACTGTTCGACAATGACCATTGCGCCATAAACCCTGACACTATGAAAATTTACTTCAGCCGGGAGGCCCGGGAGTTGGATGATGATCTCCTGAAATGGCATGGGAATGAGATAGAGACGACACGCATGCAGGTTCCGGTTAACATCGAAAACCTTCGGATACGATGGCAAAAATTTAAGGCTAAGGATCGTCAGCGTAAATAAAGCCATAAGCTGAACCACGGCGAGGATTAGTCTTGTTCACTAAATGACAGCGAGAGATTAAATGCAAACCCAAAAAGATATTACAGTTGGCCAGATCTGGGAAGAAGTGGATCCAAGACTGATCCGGAAAGTGCGAGTTGTTGAGGTGGCCTCGTTAGAAGGGCCCAAAGGCATCCTAATCGAAAACGTGGAGTCTGGTCGTAAGAACTGGGCGTCGTCATCCCGCTTTAATGGAAAGCGTGGAGGGTATCGTCTTATTTCCTGAAGGTTTTGCCAATATGGGAAACTGAAGAGGTTGAAACCATCCCGGTGAGGGAGCATATCTGGTAAAGAAGAGTCTTTAAAAAGGTTTTACGCGACCTGGGATAATAAACGGGAAAACGATACCCAAAAAAAGAATACAGCGATGATAACGATAAGGAATGGTAAGGGCTTCAATATTTTGAGAAATGACCTGGCTTCCTTTGCATCTGCATTTCTAATCAAACTGTCCACATAGGGATCACAGCTCTTAGGTTCTGAATTTTTCATATGTTCTGTACCTGAAATTGATTCCGTATGAGAAAAGGCCACCGAAGTGGCCTCTATCAAAACTGGTGGCAAAAGTTAGATCAGGAAATCATCAAGACTTTTACCGGCTGCAATTTGTTCTGCCAGAGCTTTGGGGGTACGGCCCTGTCCAGTCCACGTTTTTGTTTCGCCATTTTCATCAGTAAATGAGTATTTGGCCGGGCGTGGTTCACGGCTTTTCTTGGTAGCCGTAGATTTGGCCTGGAATGAGCCAAGCAGCTCTTCCGGGTTGATACCATCTTCTTCCATTAACTTACGCAGGGCGTCAAGTTTCTCCTGACGAGCTTGCAGTTCGGCAGCTTTGGATGATTCTTCCTGACGACGCTCATCAACAATGACATTAAGCTTTTCGAGGATTTCCTCAAGTACTTCTAAAGGCAGCTCGCGGCCCTGGGCGCGAAGAGTACGAATATTGTTTAACGATTTGAGTGCTTCAGACATACGACCTCACTTTCTAATTCTTTGATAAGGATTTACTTAATCATAATACACTCTATAAGGAAAAAGATGCCAGCTTTATGTCTTCAGGTACAAAGATATCTTGCTAAGAATACTCCTTATCTTCCTTGTGCAGACTGTTTCGTGCTTTCGATGTTGTTCATGAGTCTTAAAATCTGCTCACTGTTTAGGGTACTCATGCTGTAAATCATCAAGAAGGAAGCGCAGAACAACATAAGCAATCGGAAAAGGAAACCATGCCAGTGACAGGCCATATATGGCGGAGATAAACATAGGGTAATTTAACTCACTTACAAAATTCGCTTCATTGTATTGTTGAATCGAAATGGCAGAAGCAAAAATTATAATTAAAGTAAGAAAAATCCACTCTAGCCATCTCTTTTTATAACAAGCATAAGCGAAAGCTGTAGGGTAAAAAATAAAGCAAAAAATTCCAGCTGCAATTACGTTCATAAAAGTAACTTTCCTGATAGCGCAGTTATTTTTCGAATGCAGCATCATGAACAACTGCCATAACATTGATGATTGGCTTTCTTTTTCTGAAGAACCTTCCGCGCGGCAAAGTTTCTCCCGCTTTGAGACGATAAAGCCAGAAAACATAAGCCGGAGGAACATTGCTGTCAAAAATATCTGAACAAGTTTGAACTGTGATGCCTACTGTATTGTCTTTCCTCATCTCTTTAAAAGTGCCTTGCAATGCAGCGGATAACGTCATTTTTAAGAAACCTTTTTCTGTTTGAACGGATAGACTTGACTTAGCTGGCTTGACTGTAATGTTTGCCACTAAAGATCCCTCGTTCTGAGGATGCAGGCACTACAAAGTTACCGTCAGGTCTAATCATACGAGTTTGGATGAAATTTTTGCCGGATTTGGTTTTTTCAACCTGGTGCTCGATCTTCCATTCTTCTTTGACGGGACCGGATGACAAATGAACTAGAACCGGTACTTTTTTACGTGTTCTATCCAGAACAATACAATTTGATTTATCCGTATCAACGCTTCCCTGAAGAGTATTCAAAGAGCAATTATCATATCCCTCAACCGGAACTGCATTACCTTGGATATCAATTTTGAATCCTCCAGCTATTACAATTTCGGGTGCATTATCATTTAAAGTCTCGTCATAGGCAGCATCAACTACATCGCAAGCAGTAAGAGTAAGTGACGATGCCACAGCAAGACACAATAAAGAAAATCTGTTTTTGAGCATATTTGAGACCTTTTATAAAAATAAAATAACAGGAGAATTGTATCATTAACAGTCTAGTTCTAACGACTACCACTTTTAAGTATGTATTGAGCCAGTTTTATATTCAGGCACACCATATTGCACTCTAGCTCTTTCATCATCCTAGAAGAACTCTTAATTAAGTATTCTTCAAGTGGGCCAGCATATGCCCCTGATGTCACGATCGTTAGTTGCGTAAGAGGATGAGTCAAACTCTCAATGCCCTTCAGGATGTCATTCTGGACAGCAGCAATATAAACAGGCGAAGCCGCAATCAAATATTCATCATTCGGACTGGACTGCATTAACTGGCTTATAGTTGCGCAACGGTTATGCTTTCCTAGTGATTTTGTGATGGCTTTCCACCAGAGATCATGCCTGAATGGTACTTGATGAAATGTCGCTGATGTAGCCCCCTGAAACACCAGACAGTAGCTGTATCTCCAGATAAGAGATAGGCTTGAATATATGTCTAACACTAACACCAATTTTGAGATGACCGGGATCCTGTTAGGGCAAGAAGTCCGTAAACGTAAAACTCCTCAGGAGAAGATCGCCATTATCCAGCAGACGATGGAGCCGGGTATGAATGTCTCCCATGTCGCCCGCCTGCATGGTATCCAGCCCAGCCTGCTGTTTAAGTGGAAGAAGCAATATCAGGAAGGCAGCCTCACCGCCGTTGCGGCTGGAGAGGAAGTCGTTCCTGCTTCTGAGCTTACTGCTGCTCTGAAGCAGGTCCGGGAGCTTCAGCGCCTTCTGGGCAAGAAGACGATGGAAGTTGAGATCCTGAAAGAAGCCGTGGAGTACGGTCAGTCGCGAAAATGGATAGCGCACGCGCCCTTGTTGCCAAAGGACGGGGAATAGCCATGGTCAGCCGGACCATGGGCGTGTCGCGTGCGCAACTGTCACTGCGGATTAACCGTTCTGCCGACTGGCAGGACAGGCGCTGTAACCGGCGTAATGAAGAAGCAGACGCAGAAATACTGTCGGCTATCCTCAACATTATCAGCGATATGCCGAGTTATGGTTATCGACGCGTGTGGGGCATCCTGCGCAAGCAACGTCGCACAGAGGGACAGCCACCTGTGAATGCCAAACGGCTTTACAGGATAATGAGCGAGCATAACCTGTTGTTGTTGCATCACAAACCAGAGCGACCGAAGCGTGAACATAAGGGCAAGATAGCGGTGGCAGAAAGCGATATGCGCTGGTGTTCAGATGGCTTCGAGTTCGGCTGCGACAACGGCGAAAAACTGCGGGTAACGTTCGCGCTGGACTGCTGCGACCGTGAGGCCATAGACTGGGCAGCAAGCACGGGAGGCTATGACAGTTCGACCGTGCAGGATGTGATGCTGAGGTCGGTGGAAAAGCGCTTCGGCGACAGGCTGCCCGACACAGCGGTGCAGTGGCTGACGGACAACGGTTCAGCATATACCGCGCATGAAACGCGGAGGTTCGCCAAAGAGCTGAATCTGGAGCCATGTACAACAGCGGTGAGCAGCCCGCAGAGCAATGGCATGGCCGAACGGTTCGTGAAGACGATGAAGGAAGACTATATCGCGTTCATGCCGAAACCGGATGTGAGAACAGCCCTGCGAAACCTTGCAGCGGCGTTCACGCATTACAATGAAAATCACCCGCATAGTGCGCTGGGATATCACTCTCCGAGAGAATACCGGCGGCAGCGGGCATCGTTAACTTAAGATACAAAAGCTGTCCGGAAATGGCGGGTCAAGATCACTTGATGAAATGTCGCCTCGTAAGAGGGCACCCGATCTCGACTATTTAAAAACCCCATCCCGGCAGAGATTATCCACAACTCCAGATTTCTGGTTGAGTTTAAAATTTCCTTTGCCGTAGACCAGTGATTACCTGAATACAAGGACAATGCCGGTACCGCCTGATTACTTCTGGCGTCGTCTACAATGTTACTCCAGGCATATGCTGCGTCGTCCGGGGTTTGTTTTGGATCTATGTCCAATGTCGGCCAGACGTGGCCCTGATGATTCTTGCCCTTTGTACAGGAAGTGATTAAGTGTACTGAGCGTTCAGAGAACATTATCTTCCTTACATACCCATAGAACAGCTTTCTAAGAACGGTGGGCTCGCCTGAAAATTACAAATCAGCCCCTTTCACGGCATCATTTTGATTCTTCGCGTCTGCCCCCAGTAAGATGACCGGTTTTCTGCATGACAGTGTTATTCCTAACAAACGCAACACAAAACCACGCCAGCCAGAGCAAATTTTTTCATTTGCTGCGTAAAGCCTATTGTTTTCTCTTTTAAGCTTCGCCCACTCGTTACAGAGGGTAACATCATCAAGCGCTGTTATATGCTTCGCCTCACCTTCGACGATAACGGTATGGATACCGTATGCTGTAAATCTCATACTATTTTCCAGAACCCAGTTGCGGTATTCGTTGAGTCCACCTTCGGAACCGGTAGCTCTGCGCCACATTTCAATTTGCTTGTGTGATGGGTCAAGTGTACTTGTCATTGAAGCCTCGTCTCAGCGATAACGCTTGAAATAGCCCGCTTTGGTCAAAATGAAATTAGCCATCTGACTGGCGATTTGATTGTATCTTACTCATAGTGCCCAACCTATAGGTTAAAAAGGGGCATTTTCGCTTTATAGCGTGTTCAACATCATCAATCATCCCAAGAAAGGCTGGCTTATTAAGCCGGTCCATCATTTTCTGTATATCTCTCATCAATTTTTATATCCGGCCTGAAGTGCACCGTTCAAGCACACCGATCAGGCAGTTAGTCACTAGTTAACTCTTTACTAGAGACTAAATTCCATTGATTTACGTGACAACGTCACGTCATTAAGGTTTGCAAATGCCTAATTTTCATACTATGGGATTTAATTAGGAGTAAATCCCACAGGTTTACATAAAGCTGACATTTAAAAGTGTTAAAAATCAATCAGATAGAAAGAAAAGGCTCTCCGGAAGAACTCTTCTCATTATTTCGCCGCCCGGGGTTATTGCTGACAGATCTGAAAGTGCTAATATGTTAGTCATTAGTAATTAGTAAAGCCTTTACTAAACGCGTTTCTACGTAAATTCTATTGGTTTTAGAGGGTCCTACTGTCCGAAGACAATAAAGTTGTACACAAAGCACTAAAGTTGTAACCATTCTCAAAAAACGACGCTAATGTTGTATGCTTACTGAATGTGTGGTTATAGGGTTGGAGACTATAAAATGCACATATAGGTACGTATCAATGTCGTTTTTTGGGTACGATCATGGGTAGGGGTAGGCGTCTCAAATCCTATTTGGATTATGAAAATGCGCTAGGTGACGGCATAGGAGTGGGCTATGGCCAAAGTTATCGGCACTGTTGCAAATAGTCGGTGGTGATAAACTTATCATCCCCTTTTGCTGATGGAGCTGCACATGAACCCATTCAAAGGCCGGCATTTTCAGCGTGACATCATTCTGTGGGCCGTACGCTGGTACTGCAAATACGGCATCAGTTACCGTGAGCTGCAGGAGATGCTGGCTGAACGCGGAGTGAATGTCGATCACTCCACGATTTACCGCTGGGTTCAGCGTTATGCGCCTGAAATGGAAAAACGGCTGCGCTGGTACTGGCGTAACCCTTCCGATCTTTGCCCGTGGCACATGGATGAAACCTACGTGAAGGTCAATGGCCGCTGGGCGTATCTGTACCGGGCCGTCGACAGCCGGGGCCGCACTGTCGATTTTTATCTCTCCTCCCGTCGTAACAGCAAAGCTGCATACCGGTTTCTGGGTAAAATCCTCAACAACGTGAAGAAGTGGCAGATCCCGCGATTCATCAACACGGATAAAGCGCCCGCCTATGGTCGCGCGCTTGCTCTGCTCAAACGCGAAGGCCGGTGCCCGTCTGACGTTGAACACCGACAGATTAAGTACCGGAACAACGTGATTGAATGCGATCATGGCAAACTGAAACGGATAATCGGCGCCACGCTGGGATTTAAATCCATGAAGACGGCTTACGCCACCATCAAAGGTATTGAGGTGATGCGTGCACTACGCAAAGGCCAGGCCTCAGCATTTTATTATGGTGATCCCCTGGGCGAAATGCGCCTGGTAAGCAGAGTTTTTGAAATGTAAGGCCTTTGAATAAGACAAAAGGCTGCCTCATCGCTAACTTTGCAACAGTGCCGCGCGACGAGCAGCAGCACCAGGAGCAGAAGCACGTCGAGAAAAAGCAACAGCAGATCGAGCAGCGCCCACGGCGGGCCGCTCGCATCGGATAAGTCGAAAAATCCGGCTAAAGTGGCCGAGCTGCACATCAGGCCGCGCGGTTTTCCTCCCTGATCGCCGGCGCGGTTTCTTCCTCCCTGAACCGCATGCAGACTTGCCGCCTCGGACACCCCGAGGCGGTTTTTTTTCGCCTCGCTCGAGCATCGCCGCATCCGACGATGCCGAGACGACCAGGCCGCGCACGTCGAGCTGCAGCATCGCCATTGCCGACGATGGCACCAGGTCGCCGGCGGTGGCCACCGACCTCGAGCTCGCATCGCCACATCCGACGATGCGCGCCGGCGTCGACCATCGCCAGGTCTGACGATGGCGGCCGCCCTGCCCTGGATCTCGCATCGCCATTTCTGGCGATGAGATCCACGGAGCGGCCATTTAGACCCGCCAATAACGACCCGGCCAAGATAAATCGCATGACGGCCTTTTTGGCCGGGGGTAGCATGACCGGACACTTTGCGTATGCCCAAAGGAGCCCGCAAGTATGCGCAGGACGAAGCCAGTAGCCGCGCCGATGGTGGCGCGGGTCTATCTGCGCGTCAGCACCGACGCGCAGGACTTGGAACGCCAAGAGGCGATCACTACGGCCGCGAAGGCCGCCGGCTACTACGTCGCCGGCATCTACCGTGAGAAGGCATCCGGCGCACGCGCCGACCGGCCTGAGCTGCTGCGCATGATCGGCGACCTACAGCCCGGCGAGGTGGTCATTGCCGAGAAGATCGACCGCATCAGCCGCCTACCTTTGCCCGAGGCCGAGCGCCTGGTGGCCTCGATACAGGCCAAAGGCGCAAGCCTGGCCGTCCCTGGCGTGGTCGATCTATCCGACCTGGCGGCCGAGGCCCAGGGCGTCGCCAAGATCGTGCTGGAAGCCGTGCAGATCATGCTTTTTCGCCTGGCCTTGCAGATGGCCCGCGACGACTACGAGGACAGGCGCGAACGCCAGCGCCAAGGCATTGAGTTGGCCCGCCAGGCCGGGCGGTACAAGGGCCGCCGTGCTGATCCGAAGCGCCGCGCCCAAGTTGTCGCGCTGCGCAAGTCCGGCTACAGCATCAACAAGACCGCCGAGCTGGCCGGGTACAGTGCGGCCCAGGTGAAACGGATATGGGCCGAGGTCAGCCAGGCCGAAGCGAAGCAGCACGGCGCGTTCGTGGAGGACGCATTGACGGAAGCCGATGCCCTGGCCGCTGTCGGCCAGGATGAGCGCCAGGAGGAAAGGGCATGAAGAAGCCGAACCAAGACGACGAGCCGTTTTTCATCACCGAGGAGATTGCGGCCGAAATGATCGCCGGCGGCTATGAGTTCGAGCTGCCGCCCATTCCTTGCACCATCCGCCTACGCGACGTGCTGGAGCGCATGACCGATGCTGAGCTAGCATTGCAGCCGGGCGAGATCGCCGACCAGGAGCGTGAACGCTGCCGGCGCAAGCCGTGTTCAACCTCATGATCTGGTCATGGTATTTTTCATGGCACTGAGCCTGATAGTTCTTGCAAATTGTTGTCACTAAAGGGTTTTGTGTGCTTGTTTACAATCGAGTGGGAGTGACGGGCACTGGCTGGCAATGTCTAGCAACGGCAGGCATTTCGGCTGAGGGTAAAAGAACTTTCCGCTAAGCGATAGACTGTATGTAAACACAGTATTGCAAGGACGCGGAACATGCCTCATGTGGCGGCCAGGACGGCCAGCCGGGATCGGGATACTGGTCGTTACCAGAGCCACCGACCCGAGCAAACCCTTCTCTATCAGATCGTTGACGAGTATTACCCGGCATTCGCTGCGCTTATGGCAGAGCAGGGAAAGGAATTGCCGGGCTATGTGCAACGGGAATTTGAAGAATTTCTCCAATGCGGGCGGCTGGAGCATGGCTTTCTACGGGTTCGCTGCGAGTCTTGCCACGCCGAGCACCTGGTCGCTTTCAGCTGTAAGCGTCGCGGTTTCTGCCCGAGCTGTGGGGCGCGGCGGATGGCCGAAAGTGCCGCCTTGCTGGTTGATGAAGTACTGCCTGAACAACCCATGCGTCAGTGGGTGTTGAGCTTCCCGTTTCAGCTGCGTTTCCTGTTTGCCAGCCGGCCCGAGATCATGGGGTGGGTGCTGGGCATCGTTTACCGCGTCATTGCCACGCACCTGGTCAAGAAAGCGGGCCATACCCACCAAGTGGCCAAGACGGGCGCGGTCACCCTGATCCAGCGTTTTGGATCGGCGCTCAATCTGAATGTTCACTTCCACATGCTGTTTCTCGACGGTGTGTATGTCGAGCAATCCCACGGCTCAGCGCGTTTCCGCTGGGTC
The DNA here is from genome assembly GCF_029962125.1 of Salmonella sp. SA15303. Taxonomy (NCBI): domain Bacteria; kingdom Pseudomonadati; phylum Pseudomonadota; class Gammaproteobacteria; order Enterobacterales; family Enterobacteriaceae; genus Salmonella; species Salmonella sp. SA15303. The sequence continues at coordinate 121,110 of NZ_CP123925.1, forward strand.
AAGGCGCCGACCAGCCCAGAGCTCACCCAGCTGACGCACACCATCGCCCACCGGGTGGGTCGCTATCTGGAACGGCAAGGCCTGCTGGAACGGGATGTCGAAAACAGCTATCTGGCCTCGGATGCGGTGGATGACGACCCGATGACACCCCTGCTGGGGCACTCGATCACTTACCGTATCGCTGTCGGTTCACAGGCGGGGCGAAAGGTGTTCACTTTGCAAACTCTGCCGACCAGTGGTGATCCGTTCGGTGACGGGATTGGCAAGGTAGCCGGGTCCAGCCTGCACGCCGGCGTGGCGGCCAGGGCCGATGAACGCAAGAAGCTCGAACGGCTGTGCCGGTACATCAGCCGCCCGGCGGTATCCGAGAAGCGGCTGTCGTTAACACGAGGCGGCAACGTGCGCTACCAGCTCAAGACGCCGTACCGGGACGGCACCACGCACGTCATTTTCGAACCATTGGATTTCATTGCAAGGCTGGCCGCCCTGGTACCGAAGCCCAGAGTCAACCTAACCCGCTTCCACGGGGTGTTCGCACCCAACAGTCGGCACCGGGCGTTGGTCACGCCGGCAAAACGGGGCAGGGGCAACAAGGTCAGGGTGGCTGATGAACCGGCAACACCAGCACAACGGCGAGCGTCGATGACATGGGCGCAACGGCTCAAGCGTGTTTTCAATATCGACATCGAGACCTGCAGCGGCTGCGGCGGCGCCATGAAAGTCATCGCCTGCATTGAAGACCCTATAGTGATCAAGCAGATCCTTGATCACCTGAAGCACAAAGCCGAAACCAGCGGGACCAGGGCGTTACCCGAAAGCCGGGCGCCACCGGCTGAGCTGCTCCTGGGTCTGTTTGACTGACGAGCCTGAAGGCCAACGATACCAATCAAAATGCTGCGTTCACAGCGCCGCGGCAGGGATCCGCCGTGCTGGTTGTCGGAAAAGGAGCCGCTAGTGGGAAAGAGGAGGGTAAATTTTCAGCGTTGCTGGCTCCCCGTCAGCCGGATTGGGTTGCATCGCAGGGGTGTCGAAAGAGTCAACTGCGGTCCAAAGCTGTTGGACTTGGGTGAAAAGGGCGTTTATTCTTCCTATACGTGCCGCGTTCCAGGCGGCGACTATGAGGGCTATGTCGATGCCCATGTGCGCCGGCTGGAGGCGCTACGCCGGGCCGGTATCGTCGAGCGGATCGACGCCGACCAATGGCGCATCCCCGATGATCTGGTCAGCCGTGCCGCCGCCCATGACGCCGGCCGAGACAGTCAGGCCAGCGTTCGCGTCCTTTCCCCGGTCGATCTGAACAAACAGATCGGATCGGACGGCGCGACCTGGCTGGACCGGCGGCTGATCCACGGCGAGACGGCCGACCTTGCGCCAACCGGCTTCGGGCAACAAGTCCGCGAAGCCATGGACCAGCGCCGCGAGCACCATATCGAACAGGGCGACGCCACCCGCAGCCGGGACAGCCGCGTCTTCTACCGGCGCAACCTTCTCGCCATCCTGCGGGAGCGCGAGGTAGCCGGCGTCGGATCGGATATGGCTTTGAGGGCACTGTTGCAAAGTTAGCGATGAGGCAGCCTTTTGTCTTATTCAAAGGCCTTACATTTCAAAAACTCTGCTTACCAGGCGCATTTCGCCCAGGGGATCACCATAATAAAATGCTGAGGCCTGGCCTTTGCGTAGTGCACGCATCACCTCAATACCTTTGATGGTGGCGTAAGCCGTCTTCATGGATTTAAATCCCAGCGTGGCGCCGATTATCCGTTTCAGTTTGCCATGATCGCATTCAATCACGTTGTTCCGGTACTTAATCTGTCGGTGTTCAACGTCAGACGGGCACCGGCCTTCGCGTTTGAGCAGAGCAAGCGCGCGACCATAGGCGGGCGCTTTATCCGTGTTGATGAATCGCGGGATCTGCCACTTCTTCACGTTGTTGAGGATTTTACCCAGAAACCGGTATGCAGCTTTGCTGTTACGACGGGAGGAGAGATAAAAATCGACAGTGCGGCCCCGGCTGTCGACGGCCCGGTACAGATACGCCCAGCGGCCATTGACCTTCACGTAGGTTTCATCCATGTGCCACGGGCAAAGATCGGAAGGGTTACGCCAGTACCAGCGCAGCCGTTTTTCCATTTCAGGCGCATAACGCTGAACCCAGCGGTAAATCGTGGAGTGATCGACATTCACTCCGCGTTCAGCCAGCATCTCCTGCAGCTCACGGTAACTGATGCCGTATTTGCAGTACCAGCGTACGGCCCACAGAATGATGTCACGCTGAAAATGCCGGCCTTTGAATGGGTTCATGTGCAGCTCCATCAGCAAAAGGGGATGATAAGTTTATCACCACCGACTATTTGCAACAGTGCCCTGTTTAGAGTACTATATGCGCCTGCAACAGTGGGCCACCGAAAATATTAAAAAACTGCTTTATCTCGCGGGGGATGACGCGGTGATTAATTACGGGAAAATGCGGCTGGAATTTTTGCAGAAAGCACTGGCGCAGGATACCTCCGGTGACTTCTGCTTTCGTGTGCTGCATCCGGAAGTGTCTGGCCCGCCGGATATGAAAAAGGCTTCCGCCGGGTACCGTGACTTTATTATCGGTAACAGAGCGTTGCTGGATCTGGTGAATTCAGCCGGTGAAGGGGCTCCGGTTGCGCATTATTCCGCTGATGAAATTCAGTCATTATTTTCGGCACAAATACAGGGGTCGGTGGATAAATACGGCGATAGTTTCCTGACGGATGATCCGTATGTGCTGGCGGAAGACAAGCTGCAAACCTGTCAGATGGAAATTGATTTAATGGCGGATGTGCTGAGAGCACCGCCCCGTGAATCCGCAGAACTGATCCGCTATGTATTTGCGGATGAGTGGCCGGAATAAATAAAACCGGGCTTAATACAGATTAAGCCCGTATCGGGTATTATTACTGAATACCAGACAGCTTACGGAGGACGGAATGTTACCCATTGAGACAACCAGACTGCCTTCTGATTATTAATATTTTTCACTATTAATCAGAAGGAATAACCATGAATTTTACCCGGATTGACCTGAATACCTGGAATCGCAGGGAACATTTTGCCCTTTATCGTCAGCAGATTAAATGCGGATTCAGCCTGACCACCAAACTCGATATTACCGCTTTGCGTACTGCACTGGCGAAAACCGGTTATAAGTTTTATCCGCTGATGATTTACCTGATCTCCCGGGCTGTTAATCAGTTTCCGGAGTTCCGGATGGCAATGAAAGATAATGAACTGATTTACTGGGAACAGTCAGACCCGGTCTTTACTGTCTTTCATAAAGAAACCGAAACATTCTCCGCACTGTCCTGCCGTTATTTTCCGGATCTCAGTGAGTTTATGGCGGGTTATAACGCGGTAACAGCAGAATATCAGCATGATACCAGGTTGTTTCCGCAGGGAAATTTACCGGAGAATCACCTGAATATATCATCGTTACCCTGGGTGAGTTTTGACGGATTTAATCTGAATATCACCGGAAATGATGATTATTTTTCCCCGGTTTTTACAATGGCAAAGTTTCAGCAGGAAGGTGACCGCGTACTATTACCTGTTTCTGTACAGGTTCATCATGCAGTCTGTGATGGTTTTCATGCAGCAAGGTTTATCAATACACTTCAGCTGATGTGTGATAACATACTGAAATAAATTAATTAATTCTGTATTTAAGCCACCGTATCCGGCAGGATTGGTGGCTTTTTTTTATATTTTAACCGTAATCTGTAATTTCGTTTCAGAAGGCACTGTTGCAAAGTTAGCGATGAGGCAGCCTTTTGTCTTATTCAAAGGCCTTACATTTCAAAAACTCTGCTTACCAGGCGCATTTCGCCCAGGGGATCACCATAATAAAATGCTGAGGCCTGGCCTTTGCGTAGTGCACGCATCACCTCAATACCTTTGATGGTGGCGTAAGCCGTCTTCATGGATTTAAATCCCAGCGTGGCGCCGATTATCCGTTTCAGTTTGCCATGATCGCATTCAATCACGTTGTTCCGGTACTTAATCTGTCGGTGTTCAACGTCAGACGGGCACCGGCCTTCGCGTTTGAGCAGAGCAAGCGCGCGACCATAGGCGGGCGCTTTATCCGTGTTGATGAATCGCGGGATCTGCCACTTCTTCACGTTGTTGAGGATTTTACCCAGAAACCGGTATGCAGCTTTGCTGTTACGACGGGAGGAGAGATAAAAATCGACAGTGCGGCCCCGGCTGTCGACGGCCCGGTACAGATACGCCCAGCGGCCATTGACCTTCACGTAGGTTTCATCCATGTGCCACGGGCAAAGATCGGAAGGGTTACGCCAGTACCAGCGCAGCCGTTTTTCCATTTCAGGCGCATAACGCTGAACCCAGCGGTAAATCGTGGAGTGATCGACATTCACTCCGCGTTCAGCCAGCATCTCCTGCAGCTCACGGTAACTGATGCCGTATTTGCAGTACCAGCGTACGGCCCACAGAATGATGTCACGCTGAAAATGCCGGCCTTTGAATGGGTTCATGTGCAGCTCCATCAGCAAAAGGGGATGATAAGTTTATCACCACCGACTATTTGCAACAGTGCCCAAACCCCCGGATCAGGCTCTCCAGGCCATGCAGAAAGGCCTGCTCACCATCATCACTGTCCATAATCTGCAGCGCTTCCCGCAATAGCGGCGGCAGGTTTTCGTCCGGTGCTGCAGGGCGGTCGGTCAGGGCGGCAGTATGCTCCTGCTGCTCCAGTACGGCACCAAGGGTAAAATGACTGACCGCTGAAATCGCATATAACCCGTCGCGCAGTGAAAAGCCGTTTTCTGTCATAAAGCGTAACTGGGTTTCCACCGTATCATACTGTTTTTCATCAGGGCGGGTGCCGAGGTGCACTTTTGCCCCGTCACGGTAACGCAGCAGCGCCCGGCGGAAACTCATTGCATTATTGCGCAGAAATGACTGCCAGGATTCCCCCGCCGCAGGCAGTGAATAATCATGATGACGCGCCAGGATCTCCACCGCCAGCGCATCCAGTAACGCCCGTTTATTTTTCACATGCCAGTAAAGTGTCGGCTGTTCTATTCCCAGCTTCTGCGCCAGCTTGCGGGTCGTCAGCCCGTCAATCCCTGTCTCATTCAGCAGTTCCAGTGCCGCATCAATAACCGATTCTCTGTTCAGCCGTGCCATGACCGTCTCCTCCGATTTTCAGATTGACACTCTATCATTGATAGGGATATATTCCAACTCTATCAATGATAGGGAATTAACACAGGATCTGAAAAATGAATAAACCCGCTGTCATCGCGCTGGTGATTACACTGCTGGACGCGATGGGAATTGGTCTGATCATGCCGGTATTACCGTCACTGCTGCGGGAATATCTCCCGGAAGCGGATGTGGCAAACCATTACGGCATTCTGCTGGCGCTGTATGCGGTGATGCAGGTCTGTTTTGCTCCGCTGCTGGGCAGATGGTCAGATAAGCTGGGGCGCAGACCGGTGCTGCTGTTATCCCTGGCGGGTGCCGCGTTTGATTACACACTGCTGGCACTGTCCAATGTGCTGTGGATGTTGTATCTCGGGCGGATTATCTCCGGGATCACTGGTGCCACCGGCGCGGTTGCGGCTTCGGTAGTGGCGGACAGCACGGCGGTCAGCGAGCGTACCGCCTGGTTCGGCCGTCTCGGTGCGGCCTTTGGTGCCGGGCTGATTGCCGGGCCGGCTATCGGCGGACTGGCGGGGGATATCTCACCGCATCTGCCGTTTGTCATTGCGGCAATACTGAATGCCTGCACCTTTCTGATGGTCTTTTTTATCTTTAAACCGGCGGTACAGACAGAAGAAAAACCGGCGGAGCAGAAACAAGAAAGCGCAGGTATCAGCTTTATCACACTGCTTAAACCTCTGGCGCTGTTGCTGTTTGTCTTTTTTACCGCGCAGCTTATCGGGCAGATCCCGGCCACTGTCTGGGTATTGTTTACGGAGAGCCGCTTTGCCTGGGACAGCGCGGCGGTCGGTTTTTCACTGGCGGGACTCGGGGCGATGCATGCACTGTTTCAGGCGGTGGTTGCCGGGGCGCTGGCAAAACGGCTGAGTGAGAAAACCATTATTTTCGCCGGATTTATTGCCGATGCCACCGCGTTTTTACTGATGTCTGCTATCACTTCCGGATGGATGGTGTATCCGGTCCTGATCCTGCTGGCAGGCGGCGGAATTGCACTGCCTGCATTGCAGGGCATTATCTCTGCCGGGGCATCGGCGGCAAATCAGGGAAAACTACAGGGTGTGCTGGTCAGCCTGACCAATCTGACCGGCGTGGCGGGCCCGCTGCTGTTTGCTTTTATTTTCAGTCAGACACAGCAGAGTGCGGACGGTACGGTGTGGCTGATTGGCACGGCACTGTACGGTCTGCTGCTGGCAATCTGTCTGCTGATCAGAAAACCGGCACCGGTGGCGGCCACCTGCTGACCGGCGCTATACAGGCAGCGCTGTTGTGCGGTATGGTGGACGGCATTCGTGCTTATCGCCTGCCATGATAAGCCTCAGACACAGAGGAACCGTTATGAAATCACGCGCAGCAGTCGCCTTCGGGCCGGGTTTACCCCTTGAAATTGTTGAAATTGATGTGGCACCGCCGAAGAAAGGTGAAGTGCTGGTGAAAATCAGTCACACCGGGGTATGCCATACCGATGCCTACACGCTTTCCGGTGATGATCCGGAAGGTCTGTTCCCGGTGGTGCTCGGCCATGAAGGTGCCGGGGTGGTGGTTGAGGTCGGTGAGGGCGTGACCAGTGTGAAACCGGGCGACCATGTGATCCCGCTGTACACCGCCGAGTGCGGCGAGTGTGATTTCTGTACCTCCGGTAAAACCAACCTCTGTGTTGCCGTCCGCGAAACCCAGGGCAAAGGCGTGATGCCGGACGGCACCAGCCGTTTTTCGTATAACGGTCAGCCGCTCTATCACTATATGGGCTGCTCGACATTCAGCGAATATACCGTTGTGGCGGAAGTATCACTGGCGAAAATCAATCCGCAGGCCAATGCGGAGCAGGTTTGCCTGCTCGGCTGCGGCGTGACCACCGGGATCGGCGCGGTACACAATACCGCGAAGGTACAGGAAGGGGTCGTCTCAGAAAACGGAAAATAAAGCACGCTAAGCCGGTGGCAGCGGTCGCAATGGCCTAAACTTCCCCGCACCGACCTTGGCGCTGCTGCGCCATAGGTAATCGCCGGTCAGGTTGATGTGCTCCCACCCCAGCGGCGACAGATATTGCAACAATGTGTCGTCCAGCGCCGTGCCGTTGCCACGCAAAGCACTGGTGGCACGCTCCAGATATACCGTGTTCCACAACACGATGGCCGCCGTCACCAGATTGAGGCCGCTGGCCCGGTAGCGCTGCTGCTCAAAACTGCGGTCGCGGATTTCACCCAATCGGTAGAAGAAGACCGCCCTGGCCAGCGCGTTGCGCGCCTCGCCCTTATTCAGCCCCGCATGGACGCGGCGGCGCAGCTCCACGCTTTGCAGCCAATCCAAAATGAACAGCGTGCGCTCGATGCGCCCCAGCTCGCGCAACGCCACGGCCAAGCCGTTCTGGCGCGGGTAGCTGCCGAGTTTGCGCAGCATCAGCGAAGCCGTTACCGTGCCTTGCTTGATGGAGGTGGCCAGCCGCAGAATTTCATCCCAATGGGCGCGTATTTGCTTGATGTTCAGCCTGTCGCTGCTAATCATCGGCTTGAGCGCGTCATAGGCGGCATCGCCCTTGGGGATGAATAGCTTGGTTTCGCCCAAGTCACGGATACGCGGCGCGAAGCGAAATCCCAGCAAATGCATCAAGCCAAACACGTGATCGGTGAAGCCTGCCGTGTCGGTGTAGTGTTCCTCGATGCGCAAGTCCGACTCGTGGTACAGCAGGCCATCAAGCACGTAAGTTGAATCACGAATGCCCACGTTGACCACCTTGGCACTGAAGGGCGCGTACTGGTCGGAGATATGGGTGTAGAAAGTCCGTCCTGGACTGCTTCCATACTTCGGGTTGATATGACCAGTGCTTTCTGCTTTGCTGCCGGTTCTGAAGTTCTGGCCGTCCGACGATGACGTGGTGCCGTCACCCCAGTTGCCGGCGAAGGGTTGCCGAAACTGCGCATTCACCAGCTCGGCCAGCGCCGTCGAATAGGTTTCATCGCGGATGTGCCAGGCTTGCAGCCAAGACAGCTTGGCGTAGGTGGTGCCAGGGCAGGACTCGGCCATTTTGGTCAGACCCAGGTTGATCGCGTCGGCCAGGATCGTCGTCAACAGCAAGGTTTTGTCCTTGGCCGTGTCGCTGGTCTTCAGGTGTGTGAAGTGGCGGGTGAAGCCCGTCCATTCATCGACCTCCATCAGCAACTCGGTGATTTTGAGGTGCGGCAGCAGCATAGCTGTCTGGTCGATCATGGCTTGCGCGGCGTCTGGTACTGCCGCGTCCAGCGGCGTGATCTTCAGGCCTGACGCGGTGGTGATGATGGCATCCGGTAAGTCGTTGGCCGCAGCCATGCGGTTGACTGTGGCGAGTTGCGCCTCCAACAATTCCAACCGGTCATGCAGGTATTGGTCGCAGTCGGTGGCCACTGCCAGCGGCAATTCGCTGGCCAGCTTCAAAGTGGCGAACTTCTCGACCGGCACCAGGTATTCGTCGAAGTCCTTGAACTGGCGAGAACCCTGCACCCAGACATCACCGGAGCGCAGCGCGTTCTTCAGCTCCGACAGGGCGCATAACTCGTAGTAACGCCGGTCGATGCCGTCGTCGGTCAGAACCAGCTTTGCCCAGCGCGGCTTGATGAATGCGGTTGGCGCATCGGCGGGCACCTTGCGCGCGCTGTCGCTGTTCATGCCGCGCAGCATGTCGATGGCATCGAGCACACCCTTGGCGGCGGGCGCAGCCCGCAATTTGAGCACGCCCAGGAACTGCGGCGCGTAGCGGCGTAGCGTGGCATAGCTTTCACCGATGTGGTGCAGGAAATCAAAGTCGGCAGGCCGCGCCAATGTTTGCGCTTCGGTGACGCTGGCGGCGAAGGTGTCCCAGGGCATATCGGCCTCGATGGCGGCGAACGGATCGCTGCCGCTTTGCTTGGCCTCAATCAACGCTTGACCGATGCGCCCATACATCCGCACCTTGTCGTTGATCGCCTTGCCGGAAGCCTGGAACTGCTGCTGATGCTTGTTCTTGGCCGCGTTGAACAGCTTGCCGATGATGCGATCGTGAAGGTCGATGATTTCATCGGTGACGGTGGCCATGCCTTCGATGGCCAGCGCTACCAGCGTGGCATAGCGTCGTTGCACCTCGAACTTTGCCAGATCAGCAGGCGTCATCTGGCCACCTTCACGAGCGATTTTGAGCAGGCGGTTCTGGTGAACCTGCCGCTCGATGCCTGCGGGCAGATCAAGTGCTTGCCAGGATTTCAGGCGCTCAATATGTTCGAGCATGTGGCGAGAGTTCGGTTTGGCAGGCGACTGGCGCAGCCATGCCAGCCACGTCACTTTACTGCCGTCCTTGCGCTTGAGAAGTTCGTCCAGGCGCTGACGGTGGGGTGATAACAAAGAATCGGTCAGCGCCGCGTAAATGCGTCGGTTGGCACGGGTGATGGCCTCGGCGCTTGCGCGCTCGATGGCATTCATGGCGGGCAGGATAATGCTCTGCCGCCGCAGATTCTCGACAAGTGCGCTCGCCAGCACGATGCCTTTGTCGGTCTGCAAGGCCAGCTCGGTCAATGTATGCACGGCTTGCCGATAGTGGCTCATGGTGAAGGGCTTGAACCCAAAAACCGTTTGCAGCTCGACCAAGTGCTCCCGCCGTGTCTGTTCGCGCTGGCCGTACTCGCTCCAACTTTCCACTGGCATCTTGAGTTGCGCGGCCACCATGCGCAACAGGGGCGGAAACGGAGGCTCATCGACGCCCAAAAAGGTGCCAGGGAATCGCAAGTAGCAAAGCTGCACAGCGAAGCCCAATCGATTCGCGGCGCCGCGACGCTGACGGATCACCGACAGGTCGGTTTCGTTGAACGTGTAGTGCCGTATCAGTTCGTCTTTGGCATCTGGCAGTGCCAGCAGGCTTTCGCGCTCGGTGGCGGACAGGATTGAGCGGCGTGGCATGGTCAGTCTTCCCGCAGGTACTGGTACAAGGTTTCGCGGCTGATGCCGAAGTCACGGGCCACCAAGGTTTTTTGGTCGCCTGCCGCAACTCGCCGTTTCAACTCGGCAATTTGTTCGCTGTTCAGCGATTTCTTTCGTCCCCGGTAGGCACCGCGCTGCTTGGCCAGCACGATTCCCTCGCGCTGACGTTCGCGGATCAGGGCGCGCTCGAACTCAGCGAAGGCTCCCATGACCGACAGCATCAGATTGGCCATCGGTGAGTCCTCGCCGGTGAACTTCAGCCCTTCTTTGACGAACTCCATGCGCACGCCCCGTTGTGTCAGCCCTTGGACGATGCGGCGCAGGTCATCAAGGTTGCGTGCCAGCCTGTCCATGCTATGCACCACCACGGTGTCGCCCTCGCGGACGAAGGCCAGCAGCCTTTCCAGCTCGGGACGCTGGGTGTCCTTGCCAGAAGCCTTGTCGGTGAACACCCGCGCCACCTGAACACCCTCCAATTGCCGTTCCGGGTTCTGGTCGAAGCTGCTGACGCGGACATAGCCGATGCGTTGACCTTGCAAGATGCCTCCAAAGGCAAAAGTGTCAGGATGAAATCTATTACCTTTGACGGAATATGTCAATCAATAGGAAATTTAACTCTATTCTGACATCGTTTGCACATGGTGTCGTTTTCAGAAGACGGCTGCACTGAACGTCAGAAGCCGACTGCACTATAGCAGCGGAGGGGTTGGATCCATCAGGCAACGACGGGCTGCTGCCGGCCATCAGCGGACGCAGGGAGGACTTTCCGCAACCGGCCGTTCGATGCGGCACCGATGGCCTTCGCGCAGGGGTAGTGAATCCGCCAGGATTGACTTGCGCTGCCCTACCTCTCACTAGTGAGGGGCGGCAGCGCATCAAGCGGTGAGCGCACTCCGGCACCGCCAACTTTCAGCACATGCGTGTAAATCATCGTCGTAGAGACGTCGGAATGGCCGAGCAGATCCTGCACGGTTCGAATGTCGTAACCGCTGCGGAGCAAGGCCGTCGCGAACGAGTGGCGGAGGGTGTGCGGTGTGGCGGGCTTCGTGATGCCTGCTTGTTCTACGGCACGTTTGAAGGCGCGCTGAAAGGTCTGGTCATACATGTGATGGCGACGCACGACACCGCTCCGTGGATCGGTCGAATGCGTGTGCTGCGCAAAAACCCAGAACCACGGCCAGGAATGCCCGGCGCGCGGATACTTCCGCTCAAGGGCGTCGGGAAGCGCAACGCCGCTGCGGCCCTCGGCCTGGTCCTTCAGCCACCATGCCCGTGCACGCGACAGCTGCTCGCGCAGGCTGGGTGCCAAGCTCTCGGGTAACATCAAGGCCCGATCCTTGGAGCCCTTGCCCTCCCGCACGATGATCGTGCCGTGATCGAAATCCAGATCCTTGACCCGCAGTTGCAAACCCTCACTGATCCGCATGCCCGTTCCATACAGAAGCTGGGCGAACAAACGATGCTCGCCTTCCAGAAAACCGAGGATGCGAACCACTTCATCCGGGGTCAGCACCACCGGCAAGCGCCGCGACGGCCGAGGTCTTCCGATCTCCTGAAGCCAGGGCAGATCCGTGCACAGCACCTTGCCGTAGAAGAACAGCAAGGCCGCCAATGCCTGACGATGCGTGGAGACCGAAACCTTGCGCTCGTTCGCCAGCCAGGACAGAAATGCCTCGACTTCGCTGCTGCCCAAGGTTGCCGGGTGACGCACACCGTGGAAACGGATGAAGGCACGAACCCAGTTGACATAAGCCTGTTCGGTTCGTAAACTGTAATGCAAGTAGCGTATGCGCTCACGCAACTGGTCCAGAACCTTGACCGAACGCAGCGGTGGTAACGGCGCAGTGGCGGTTTTCATGGCTTGTTATGACTGTTTTTTTGTACAGTCTATGCCTCGGGCATCCAAGCAGCAAGCGCGTTACGCCGTGGGTCGATGTTTGATGTTATGGAGCAGCAACGATGTTACGCAGCAGGGCAGTCGCCCTAAAACAAAGTTAGCCATATGAACTCGGAATCAGTACGCATTTATCTCGTTGCTGCGATGGGAGCCAATCGGGTTATTGGCAATGGTCCTAATATCCCCTGGAAAATTCCGGGTGAGCAGAAGATTTTTCGCAGACTCACTGAGGGAAAAGTCGTTGTCATGGGGCGAAAGACCTTTGAGTCTATCGGCAAGCCTCTACCGAACCGTCACACATTGGTAATCTCACGCCAAGCTAACTACCGCGCCACTGGCTGCGTAGTTGTTTCAACGCTGTCGCACGCTATCGCTTTGGCATCCGAACTCGGCAATGAACTCTACGTCGCGGGCGGAGCTGAGATATACACTCTGGCACTACCTCACGCCCACGGCGTGTTTCTATCTGAGGTACATCAAACCTTCGAGGGTGACGCCTTCTTCCCAATGCTCAACGAAACAGAATTCGAGCTTGTCTCAACCGAAACCATTCAAGCTGTAATTCCGTACACCCACTCCGTTTATGCGCGTCGAAACGGCTAACCATTCCGTCAACGGGACGCCAAAATGCTGCGCATTTTGGTTCCCTCCGCTGCGCTCCGGCTCTCGTTACGTCCAACGTTAGCACCACTGAAACCCAGCTTTATTTAGCTCATGTTTATTCAAACGGCATTTAGCTTTTCAGGCGTTATTCAGTGCCTGTTTTGCCTTTTTTCCGGGCTTCGCCTGCATGGGCTGCGCAGGTTTTCAGTCTTTTTGGCCTCTAGCCCTTGCGTAGCAAGCGCAAGCAGCTATCGTTTTTGCAGTGCTGTGCCGCCTCGGTGGCGCAGCGTTTTTTCACGGTTAGCGCCCGTCGCCAAATTCAAGTTATCCGTTTTGGCTTCTGGTTCTAACATTTCGGTCAAGCCGACCCGCATTCTGCGGTCGGCTTACCTCGCCCGTTAGACATCATGAGGGAAGCGGTGACCATCGAAATTTCGAACCAACTATCAGAGGTGCTAAGCGTCATTGAGCGCCATCTGGAATCAACGTTGCTGGCCGTGCATTTGTACGGCTCCGCAGTGGATGGCGGCCTGAAGCCATACAGCGATATTGATTTGTTGGTTACTGTGGCCGTAAAGCTTGATGAAACGACGCGGCGAGCATTGCTCAATGACCTTATGGAGGCTTCGGCTTTCCCTGGCGAGAGCGAGACGCTCCGCGCTATAGAAGTCACCCTTGTCGTGCATGACGACATCATCCCGTGGCGTTATCCGGCTAAGCGCGAGCTGCAATTTGGAGAATGGCAGCGCAATGACATTCTTGCGGGTATCTTCGAGCCAGCCATGATCGACATTGATCTAGCTATCCTGCTTACAAAAGCAAGAGAACATAGCGTTGCCTTGGTAGGTCCGGCAGCGGAGGAATTCTTTGACCCGGTTCCTGAACAGGATCTATTCGAGGCGCTGAGGGAAACCTTGAAGCTATGGAACTCGCAGCCCGACTGGGCCGGCGATGAGCGAAATGTAGTGCTTACGTTGTCCCGCATTTGGTACAGCGCAATAACCGGCAAAATCGCGCCGAAGGATGTCGCTGCCGACTGGGCAATAAAACGCCTACCTGCCCAGTATCAGCCCGTCTTACTTGAAGCTAAGCAAGCTTATCTGGGACAAAAAGAAGATCACTTGGCCTCACGCGCAGATCACTTGGAAGAATTTATTCGCTTTGTGAAAGGCGAGATCATCAAGTCAGTTGGTAAATAATGTTACAATGTGGGAGTATCAGTTTAAATTCTTCGTGAAATAGTGTTCTTTTAAGCTAATAAAAAATGCACGTGGAATTTAGGTCAAAGAAAAGTAAAGAAAAATTTATTTATGGAGGTAAAAAAGGATGAGTCAAGTTGTTGATTTTTTAAATGAAGCAAAAACTTATTATTTTGCAACCGTTGAAGGAGACCAGCCAAGGGTCAGACCGTTTGGTGCAGCCATGGAGAGGAATGGCAAGGTCTATCTTGGTACAACCAATCAGAAAAAAGTTTATCAGCAGTTATTGGTAAATTCAAAGGTGGAAGTCTCAGGTATGGCAAAAGGAAAATGGATTCGGCTCACCGGCGAAGCCGTAATTGATGATACCGTGGAAGCAAGGGAAGCAATGCTTGAAGCAAATCCGCCTTTGAGAGATATGTATAGCGCTGATGATGGGAAATTCACCGTATTTTATTTGAAAAACATGCAGGCAGTTTTATATTCCTTTACAGGAGATCCGGAGATATTAGATAATTAATCAAAACATGCAGCCCAAGTGTAGAATGAACTGACCCCCATAAGTTAGACCAAAAATCTAACTTATGGGAGGTCATTTTTTATGGCAAAATACAGTTATGAATTTAAGTTACAAGTTGTTCAAGCATATTTAGATTTTTATTTTGTCCGTTTTGTCTAGCTTACCGAAAGCCAGACTCAGCAAGAATAAAATTTTTATTGTCTTTCGGTTTTCTAGTGTAACGGACAAAACCACTCAAAATAAAAAAGATACAAGAGAGGTCTCTCGGGCACTGTTGCAAAGTTAGCGATGAGGCAGCCTTTTGTCTTATTCAAAGGCCTTACATTTCAAAAACTCTGCTTACCAGGCGCATTTCGCCCAGGGGATCACCATAATAAAATGCTGAGGCCTGGCCTTTGCGTAGTGCACGCATCACCTCAATACCTTTGATGGTGGCGTAAGCCGTCTTCATGGATTTAAATCCCAGCGTGGCGTTGATTATCCGTTTCAGTTTGCCATGATCGCATTCAATCACGTTGTTCCGGTACTTAATCTGTCGGTGTTCAACGTCAGACGGGCACCGGCCTTCGCGTTTGAGCAGAGCAAGCGCGCGACCATAGGCGGGCGCTTTATCCGTGTTGATGAATCGTGGGATCTGCCACTTCTTCACGTTGTTGAGGATTTTACCCAGAAACCGGTATGCAGCTTTGCTGTTACGACGGGAGGAGAGATAAAAATCGACAGTGCGGCCCCGGCTGTCGACGGCCCGGTACAGATACGCCCAGCGGCCATTGACCTTCACGTAGGTTTCATCCATGTGCCACGGGCAAAGATCGGAAGGGTTACGCCAGTACCAGCGCAGCCGTTTTTCCATTTCAGGCGCATAACGCTGAACCCAGCGGTAAATCGTGGAGTGATCGACATTCACTCCGCGTTCAGCCAGCATCTCCTGCAGCTCACGGTAACTGATGCCGTATTTGCAGTACCAGCGTACGGCCCACAGAATGATGTCACGCTGAAAATGCCGGCCTTTGAATGGGTTCATGTGCAGCTCCATCAGCAAAAGGGGATGATAAGTTTATCACCACCGACTATTTGCAACAGTGCCCTCTGATGTTACATTGCACAAGATAAAAATATATCATCATGAACAATAAAACTGTCTGCTTACATAAACAGTAATACAAGGGGTGTTATGAGCCATATTCAACGGGAAACGTCTTGCTCGAGGCCGCGATTAAATTCCAACATGGATGCTGATTTATATGGGTATAAATGGGCTCGCGATAATGTCGGGCAATCAGGTGCGACAATCTATCGATTGTATGGGAAGCCCGATGCGCCAGAGTTGTTTCTGAAACATGGCAAAGGTAGCGTTGCCAATGATGTTACAGATGAGATGGTCAGACTAAACTGGCTGACGGAATTTATGCCTCTTCCGACCATCAAGCATTTTATCCGTACTCCTGATGATGCATGGTTACTCACCACTGCGATCCCCGGGAAAACAGCATTCCAGGTATTAGAAGAATATCCTGATTCAGGTGAAAATATTGTTGATGCGCTGGCAGTGTTCCTGCGCCGGTTGCATTCGATTCCTGTTTGTAATTGTCCTTTTAACAGCGATCGCGTATTTCGTCTCGCTCAGGCGCAATCACGAATGAATAACGGTTTGGTTGATGCGAGTGATTTTGATGACGAGCGTAATGGCTGGCCTGTTGAACAAGTCTGGAAAGAAATGCATAAGCTTTTGCCATTCTCACCGGATTCAGTCGTCACTCATGGTGATTTCTCACTTGATAACCTTATTTTTGACGAGGGGAAATTAATAGGTTGTATTGATGTTGGACGAGTCGGAATCGCAGACCGATACCAGGATCTTGCCATCCTATGGAACTGCCTCGGTGAGTTTTCTCCTTCATTACAGAAACGGCTTTTTCAAAAATATGGTATTGATAATCCTGATATGAATAAATTGCAGTTTCATTTGATGCTCGATGAGTTTTTCTAATCAGAATTGGTTAATTGGTTGTAACACTGGCAGAGCATTACGCTGACTTGACGGGACGGCGCTTCCCTACCCTCATGGCCGCCTCCCAGGAATCGACCCAGGTGCTTATCGTGGACATAATCCTTTACTCATAAATTGGCACTGTTGCAAAGTTAGCGATGAGGCAGCCTTTTGTCTTATTCAAAGGCCTTACATTTCAAAAACTCTGCTTACCAGGCGCATTTCGCCCAGGGGATCACCATAATAAAATGCTGAGGCCTGGCCTTTGCGTAGTGCACGCATCACCTCAATACCTTTGATGGTGGCGTAAGCCGTCTTCATGGATTTAAATCCCAGCGTGGCGCCGATTATCCGTTTCAGTTTGCCATGATCGCATTCAATCACGTTGTTCCGGTACTTAATCTGTCGGTGTTCAACGTCAGACGGGCACCGGCCTTCGCGTTTGAGCAGAGCAAGCGCGCGACCATAGGCGGGCGCTTTATCCGTGTTGATGAATCGCGGGATCTGCCACTTCTTCACGTTGTTGAGGATTTTACCCAGAAACCGGTATGCAGCTTTGCTGTTACGACGGGAGGAGAGATAAAAATCGACAGTGCGGCCCCGGCTGTCGACGGCCCGGTACAGATACGCCCAGCGGCCATTGACCTTCACGTAGGTTTCATCCATGTGCCACGGGCAAAGATCGGAAGGGTTACGCCAGTACCAGCGCAGCCGTTTTTCCATTTCAGGCGCATAACGCTGAACCCAGCGGTAAATCGTGGAGTGATCGACATTCACTCCGCGTTCAGCCAGCATCTCCTGCAGCTCACGGTAACTGATGCCGTATTTGCAGTACCAGCGTACGGCCCACAGAATGATGTCACGCTGAAAATGCCGGCCTTTGAATGGGTTCATGTGCAGCTCCATCAGCAAAAGGGGATGATAAGTTTATCACCACCGACTATTTGCAACAGTGCCGCAACAGCCATCACCAACACAACATCTTGTGCGCCGGCAGCTGATCGCGGCCACCATATCTAGTGTTTCAATTTTGGATTGCGCAATCCAAAATAGGCGTAAAAATAACGATGGTTTTCTTTACATGATTGGATTTGCTGGCCACTGTCATTTTCAGAAGACGACTGCACCAGACAACGCGGTTTGAAGGCTGTTGTGCAGTCGTCTATTGAACGAACAGTATCAGGAGTCCGCTGCACGAATGATGACCTCAAGCCGGTTCTGGTCGCGCTGGCGACCGATCAGCCCCTGGATGTGCGATACCGCGACCACGATCTTTCCGGCGATTGGGCGGGCTACCGCGAATGCTACATCAAGCCCGACCTGCTGCTGATCTACCGCAAGTCCGACGCCGACACCCTGCGACTGGCGCGGCTTGGCTCCCATAGCGAGCTGTTCGGCTGATGCCAGTCGCCTTGTCCGCCAAACGATCATTAGGCGGCCAAACCGGACGCCTGTCCGAAAACATCTTGCGCAACGGGATGACGGACAATAAGATAGGCGGACGGTATAACGGACAAATGGGCGGAAATGGCACTCATCGGCTATGCGCGGGTATCGACGGCGGAACAGGACACCGCCTTGCAGACGGATGCGCTGCGCAATGCAGGCTGCGAACGGGTTTTCGAGGACACGGCATCCGGGGCCAAGGCAGACCGGCCCGGCTTGGCCGATGCGCTGGCTTATCTGCGCGATGGCGATGTGCTGGTCGTCTGGCGGCTGGATCGGCTTGGCCGCTCCCTGCCGCACCTGATTGAGACGGTCGGCAAGCTGGAAGCACGGGGCGTCGGCTTCCGCTCGTTGACTGAAAACATCGACACCACCACGCCGGGCGGACGGCTCATCTTCCATGTGTTCGGTGCGCTGGGCCAGTTCGAGCGCGACCTGATCCGCGAGCGCACCAAGGCCGGGTTGACCGCTGCCGCCGCACGCGGGCGCAAAGGCGGACGCAAGCCGGTTGTCACTGCCGACAAGTTGCAACGAGCGCGGGAGCTTGTCGCCAACGGCTTGAATGTCCGCGAGGCCGCCGCACGCCTCAAGGTAGGAAAAACCGCTCTCTACGCTGCCTTGCAGGCGGCCAGTTCTGGCAGTGCAGCCGACTCCTGATATTTCGTGCAGTCGCCTTCTGAAAACGACAGGCGGCGCTCTTGTCTTTCATGGCGTAATGTCTCCGGTTCTAGTCGCAAGTATTCTATTTCATGCAACTAAAACACGCGACAAAAAACGCCAGGGAAAGGGCAGGGTGGTGTCGTTTTCAGAAGACGGCTGCACTGAACGTCAGAAGCCGACTGCACTATAGCAGCGGAGGGGTTGGATCCATCAGGCAACGACGGGCTGCTGCCGGCCATCAGCGGACGCAGGGAGGACTTTCCGCAACCGGCCGTTCGATGCGGCACCGATGGCCTTCGCGCAGGGGTAGTGAATCCGCCAGGATTGACTTGCGCTGCCCTACCTCTCACTAGTGAGGGGCGGCAGCGCATCAAGCGGTGAGCGCACTCCGGCACCGCCAACTTTCAGCACATGCGTGTAAATCATCGTCGTAGAGACGTCGGAATGGCCGAGCAGATCCTGCACGGTTCGAATGTCGTAACCGCTGCGGAGCAAGGCCGTCGCGAACGAGTGGCGGAGGGTGTGCGGTGTGGCGGGCTTCGTGATGCCTGCTTGTTCTACGGCACGTTTGAAGGCGCGCTGAAAGGTCTGGTCATACATGTGATGGCGACGCACGACACCGCTCCGTGGATCGGTCGAATGCGTGTGCTGCGCAAAAACCCAGAACCACGGCCAGGAATGCCCGGCGCGCGGATACTTCCGCTCAAGGGCGTCGGGAAGCGCAACGCCGCTGCGGCCCTCGGCCTGGTCCTTCAGCCACCATGCCCGTGCACGCGACAGCTGCTCGCGCAGGCTGGGTGCCAAGCTCTCGGGTAACATCAAGGCCCGATCCTTGGAGCCCTTGCCCTCCCGCACGATGATCGTGCCGTGATCGAAATCCAGATCCTTGACCCGCAGTTGCAAACCCTCACTGATCCGCATGCCCGTTCCATACAGAAGCTGGGCGAACAAACGATGCTCGCCTTCCAGAAAACCGAGGATGCGAACCACTTCATCCGGGGTCAGCACCACCGGCAAGCGCCGCGACGGCCGAGGTCTTCCGATCTCCTGAAGCCAGGGCAGATCCGTGCACAGCACCTTGCCGTAGAAGAACAGCAAGGCCGCCAATGCCTGACGATGCGTGGAGACCGAAACCTTGCGCTCGTTCGCCAGCCAGGACAGAAATGCCTCGACTTCGCTGCTGCCCAAGGTTGCCGGGTGACGCACACCGTGGAAACGGATGAAGGCACGAACCCAGTGGACATAAGCCTGTTCGGTTGGTAAGCTGTAAAGTTAGATGCACTAAGCACATAATTGCTCACAGCCAAACTATCAGGTCAAGTCTGCTTTTATTATTTTTAAGCGTGCATAATAAGCCCTACACAAATTGGGAGTTAGACATCATGAGCAACGCAAAAACAAAGTTAGGCATCACAAAGTACAGCATCGTGACCAACAGCAACGATTCCGTCACACTGCGCCTCATGACTGAGCATGACCTTGCGATGCTCTATGAGTGGCTAAATCGATCTCATATCGTCGAGTGGTGGGGCGGAGAAGAAGCACGCCCGACACTTGCTGACGTACAGGAACAGTACTTGCCAAGCGTTTTAGCGCAAGAGTCCGTCACTCCATACATTGCAATGCTGAATGGAGAGCCGATTGGGTATGCCCAGTCGTACGTTGCTCTTGGAAGCGGGGACGGAAGGTGGGAAGAAGAAACCGATCCAGGAGTACGCGGAATAGACCAGTTACTGGCGAATGCATCACAACTGGGCAAAGGCTTGGGAACCAAGCTGGTTCGAGCTCTGGTTGAGTTGCTGTTCAATGATCCCGAGGTCACCAAGATCCAAACGGACCCGTCGCCGAGCAACTTGCGAGCGATCCGATGCTACGAGAAAGCGGGGTTTGAGAGGCAAGGTACCGTAACCACCCCATATGGTCCAGCCGTGTACATGGTTCAAACACGCCAGGCATTCGAGCGAACACGCAGTGATGCCTAACCCTTCCATCGAGGGGGACGTCCAAGGGCTGGCGCCCTTGGCCGCCCCTCATGTCAAACGTTGGGCGAACCCGGAGCCTCATTAATTGTTAGCCGTTAAAATTAAGCCCTTTACCAAACCAATACTTATTATGAAAAACACAATACATATCAACTTCGCTATTTTTTTAATAATTGCAAATATTATCTACAGCAGCGCCAGTGCATCAACAGATATCTCTACTGTTGCATCTCCATTATTTGAAGGAACTGAAGGTTGTTTTTTACTTTACGATGCATCCACAAACGCTGAAATTGCTCAATTCAATAAAGCAAAGTGTGCAACGCAAATGGCACCAGATTCAACTTTCAAGATCGCATTATCACTTATGGCATTTGATGCGGAAATAATAGATCAGAAAACCATATTCAAATGGGATAAAACCCCCAAAGGAATGGAGATCTGGAACAGCAATCATACACCAAAGACGTGGATGCAATTTTCTGTTGTTTGGGTTTCGCAAGAAATAACCCAAAAAATTGGATTAAATAAAATCAAGAATTATCTCAAAGATTTTGATTATGGAAATCAAGACTTCTCTGGAGATAAAGAAAGAAACAACGGATTAACAGAAGCATGGCTCGAAAGTAGCTTAAAAATTTCACCAGAAGAACAAATTCAATTCCTGCGTAAAATTATTAATCACAATCTCCCAGTTAAAAACTCAGCCATAGAAAACACCATAGAGAACATGTATCTACAAGATCTGGATAATAGTACAAAACTGTATGGGAAAACTGGTGCAGGATTCACAGCAAATAGAACCTTACAAAACGGATGGTTTGAAGGGTTTATTATAAGCAAATCAGGACATAAATATGTTTTTGTGTCCGCACTTACAGGAAACTTGGGGTCGAATTTAACATCAAGCATAAAAGCCAAGAAAAATGCGATCACCATTCTAAACACACTAAATTTATAAAAAATCTAATGGCAAAATCGCCCAACCCTTCAATCAAGTCGGGACGGCCAAAAGCAAGCTTTTGGCTCCCCTCGCTGGCGCTCGGCGCCCCTTATTTCAAACGTTAGACGGCAAAGTCACAGACCGCGGGATCTCTTATGACCAACTACTTTGATAGCCCCTTCAAAGGCAAGCTGCTTTCTGAGCAAGTGAAGAACCCCAATATCAAAGTTGGGCGGTACAGCTATTACTCTGGCTACTATCATGGGCACTCATTCGATGACTGCGCACGGTATCTGTTTCCGGACCGTGATGACGTTGATAAGTTGATCATCGGTAGTTTCTGCTCTATCGGGAGTGGGGCTTCCTTTATCATGGCTGGCAATCAGGGGCATCGGTACGACTGGGCATCATCTTTCCCGTTCTTTTATATGCAGGAAGAACCTGCATTCTCAAGCGCACTCGATGCCTTCCAAAAAGCAGGTAATACTGTCATTGGCAATGACGTTTGGATCGGCTCTGAGGCAATGGTCATGCCCGGAATCAAGATCGGGCACGGTGCGGTGATAGGCAGCCGCTCGTTGGTGACAAAAGATGTGGAGCCTTACGCTATCGTTGGCGGCAATCCCGCTAAGAAGATTAAGAAACGCTTCACCGATGAGGAAATTTCATTGCTTCTGGAGATGGAGTGGTGGAATTGGTCACTGGAGAAGATCAAAGCGGCAATGCCCATGCTGTGCTCGTCTAATATTGTTGGCCTGCACAAGTATTGGCTCGAGTTTGCCGTCTAACAATTCAATCAAGCCGATGCCGCTTCGCGGCACGGCTTATTTCAGGCGTTATGCAGCCAAATCCCAACAATTAAGGGTCTTAAAATGGTAAAAGATTGGATTCCCATCTCTCATGATAATTACAAGCAGGTGCAAGGACCGTTCTATCATGGAACCAAAGCCAATTTGGCGATTGGTGACTTGCTAACCACAGGGTTCATCTCTCATTTCGAGGACGGTCGTATTCTTAAGCACATCTACTTTTCAGCCTTGATGGAGCCAGCAGTTTGGGGAGCTGAACTTGCTATGTCACTGTCTGGCCTCGAGGGTCGCGGCTACATATACATAGTTGAGCCAACAGGACCGTTCGAAGACGATCCGAATCTTACGAACAAAAGATTTCCCGGTAATCCAACACAGTCCTATAGAACCTGCGAACCCTTGAGAATTGTTGGCGTTGTTGAAGACTGGGAGGGGCATCCTGTTGAATTAATAAGGGGAATGTTGGATTCGTTGGAGGACTTAAAGCGCCGTGGTTTACACGTCATTGAAGACTAGTCCTTTGCATAACAAAGCCATCAAACCGGACGCCAGAGATTCCGCGCCTGTTGCGCATGGCTTCGCCATTTTATGCGCAATAGGCGCGCCACCCTGTCGCCGTTTATGGCGGCGTTAGATGCACTAAGCACATAATTGCTCACAGCCAAACTATCAGGTCAAGTCTGCTTTTATTATTTTTAAGCGTGCATAATAAGCCCTACACAAATTGGGAGATATATCATGAAAGGCTGGCTTTTTCTTGTTATCGCAATAGTTGGCGAAGTAATCGCAACATCCGCATTAAAATCTAGCGAGGGCTTTACTAAGCTTGCCCCTTCCGCCGTTGTCATAATCGGTTATGGCATCGCATTTTATTTTCTTTCTCTGGTTCTGAAATCCATCCCTGTCGGTGTTGCTTATGCAGTCTGGTCGGGACTCGGCGTCGTCATAATTACAGCCATTGCCTGGTTGCTTCATGGGCAAAAGCTTGATGCGTGGGGCTTTGTAGGTATGGGGCTCATAATTGCTGCCTTTTTGCTCGCCCGATCCCCATCGTGGAAGTCGCTGCGGAGGCCGACGCCATGGTGACGGTGTTCGGCATTCTGAATCTCACCGAGGACTCCTTCTTCGATGAGAGCCGGCGGCTAGACCCCGCCGGCGCTGTCACCGCGGCGATCGAAATGCTGCGAGTCGGATCAGACGTCGTGGATGTCGGACCGGCCGCCAGCCATCCGGACGCGAGGCCTGTATCGCCGGCCGATGAGATCAGACGTATTGCGCCGCTCTTAGACGCCCTGTCCGATCAGATGCACCGTGTTTCAATCGACAGCTTCCAACCGGAAACCCAGCGCTATGCGCTCAAGCGCGGCGTGGGCTACCTGAACGATATCCAAGGATTTCCTGACCCTGCGCTCTATCCCGATATTGCTGAGGCGGACTGCAGGCTGGTGGTTATGCACTCAGCGCAGCGGGATGGCATCGCCACCCGCACCGGTCACCTTCGACCCGAAGACGCGCTCGACGAGATTGTGCGGTTCTTCGAGGCGCGGGTTTCCGCCTTGCGACGGAGCGGGGTCGCTGCCGACCGGCTCATCCTCGATCCGGGGATGGGATTTTTCTTGAGCCCCGCACCGGAAACATCGCTGCACGTGCTGTCGAACCTTCAAAAGCTGAAGTCGGCGTTGGGGCTTCCGCTATTGGTCTCGGTGTCGCGGAAATCCTTCTTGGGCGCCACCGTTGGCCTTCCTGTAAAGGATCTGGGTCCAGCGAGCCTTGCGGCGGAACTTCACGCGATCGGCAATGGCGCTGACTACGTCCGCACCCACGCGCCTGGAGATCTGCGAAGCGCAATCACCTTCTCGGAAACCCTCGCGAAATTTCGCAGTCGCGACGCCAGAGACCGAGGGTTAGATCATGCCTAGCATTCACCTTCCGGCCGCCCGCTAGCGGACCCTGGTCAGGTTCCGCGAAGGGGCACTGTTGCAAAGTTAGCGATGAGGCAGCCTTTTGTCTTATTCAAAGGCCTTACATTTCAAAAACTCTGCTTACCAGGCGCATTTCGCCCAGGGGATCACCATAATAAAATGCTGAGGCCTGGCCTTTGCGTAGTGCACGCATCACCTCAATACCTTTGATGGTGGCGTAAGCCGTCTTCATGGATTTAAATCCCAGCGTGGCGCCGATTATCCGTTTCAGTTTGCCATGATCGCATTCAATCACGTTGTTCCGGTACTTAATCTGTCGGTGTTCAACGTCAGACGGGCACCGGCCTTCGCGTTTGAGCAGAGCAAGCGCGCGACCATAGGCGGGCGCTTTATCCGTGTTGATGAATCGCGGGATCTGCCACTTCTTCACGTTGTTGAGGATTTTACCCAGAAACCGGTATGCAGCTTTGCTGTTACGACGGGAGGAGAGATAAAAATCGACAGTGCGGCCCCGGCTGTCGACGGCCCGGTACAGATACGCCCAGCGGCCATTGACCTTCACGTAGGTTTCATCCATGTGCCACGGGCAAAGATCGGAAGGGTTACGCCAGTACCAGCGCAGCCGTTTTTCCATTTCAGGCGCATAACGCTGAACCCAGCGGTAAATCGTGGAGTGATCGACATTCACTCCGCGTTCAGCCAGCATCTCCTGCAGCTCACGGTAACTGATGCCGTATTTGCAGTACCAGCGTACGGCCCACAGAATGATGTCACGCTGAAAATGCCGGCCTTTGAATGGGTTCATGTGCAGCTCCATCAGCAAAAGGGGATGATAAGTTTATCACCACCGACTATTTGCAACAGTGCCTCTACTCTTGCCACAGGTTTACGAGTAGGTGATTTGGGAGGAAGCGTCTTAGCCTTTGAAGTTGGCGCGAAGGAGAGAATGGCACTCCGTGCAACGCATTAATTACCGCGGATATCCGCCATCACCTACTTGCGCCTGTGTGTACCATTTCATCAGCTCTGCAGTTCCCGGCTCGTTTTCGGCGGGGGCCCATGGGGCGGCATCTTGATCAGCAACAGGCTGGTACCTACCGTGTTTTACCTCAAAAATAACGCCGCCTTCATCCAGTGACAATACGGTATGCCAGGTGCCTGCATCCATCTCCAGCACTTTACAGTCCTCACCTAACACGACGCGCTGGGTCAGGTTACCCAGGTCATCAAAGTTCAATACCAAAAAGCGACCGGTAAGGGATGTCAGCAGTTCAAAAGTATGCGGGTGGCGATGAGGGCGAACATAAGTTCCCGGTTCCATAGCAATAGCCAGACGCTGCACCGGGTCGCTCAATTCAGGGTGGAAATTATGATGGGCACGTAAGCGGGGGGAATTTGCGGCTTGTGCGCTTTGCTTGCGTAGGTCGTTGAAAGTAAGTTGTTTCATATTATAAGCCTTATTGCATTCTTGCAGCTTACGGCAACCAGGTTGCCGTAAGGCTTTTTGTTATACTAACAATCGATTAGCCACGGCATTCGCGGAACAAATCGCGGTCAGGATTATAGACGCTGGTGCTTACGTCCCACAGCCCCAAAATCGATGAGAACAGGTTGTCGTGGGAATATGATTTTTTCGCCGCATTATTTTCAAGGCAAGACATGTTGATGTGTTTCCCGGCGATAAAGCCCGGTGACATCCAGACCTGCATCGGAATATGCGTCTGCTGATCCGGTGCCAGTTTGTACGGCGTGCCGTGCAGATATAGCCCGCTTTCGCCCAATGATTCACCATGATCGGACACATAAAGCAGCACGGTGTTGTACTGATCGCTGTAATTTTTTAGCTTTTCAATCATCTCAGCTAATACATAGTCTGTATAACGAAGGGTGTTGTCGTAGGTGTTGACCAATTGTTCCTGAGTACAGTTTTCGATATCGCTACGTGCACATTCGGGCATGAAGTGGCGATGCTCAGCCGGATAACGCAGGTAATAAGTCGGTCCATGGCTGCCAATGATATGGAAGGCGACAAGCTTATCACCTGGCATTTTGGCGATTTCATCATCAAGGTTTTCCAGCATCACCTCGTCATGGCACGTTTTGCCATCGCACAGTTTCGGGTTATCACTAGGCTTAATTTCGACAGTCGGGATGCGGCTACATACGCCTTTACAACCGCCATCGTTCTCTTTCCATAACAGCGAGACACCGGTTTTCTGCACGATGTCGAGGAAATTTTCACTGTTAGATGCTTTTTTACTGTCGTACTCGGTGCGATTCATATTCGAGAACATGCACGGAACGGATATTGCGGTAGCGGTACCGCAGGAATGCATATTTTTAAACGAAATAACGCCGCCGGATTTGCTGGTAAAGGCATTGGTATCACGCGAATAACCGTTCATCGAGAAATTCTGGCTGCGTGCCGTTTCGCCAATCACCAGGAACATCAGCGTGGGTTTTTCGTGAGCGACGACGCGTTTAGCATCATTCCCCAGCGTCTGGAAAGGCACTTTAGTCGTAAAGTACGTATCCTTAACATACTGGAAAGTGCTGTAAGCGTAGTTCGCCGGGATGATCTCTTTATTCAATGTCGAGTTATTGCGGCCGACAGAGGCATAATCCTGATAATAAAGTGCGGCAACACCTGCAATCAAACTCAACGATGCCAGCACGGAGAGCAAACGGTAAGCAATGCCTTTATACCATTTTTCAGGATATTGAATTTTTATTGAAAAAAGGAGGATGGCAGGAAGGATACCGGTAAAGACGAACCATATAATAATTGAGCCATTAAGATAGGAATGCGCTTCCTGGGGGTTAGTTTCAATAATGTTTTGAATCATCGTTTGATCAAACATTACTTTATATTTTAGTGTCGAATAACTGACCAGTGAGCCAGTGATAAACAGTAAAGCAAAGAAAGGTTTCAGCAGAAAACGAACTGAGAAAGGCATAAAAACAACGTTAAGCGCCGCAACCAGAACAAAGGGAATAGAAATGACAAAACCAATTTTGACATGCTCTAAATGCGACAAAATCTCGTAAAAATGCAGCAATATTGGCCAGTTAAGTAAAAACGCAAAGATCATTGCCAGAAGTAAAACCAGCGGAATAACTTTCACCCTGAAAAGTACAGGCATTAACACCTCCGGAAAATAGTAAACCAGTAAAAACATTGATGATAATTACAACAATTCAATCTAATATTATGATTGCCTTATTCGCTGCAAAGCAGAGATTATCATTCTGAAATCTTAGGTTAACCTTAACGAGGCTTTGTTGAATAAATCAGATTTCGGGTAAGTCTCCCCCGTAGCGGGTTGTGTTTTCAGGCAATACGCACGCTTTCAGGCATACCTGCTTTCGTCATTTTGTTCAGCGCTCGTACCAGGGCCATAGCCTCCGCAACCTGACCATCGTAGTCACGCAGCGTCAGTGAACCCCCGAACAGCTGTTTTACCCGGTACATCGCCGTTTCCGCTATCGAGCGACGGTTGTAATCTGTTGTCCATTTCCACCGCGCATTACTCCCGGTCATTCGCTGATTAGCCACTGCACGGTTACGGTCTGCATATTCACCGGGCCAGTAACCCGCACCTTTTCGGGGAGGGATAAGCGCGCTGATTTTCTTATGCCGCAGTTCATCGTGACATAGCCGGGTATCGTAAGCGCCATCGGCGGCGGCTGACCTGATTTTCCGGTGGGTTTGCCGGATTAACCCGGGGAAGGCCTCTGAGTCCGTAACGTTGTTCAGCGACAGGTCAGCGCAGATGATTTCATGTGTTTTACTGTCAACGGCGAGATGCAGCTTACGCCAGATACGGCGGCGTTCCTGGCCATGCTTTTTGACTTTCCACTCGCCTTCACCGAAGACCTTCAGCCCGGTGGAATCAATTACCAGGTGTGCGATTTCACCCCGGGTGGGCGTTTTGAAACTGACATTAACCGACTTTGCCCGCCTGCTGACACAGCTGTAATCCGGGCAGCGTAGCGGAACGTTCATCAGAGAAAAAATGGAATCAATAAAGCCCTGCGCAGCGCGCAGGGTCAGCCTGAATACGCGTTTAATGACCAGCACAGTCGTGATGGCAAGGTCAGAATAGCGCTGAGGTCTGCCTCGTGAAGAAGGCGCTGCCGACTCATACCAGGCCTGAATAGCTTCATCATCCAGCCAGAAAGTTATGGAGCCACGGTTGATGAGGGCTTTATTGTAGGTGGGCCAGTTGGTGATTTTGAACTTTTGCTTTGCCACGGAACGGTCTGCGTTGTCGGGAAGATGCGTGATCTGATCCTTCAACTCAGCAAAAGTTCGATTTATTCAACAAAGCCGCGGTGATGCTTACGGTATGGTGGTTATCAAGTTTTATCCTGATTAGCACCCTTAATGGCTATTTCGATAATCAGGACCGCGATTTTCTGACAGGTAAACTTCAGCTCACCGAAGAGTTTCTTAAAACAGAGACGTTCCGGAACAAAACGGATATTAAGTCATTATCAGAAAAAATAAACGATGCGATGGTAGGGCACAATGGTTTATTCATTTCTATAAAAAACATGGAAAATGAAAAAATTGTTGAACTCTATGCCAAAAATTCTGTTGTTCCAGCGGTCCTGCTTAATAAGTCGGGTGATATTCTCGACTATATGATCCAGACGGAAGAAAATAACACCGTGTACCGCAGTATCTCGCGGCGGGTTGCCGTGACGCCGGAACAGGGTAAAAGCAAACATGTCATCATTACGGTTGCCACGGATACTGGGTATCACACCCTGTTTATGGATAAGCTCAGTACCTGGCTGTTCTGGTTCAATATCGGTCTGGTCTTTATTTCTGTTTTTCTGGGCTGGCTGACCACACGTATTGGTCTGAAACCGCTACGGGAAATGACCAGTCTGGCTTCCTCCATGACCGTACACAGCCTGGATCAGCGTCTTAATCCCGATTTGGCTCCGCCGGAAATTTCTGAGACCATGCAGGAGTTCAATAACATGTTCGATCGCCTGGAGGGGTCATTCCGGAAACTGTCAGATTTCTCGTCTGACATCGCGCATGAGCTGCGCACAGCGGTCAGTAATCTGATGATGCAGACGCAGTTTGCACTGGCTAAGGAAAGGGATGTTTCGCATTACCGCGAAATCTTATTCGCTTACCTGGAAGAACTGAAAAGGTTGTCACGAATGACCAGTGATATGCTTTTTCTGGCACGTTCAGAGCATGGTCTGCTGCAGCTGGATAAACATGATGTGGATCTGGCCGCCGAACTGAATGAATTACGTGAGCTGTTCGAGCCTCTGGCAGACGAAACAGGAAAGACAATCACCGTTGAAGGAGAGGGCGTTGTTGCCGGAGACAGCGATATGCTGCGACGTGCTTTCAGTAACCTGCTTTCCAATGCAATCAAGTATTCTCCCGATAACACCTGTACAGCGATACACCTTGAGCGTGACAGTGACTGTGTGAACGTGATGATTACGAATACGATGTCCGGCCAGGTTCCCGCTAATCTGGAACGTTTGTTTGATCGGTTCTATCGAGCTGATTCATCAAGGGTCCACAACACGGAAGGCGCGGGGCTGGGATTATCAATTACAAGGTCGATCATTCATGCTCATGGCGGCGAGCTGTCAGCAGAACAGCAGGGGCGGGAAATTGTGTTCAGTGTGCGCCTGTTAATGGATTAATCCCGTTCTTCAGGAGAAACCTGGAAGGTGACAAAATTGTCATCATTCAGTCACGCGATAAACAGAGGCGGTTTTTTATAATCATACATAAATCAGGAGCAGAGTGATAACGCAATCGCCTGGTTCCTGGAGTGATGAATAACCCGCCCTGAGATCAAATGCTTTCTCTGTTATAAGCCGTTGATTGTTTGGGTATGAAAACACCGGAGACCCAACCATGAAAAAGATCCTTGTATCATTTGTTGCCATTATGGCTGTCGCTTCATCCGCCATGGCTGCAGAGACAATGAACATGCATGACCAGGTAAATAATGCCCAGGCACCCGCCCATCAGATGCAGTCAACCTCTGAAAAAAGCGCTGTTCAGGGAGACAGTATGACAATGATGGATATGAGCGGACACGATCAGGCTGCAATGTCCCATGAAATGATGCAAAACGGCAACGCTTCTGCCCACCAGGACATGGCGGAGATGCATAAAAAAATGATGAAAGGCAAACCAGGGGCCACCAACGAATCAGCAACGTCATTTTCAGAAATGAACGAGCATGAAAAAGCCGCTGTTGTGCACGAGAAGGCGAATAATGGTCAGTCTTCCGTTATTCATCAGCAGCAGGCTGAAAAGCATCGCAGCCAGATCACCCAGAATTAACCCGCAGCTCCACTTGTTAGACCCTCATTTGACGCCGAAGTCACTGGCTTACGCTCCCGTCCGGGAGCGTTTTTTTTATTCTTTCATTTATCATTGAGTCTTATGGGAATGGATTTAATCAGTTACTTAATCCCTGCCTCAGCAACAAGTCCCGGAAAGAGCAGCTTTATATTCCGGGTTTTTCTGCTCATAACCTCAACGGTGGCGCTTAGGATGTACTTTGTAAGTACCCAGAGTGTGTGTCATCAGTACCGGTGTTAATGCACCAGCCCATTCCAGCCATGTATACCCATGTAAATCCCAACAGCAGCAATCAGGGCGCTTGAAATATAGGGGGCTCTTCTGGCGATGGTATTGAAGCCACTCCAGCGTTTGGCGACCTGACGAACGCTGATCGCCGCACCCACTCCAACCGTTACGAGGGTCAATGCCAGGCCGATACTGAAACAAACAACCAGTGTGGCACCCAGCGTAAGCGCTTTAAGCTGAAGGCAGATCAACAATACAGTTATAGCTGCCGGGCAAGGGATAAGCCCTCCTGTCAGTCCAAATATCAGGATTTGCCCGTTGGTTACTTCTTTCCCGTCGAAGCGGCGTTTTATGTCATTGGCATGAGCCAGTTCGTGAGCGTCCTGATACTCTTTCGAATTCACATCCAGCCCATCAAGCTCAGAGTGGTCATGGTCATGGTCGTGTTCAGCGAACGCCACATCATAGTCATGGACATGACCACGATGTCCCAGAGACAGACGTACGTTGAAACTGTGAGGCTCAGGGATGGGAGATGTTGACTCCAGATAATCACCATGATCAACAAATTCAAAAGTCTGAGAGATCGTACTGTTTTCCCGAAGTGTGGTTAATGAGATATCTTCAGAAGCCCATCTTTGGCCACTAAGAGTGCGTAGCCGCCAGTGGGGAAGTTGTCCTTCTTCAAAAATGGACAGTTCAACTTTTCCATGGCCAGTATCGATCAACCTTGTTTCGTCATGGTGATGATGTTCATTCTCCTGCATTCCCTCCAGCCAGTTTTTCTCACCGCTCCAGGTTCGCCAGAACATCCAAAAAGCCGTACCAAGGATGATCACTGAAGAGACCATCTGTAGCCAGGGTTCGGCTGATTCTGCGGTAAATTTATTACTGATATACATCCCTCCAAAAGCAATCAGCCATACGACTGCAGTGTGCGACAATGTTGCCGCGACACCCAGCATCACGGCCTGACGTACGGTGCCTTTTATAGCAATGATGAATGCTGCCATCATTGTTTTGGAGTGCCCGGGCTCCAGTCCATGAAGCGCGCCAAGCAGAATGGCGCTGGGGATGAAAAACCATGCGTTGCCTTGCTGAAGAAGTGTCGTAAATTCGTTCATGAGAATCATTCTTGGTTATTAAGTGTAGGCCGGATTCTACTCCCCCCCAGTAAAATATACTACCCCCCAGTAGAATAACGCTGGTATAGTTACATAAAATATCCAGGAGAGTGAGAGCCCACATGTCACATACCATCCGCGATAAACAAAAACTGAAAGCACGTACAAGCAAGATCCAGGGGCAGGTTGCTGCGCTGAAAAAAATGCTTGATGAACCTCACGAATGTGCCGCTGTACTGCAACAAATAGCCGCCATACGTGGTGCCGTGAATGGTTTATTGCGTGAAGTGATTAAAGGACATTTGACTGAACATATTGTTCATGAAAGTGAAGAACAGAAACGAGAAGAAGACCTGGACGTTGTGCTGAAGGTTCTGGATTCTTACATCAAGTGACAGTTTGGCTAAAAGCCCTGAGCATTAATTTATCTAAATAACACGTTATCAAGTGACGGTTTTGGGCTGTTTGTAGCGGCATAGTGAGTTTGTTTAATCAATGAGCTTTAAGATGCCCCCCTTCATGCAAGGCAACGCGTACATTTCTGGTACATCTACTTCCCTTACTTTGCTCAGGGCAACCCACATTGTTAAAGCCTCTACTCGCTGACCATCAAAATCACCCAACGTCAGATAATGGAAAAAAATTTTGGATGACATTTTGAAACGTGTCCTCTGCTGTGAACGTCGAGAGATGCTACGCGAGAAAGGAGATGACCTACTTAGTATCCTGTTAAGTAGGTCTATCTGAAGAAGTAGACAACTTTAAAGTCTTTTTCATGTTAAAGGAGACAACTTTAATGTCTGTGTACACCTACCTTTGCTCAAATCAAAATGTTCTGACATACCAAAATGGAGTGTAAAATGACTCAAAACCAGGGTTCTGAGCCAGTACCGGCGAGCCGGACAGGGCAGCTCATCAGCGCCCGGGATATGGCCATGCAGAAATTCGAAGAAGGGATGCGGTTAATCTCGGAAGCGTCGGAACTGTGCGGTCTCTCTCTCTTCACCAGCAGAATTATGCAGCCCAACGCATTTGGTCTTCCGTCGTCACTGGATCGCACCATCGAGGAGGGGCGTAAGGAAATTGACCGTAAAACGTGGAAAAGGCTCTTTGAAGAAATAGGTATGGACCGGTACTGGAACCATAAGCAAAAAGAAGCCTTTAACGAATCCCTACGTACGGATCCGCCCGTCGCTTCCCTGGAGATTGTTAAGGGAACATTACAGCATGCACTGGCTAACAGACGAGACACGCTTGCAGAAGGTTTCGTTGATGTTCTCAACAAGCTTGACCGAAGTTTTAAAAGCAATGCACGGCAATATACAATGCCGAAAAAGCTTGTTCTTCGGGGGATTTTTCCTGGTGTGAACGTACTGAGGTACAACGGTTTCTCGCAGGACAATCACTTTTGTTTACGCGACTTTGAGAATATTGTATGCATCTGTTCTGATACTCCAACA
Source organism: Salmonella sp. SA15303 (assembly GCF_029962125.1). NCBI lineage: Bacteria > Pseudomonadati > Pseudomonadota > Gammaproteobacteria > Enterobacterales > Enterobacteriaceae > Salmonella > Salmonella sp. SA15303. The sequence goes on from NZ_CP123925.1 coordinate 154,385, forward strand.
CCTGCAACCGGCGGTGGGCTGAGTATGGTCGACAGGCTGACGGCCATGAGAAATACAGATTTCACAGGCGAGGTCTGCGATGAGAATGGCTGGCGGTGTCGCCTGTTTGAGAATGGAAACGTTCATATTTGTATCGACAGTATCTCGCTTCTGAATGCTCTGAACGATCTTATCAGCATATATTTTGCAAACCAGCTTCCGGCCGCAGGAAAAAAATGATGATCGAAAACGATAAAGAAAAAAGCCTGAACGATGCTACCTCGCCAGAGGTGCAGAATGACATCCGCAGCGAATCCACAGAAAAATCAAAGGAAATGGGTCGTTCAAGGTACTCATCTATTGCGATGATCGATTACTTCAATGCAATCGAACGTCTGTGCGAAGAGAAAAAAATTAACCCGGAAAATATCGATCTGAGCTTCAAAGTTCACTGGCTCAGAAACGCTGTTGGCGGCTCGTTTGCAAGGTCACAGGAGATGTTCGCTGAGTACCAGAAGTATGTTAAAGAGGTTCCTGAAGAGGCCCGTTACCTGGATATACCCGATGAGGTGAAGGTTGCACTCGGCGATATTATCTCGTACATCACCTGGCACTACCGTAGAAGCTATACCGCAATACAGAGTGATAGTGTTAAAAAAGCTGAAGCACGTAGCATGCAGCTGGAGGAGGAGGTAACGCAGCTTTTACAGCGGCTTGAGCAAAGCGCTACCGATATGGATGAGCTGAAACTTGAGAATCAGGCGCTACAGGGTCGATTAGAGATCCGGGACAGTACCGTCAAGGAGTTAGAAACAAGGCTGAATGTTGCCGAAGCAGAACTCGAAACCTGCCATCACCAGTTAGATAGCACACGGCATGAATTAAGCCTCGCACAGCAGTCAAATGACTCACTCTCCCAGCAACTGGCTGAACGTAAAACAGAGATCGCTGGTCACCTTGAATATCAAAAAAAGCTGAACGAAGAGATCAACACTCAGCGTTCTGATAATGCCGGTCTTTCCAGACAATGCGACCAGTTAAGTCAGACTGTGTCAGATACAAAGGCAGAGAGGGACAGGTTTGAACAGGAATTGATTGCTGCACAGAACCTCTGTGCTGAGCTGAAAAGTGCACTGTCCGGGAAGGAGGGTGACCTGGTGGCGGTGAATGCCGAGCTTACTGAACTCCATAAACTAAACGAGTCGCTGAGCGCCGACCTGAAAAAAGTAACTTTGGTCAGCCAGGGCTATGAAGCGGAAGTGGCTGAACAAAGCAGTGAATTAAAAACGCTCCAGTCCAAAGTAATGAAGCTGGAAGCTACCCTGGAGGCAGAGAAAACAATCTCAGAATCCCTGAAAGGCACCATTGATACATTGACTGGTGCAATGGCAGGGGGAGGTACTGGAAAGTCAAAACAGCCGCGTAGTAGAAAAACATCATGATAAATGAAGCCAGGTTGATAGACTTCTCTGCATCCCCTGGCACAGTAGACCTTCTGCGGACATTCAGCCCGTCCGCAGGAGTTTTCGTCCTTCAGTCAACAAATGCACTACCTTTTTTGAGTCTCCACTTTCCAGTGCAGAAAACACGTTACCGATTTTACCAACAGCTTGTATCTGAGTGATAACCCCAGTCTTGTAATCATCAAGGATCCCTGACAGGAAAGCGTTCAGTTTTGTCTGTTCGCTTAGTGAAAGCATGTATGACATTTTTTCTCCATTTTAAGCAGGTGTGCCAGTTGAAAGAGGTTTACGTGATTCTGGAAAATGAGGCAGCACCATAGTTTCAGATGCTGTGGTCGCATCCCAGTGCCACCATCCATAAGGCCCATATTCACGGTTGTAATAATCTTTTTTGAGTTGCTTTCGGGCCAGATAAGCAGGAGTGGCCATACCAAATACTTCCATCGGGAACGGCTTATCGCTTTTTGTGTCGAGCAGGTAGAAGTCAGGGAACACCTCACTAATACTCGCATCATAACGCATGGGCTTAACGTACTGCCGGTGCTCTGCATCCAGCTTTTCTGCAACAACCGCCTCATAGGAGGAGTCCAGAGGTATCCAGTTCTCGCTAACGTGCATCAGCACAATTTGATGAGCTCTTACAGAAGGGCCTCTGCCGGTTACCGCAGCTGGTGACGTCAACGCAAAGACAACTATTTTCGCCCCGGATTTCCATGCTGCGTACTCCGATGAAAATCGTTTCTTTACGCTATCCCAATGGCCTTCTGAATTGAAAAAAATCAGCGGTAGCCCCCCAAAATTCCGCAGGGGTAAAAATTTAAGTGGCTTCTCATGCTTTTCAGCATCGTAGCGAGGTAAAACTGACAGGAGCATGAGACGTTTATCACTCATCGCCTGTGATGAAAGACGCTGAATTTGCGACTGAGCGACAGGTTGTTTCGGGTCAGGTACACCAATGAATAAATGGTCACCTATGCAGGCTCTGCCGGTACGAATTTGTTTAGCGGTTTCAAGCAGACGATACCGTACCAGTGAATCGTTACGTTTCCCTGCCATTTTCGGGTACCAGACATTCAGACCAGACTCTGTCCACAAAAGACTAAGCAAGCCCAGGAGGGTCATTGAGGCCTGACCTCCTTCTGGTCGCTGAACATGGGGCAGGGGAGGCACTTCTGATTTTTCAGGAGGATCTTTCTCTGTCATACCGATACCGAGCCTTACAGCCATATCACCTTCGGTTGTAATCCGGACCACACCACTCGCATATCCTTTCAGGCCGGTATGCCGGGCATCAAGGGAGAAGAATACACAGGAAGGATCATGCTCAATGCCCGTGTTAGCGGCTTTGACGAGAATAAAGGCATCACCGTTCGGTAAAGCACGAACATAAAGTCGCTTTTCTCCTTTTCCACGACATCCGCAGGTGATGACTGATTTTTGACCTGAGGTGTGGTGTGCCTTTTTAAGAGCCGACTGCCACCCTTTAGCAAACTCATCCTGCGTTTGAAAGTCAGGTGAGTACCTTTTGACGTTTGGATCGTCGTCGTAAGCAATCATCACTGCGAATTTTTGGCTCATAGTAGTCTCCTAAACAGGAAGTTTAATATCCCAACCAAAGCAACACTTCCTGAGCGTCATACTGTTCCTTTACGCCCATGTCGCTAAAGAATTCTTCGAAATCTGTTTCGGGAACGCAATGCCTGGACAGTTCTTGTAATGCTCGTTCTTTAGATACCGTCTCACCTTCAGCTGATTCGAAATACGTCATGGTTGACCTCTGACATTATTACAACAATCTTAAGCATTTAAATTGATGAAGGAGCTCAGGTCAGCTGACTTCGTCGTAAAACTGCCGCAAGCGCTGGGAGGCTGCAAATTCAATTCGAGACTTCAGCAGTTTGGCGACGGCCGCAAAGACATCAACGACCACGGAGTTCCCAAACTGTCTGTAAGCCTGTGTATTGGACACAGGGATACGGAAAACACTTTCCCCGGGTTTATCGAAGCCCATTAGCCTGCTGCATTCACGTGGCGTTAGCATGCGTGGCCGACGGTCCATGTTGTATGTGTTATGGAAATCAGTTTCTCCCAGCTCATGAGACCAGCCCCGATCAATAAGAATTTCAGATCCGTCTTTCATATAGCGGCTTGAGAGGGTTCTGGTGACACTATTAACATTGGAAGGATCTACTAGTCCAAAACCAAAACCATTGCCTTTTGCCGCATGTTTCTTTGCATAGTTGTATAAGTACTCCCAGAGTTTAGGGGAGAGGATGTATTTACTATCTACGCTCGGATCCAGTAAATCTGAGAGAGAAGGGCGCTTGTCCGGATAAAAGTCTTTAATGTCTCTCAGAGTAAAACCGTCTTTCAGACGTAGGTCGCGGCGAAAACCAATAAGGACGATACGTTCACGGTGCTGGGGTCGGAAATGACGGCCATCGATGACTTTAGGATCATCCGCGCCCGTGCTTTCGCTGTTTGCGACGTCGTAGCCAAGCTCATCGAGCGTTTTCATGATGATGTTAAAGGTATTACCCTTATCGTGACTCTTCAGATTTTTTACGTTTTCCAGAACAAAAATTGCAGGTTGTTTTGCCCGGATGATCCTGGCCACATCAAAGAAGAGCGTACCCTGAGTGTCGCACTCGAAACCGTGTTTGCGACCCATAGAGTTCTTTTTACTGACACCGGCGATGCTGAATGGCTGGCATGGAAATCCCGCAAGAAGAACATCATGATCCGGGATAGAGGCATCGATAAATTTGTATGCCTCGTCATCAGTAACCTCGGGCCGGTTGCTAAGAGTGATGTCACGGATGTCTGAATTGAAGCGGTGCTCGTTCTCATCGCAATACCAGTTCGCCCGGTAAGTACGGCTGGAATAAGTATTCCATTCGCTCGTGAAAAGACATTTACCACCGATGGCATCAAATCCGCTTCGCAGTCCACCTATCCCTGCAAACAGATCGATAAAGCTAAAGTGCCTGTCCTCATAATCAGCAGGTCGTGAAGGTATTAAAGTCTGTAGATAGCGTCCATCTGCGATACTCAGATCACAATGCTCAGGTATGCATGTAACCTGACGTTTAAGGGATGCACGGGACCAATTACTGCCATTTTCATCATTTAATACCTGAGCCAGATATTTCAGGTCATAAATAGTCGAAGCTGTTAACAAAGTTTTGTGGATCAGAGATGGTGTTTTATCCACATCATTCAGGTCTGTCTCAAGATCATGAGTGTAACGTTTCATCCAAACTCTCTCAGGAATAATATCTTTGAGATAGATTAACACGCTTAATTTGGATTATTTTTTGGTTCAGGTTCTAAATTTATTGTGATTATTCTGCCTTTAAGTTGCAAAAAGATTGGTTTTAAGCCCGCCCATGAAATAATGACTTGTTAAAATACTGCCTGTAAATAGGCTTGTGGATACATGTCTGTACTCAACAAATTCAGGTGAAATGATGTTTTTTTTTACAAAGTTACTTTTGCCCATCATGATTGTTGTATTCCCAGTGGCGTCCTGGGGGAACTCAACAACTTTTGAGGCAAAGGTGGTTAAGATTGTTGACGGTGACACCATAACTGCGTTGGATGCTCAAAACACAACCATCAAAATACGGATGTATGGTATAGACGCTCCTGAATCTAAACAGGCTTTTGGCCAAAAAGCAAAACAGGCCTTAACCACAGCTATAGCAACTAAAATCGTTACCGTGATAGACCATGGTACGGATATCTATGGCCGTATGTTAGGTACCATCTGGTTAGATGGATATGATATCAATGCCTCTATGGTGGACAGTGGATATGCGTGGGTTTATCGGTTCGAAGATAACGCCATTGTCCCTGGCTATATCAAATATGAATCCGCAGCACAAAAGGAGGCAAAAGGGTTATGGGCAGACACCAACCCTGTCCCACCATGGCAGTGGAGACAGGCAAACGAAAAGCCCAGAAAGGTGAAAGGGAAGAAATAACCATGATGAAAGAGCCTCATCCGTTACTTCAGTTGGTACTAAACGATTCCGGTCGTCTAACCATGCCTGTTTATTATAGAGATCAACAGTATTGCCCGACTTGCCTTACAAAGGTGTTGAAGAGTGAGGATGGAAGTTTGGCGCACCTCGGGGAAATAAATCAAAATACATGTAGACCTTCTATTTCAGTAGTTGTGACAAAAGCAATTATTGAAATGTTATGTGACGGGGAAAAAATATTTGTAAATCCAATACGATACCGAGGCCGGGTGCTGGCACCCTCAGTAATTTTTTCTCCCGACACTCACACTTTCAAACCGTTTATAAATACAGACTATCAGCCTGTGGGAGCAAACTGGAAAAGTGAAAAGGGATATAAACTCGGTCTGTTTTATCTCAAAGATCGAGCCAACTCTATCAATAAAGAGGAATTTGATTTCATTGCCGTTATAGACCCTAAGGCAATGCAGAAAGAATTTATTTCGGCCTGGTCTGAGGTTGATGAAAAAAATCCATTGGAAACGCTGAAGCAGATCTTACGATCTAAAAACAACTCTTCTTTATGGGTAAAATGGCCTGGCAAAATTGAGCATGCGCAAAAAGGAAATTGCAACGAAAATTACTGGTTCGATTATCAATCTGATAATCAGGAAGTGAACTGTACGGTCTCTGTTGTAGGTATCGAAGGTAACAGTTCCGGTGAGACAATTTATAGATTGCAAACTTTGCTAAAGCGTAAGCTCAATGAATATCAACTGGTTCGGTCTTTAGGGACTATTATGCTTCTTGATAATACCGGGAATATGATTCCATCAAACCATCCTTATTTTGAAGTCATCTCAAAAGCATGTATAAATGGAGTGCGTGACTTTGTTCGTCAAAACCCGTGGGTAGTCTGACGGTCAACTATAAAGCATAATATAATTAGTAATAACAAGGAACAGACATGAATGAAAACTCAGTAATCTTAATAAGTTTATTTTGGTTTTTTTTTGGATCGAGTGTTGTAGCTGGTTTTATGGATGCATCATTATATTGCTGGATTTTTGCAGCCATAAGCGCATTGTTTCTTCTTTCGGTGATACAAACACCAAAGGAGTTAACGGTATCTATTCTTCTTGCGGTACTTATGGCAAGCTCCGCAGGTGTTTTCATTCTGGCTTATAAAGTCAAAACGAATGTCGTTTCACCAATCTATCTCTTAAAAAAGCCTACTGCATACATGGCTGAAATAGATAACCGAAGGATTCATGGTTACTAAATATTTTGCAATTGCATCATTTGACGGTCCGGGTTTATTTACCCACAGCATCGACTAATTCAAGAGGTTACATATGATAGTTTCAGAAGCAATTTTTTATTCTTCTATTATTTCCTGGGTTCTTTATTGGTGGTTTATTGGAAATATTACTAAAAAGGTAGGGATGCTTGTTGTTCCACTCACGCTTACCTTCGGATGTTACATTTATGCAATTCATTTGGATGATTCCGAACAGCAAACCAATTTACGTTGGGAGCAGATCGGTTTTATTACCTTTATAATTGTGATAATGTGGGCAGGAAAGTTTGTGATGAAAAGACTATCTGAATGATGATCTAATCCACACTTTTCGATATCTTAGAAAAGTAACTTTGTGAGCAAACAGTCATATGACATGCAAAACGCTGATCTCAAAGACAGATGATGGATACACATTTAGCATTTCACCTTACGAAGACGGGTACCGCTTATCAGTCTCGCCTGAAAATCGTCACAATGGTACCCAAAGCTTTGACGGCTGGTTCCCACGTTTTTTTTCCGAACCACAGTATGCCAAATCATCTTTAACTAAGTTTCTCGGTGAGTCCTTAGTATGGGAAGAAGATTCAAGTAATGCTCTATGAGATTACTTATTATAAATTTTTCTATTAATCTCCATGGAGTGATATATGAATTTGGCCTATTTTTTATTTTTGTCTATAACTGTTATGCTTACGAGCTTTATTATTAAATCACTTGTCGTATTGGTAAAGTTCAAATTACTTCGTGATGAACGTCTCGAATATACCAGCAATAAAAATATTGATGAGATGTACGATTTAATGAATGCGAAGGAAGAAATCCTCATAAGGCATCATAAGCAGATGTTGGCATTGCATCTTTCACTATTAATATTCGTTCTATTTATTGCTTACATTTACTAAAAATAATTTTATTCAACATTTCAACAAAGGGTTTTCAATGGAAAGCTTCGAAACTGAACAAATGATTCAATATGCTTTCTACATAAATATCGTAATAACGACTGGTTTGGCATGGTTTTGCTTGCGGTCAGGATTGCATTACAATTTTTTCAGAAAAGCAGAGAGTGCCAGAACAAAAGGGCTGAGTAGTACCTCTACTGAACACGGTCCAGCAATTGTGAGAATAAAGAAGCTACAAGCATTAGTAGATTTTATTAGTAACTGTGCTTTTCTAATCCTTTCAATTGGCACAGCTTATATTTTGTATTTTTGGATCCACAGTTAACTCATACAAGGTAACTTCGGCAAATAACAACTTCTAATGCAGGACTTTAATAACTATAACGGATGCTACATGAAAAACGACAGTTTAATTACGCGGTATAAAATACTTAAAGGCGAACGCGATGAGTCTATCTTCACCATAATAATCGCGCTAGTAGTAAAGCTGGGGCTGGTAGCCCTGGCATTCTATCTGTTGCTTGGTTCCACGATTGATTGGTCAAGCTGGAAAACCTATGCCGCCATGTTGATCTTTGGAGCATTTCTCTAAAAGGATGACCACGGCAATACCAGGTCAGACAACAAGGTCGTTAGCATGATCGTTGGAAGCAACGGAAGCACCTTGAAAAAGGTCGGCAGCACTATAAAATCCATCAGCAATGCACACAAATAAACTACTGGTATCTTAAAATGAAAGTGAAAGAGTTGATCGCCATGCTGAACGAAAGAGACCCTGAGGCAATTGTTCTGATTTCCGGCTATGAAACGATCGGCGGCACGGAAGTCGCAGAAGCTGATTTGCTCATTGATATGCAGTCAATATGCTTAGAACAGGCTGATAATCTCACAGGAAACCGTAAAGTTGTTTCTTCCGGTGGTGAAGATTCAGTTTGGTTAGGCTGGAAAGATGATTACCGTACAAAGGTGTTTTTAGAAGATGCCCAAATTCCTGATCAAGATGAATGACGGTCAGCGTTGGCTTCAAAGGCAATCTATCAGTACGTGAAACGTAAATGTTAAAAAATAACCACATATGAATCAATAACTTATGTCAAAGCTAAGTAGAGATGTCCGGGGTGGGGCAAAGTTCAAATGTCCTTTGATAATATTGAATTCCTGGATAAAAATCGCATCTTAACCTCTTCGTTTGAGTACCTTGTTGGGTTGACCCCGTATTCGCTTTATTTGTAGTATTGGGCTGCTTTGAAGTGTTTCATGTTCAAACGCGACGTGTTCTGTAAGTTCTTCCTGACAACAGAGCCGACAATATATACACATCCGCTATGGAGAATCTGACAACCGCTATGCGTATTACGCCACCCTGAGTTTTTCCTTCCTCTGTCGTACTGAGCAAGCCTCAGCACGCACTCAATAACATCCCGTCTGCGGATGTGCTTTACCGTACGTAAAAATGTAGCCCTCCAGGGCTGACTGTATCTAAAAACTGAGAAATTACTATGTTGCTGTCCTCGACGCGTAAGGACTGGCTGGGTAACGTCCGTGGTGACGTTCTGGCCGGTATTGTTGTCGCGCTCGCACTCATTCCAGAAGCGATCGCCTTTTCCATTATCGCCGGTGTTGATCCCCAGGTGGGCCTCTACTCGGCGTTCTGTATTCCTCTCGTTATGGCCTTCTTTGGCGGACGTCCGGCGATGATTTCGTCCTCCACCGGTGCAATGGCTCTCCTGATGGTGACGCTGGTGAAAGATCATGGCTTACAGTATTTACTGGCTGCCTCCATACTGACCGGGGTATTCCAGCTGATAGCCGGATATCTGAAGCTTGGCGGGCTGATGCGTTTTGTTTCACGCTCAGTGGTCACGGGGTTTGTTAATGCACTGGCAATACTGATTTTTATGGCCCAGTTGCCTGAGCTGACCAATGTGACATGGCATGTTTATGCCATGACTGCGGCAGGGCTGGGGATCATCTATCTCTTCCCTTATATCAACAAAACCATTCCTTCACCGCTTGTGTGCATCGTGGTGCTGACTGGGATTGCCATGTGGCTGCATCTGGATGTGCGAACCGTCGGGGATATGGGGAAACTTCCCGACAGTCTGCCGGTCTTCCTGCTCCCGGACGTGCCTTTAAATCTTCAGACGCTGCTCATCATCCTGCCATATTCTGCGGGGCTTGCGGTGGTTGGCCTGCTTGAGTCGATGATGACCGCCACTATCGTGGATGACATGACCGACACGCCAAGCGACAAAAACAGGGAGTGCAAAGCTCAGGGCATCGCGAACATCTGCACATCCTTTATCGGAGGAATGGCAGGCTGCGCGATGATTGGGCAATCTGTTATCAACGTAAAATCCGGTGGACGCGGACGACTTTCAACCCTCACGGCGGGCGTGGTGCTGCTTTGCCTGATTGTGTTCCTGCGCAACTGGGTCTCCCAAATTCCGATGGCAGCGCTGGTCGCGGTGATGATTATGGTTTCCATCGGGACATTCTCCTGGCGCTCCATTGCCAACCTGCGGACACACCCCCTTTCAACCAGCGTGGTCATGCTTGCCACCGTCGCGGTTGTGGTGGCAACACATAATCTGGCCTTCGGTGTGCTGACCGGTGTACTGATTGCTTCGCTCAATTTTGCCACTAAAGTATCCCGGTTCATGCGTGTAACCTCAGTTCTGGAGGGGACGAGCCGGACGTATACCGTCACCGGCCAGGTATTCTTTGCATCAGCAGACCGCTTTACGAGCCACTTTGATTTCCGTGAAGCGATTGAGAATGTGGTGATAGACGTTTCACATGCCCATTTCTGGGACATCACGTCCGTCAGCGCCCTGGATAAGGTGGTCATTAAGTTCCGTAGAGAGGGCGCCGGGGTTGAAATACGTGGGATGAATGAAGCCACCCGCACCATCGTTGACCGGTTTGGTGTTCACGATAAACCTGAAGAAGTCGAAAAACTGATGGGCGGTCATTAACAGACTGGAGGGAAAACTATGAATAATACTGTTACAGCCTGTGTGGACGGTTCACTTTCAACGCGGTCAGTGTGTGAATATGCGGCGTGGGCAGCCCGCACTTTGCAATCACAGCTAGCACTGTTGCACGTTATCGAAAAAGACAGCACCCCGGTAGTGTCAGACCTGACCGGCACTCTCGGCATAGACAGTCAGCAATTGCTGACCGATGAGCTGGTAGAAATTGAAGGGCAACGTAATCGCCTGCTGATGGCCCAGGGGAAAGCAATACTGGAAAGTTGTGCTGAACTGCTTCAAAAACAGGGAAGCCCGGATGTGCTTTTGATGCAAAAACACGGTACACCGGATGAAGTTCTGGCAGAGCTGAGCGACCTTCGTCTCATGGTGCTGGGGCGTCGGGGTAGCCAGCATCCGGTAGGCTCTCATCTGGAAAGCGTTATTCGTCTGCAAAAGAAACCCCTACTGGTTGTTCCGGAGAACTACTCAGTGCCTTCCAGAGTCATGCTGGCTTATGATGGCAGTGAAGAAAGCAGGAGTAACCTGGAACGTCTGACGATGAGTCCCTTACTCAGGGGGCTGGAGTGCCACCTTGTCATGGTAAACGGTAAGAAGGAAGAGCTGCTGACCGCACAGCAAATTTTACGTGACGCGGATATAGAAAACAGCACAACACATCTTACCGGGCAATCAGTCGGGGACGCGCTTATTCGTTACGCCGAGGAAAATGCTGTCGATCTGATAGTGATGGGGGCCTACGGTCATTCCAGGTTGCGGCAGTTCTTTATCGGTAGTCATACCTCCGAAATGCTGCAAAAGACGCAACAACCGCTTCTTATCCTCCGTTAGCACTGATTATCTTAAATAAAAAAGGGCGAGTTCTCTCGCCCTTCGTCACAAGAACACGTTTAGTTCAGCCGGTTACCTTTTTCATCAACTACCTTCTCACCGTCCTCTTTCGTGAACGCGCTTTTCTGCGCATCGGGAAGAATATCCAGCACGACTTCAGAAGGGCGGCATAGCCGGGTACCCAGCGGCGTTACCACGATAGGGCGATTGATCAGAACAGGGTGCTGCAACATAAAATCGATTAACTGCTCGTCAGTAAAGCGGTCTTCCGCCAGCCCTAACGCTTCAAAAGGTTCGACATTCTTACGCAGCAGCGCTCGTACCGTGATCCCCATATCCGCAATGAGTTTTACCAGCTCAGCTCGTGATGGTGGGGTTTCAAGATAATGAATAACGGTCGGCTCTGTACCGCTGTTGCGGATCATTTCAAGGGTATTGCGTGACGTGCCGCAGGCCGGGTTGTGATAAATGGTAATGTTGCTCATATCAGTATCTCATTACAAAGTGAAAGACAGACGAAGCGCCAGTGCTGCAAGCGTGACAAACAGCACGGGGATTGTCATGACAATGCCCACCCGGAAGTAATATCCCCAGGTAATTTTGATATTTTTCTGCGACAGAACGTGCAGCCACAGTAACGTTGCCAGACTGCCGATAGGGGTAATTTTTGGCCCCAGGTCGCTGCCGATGACGTTGGCGTAAATCATCGCTTCTTTGATAACACCGGTCGCTGTGCTGCCATCAATCGACAGCGCCCCGACCAGCACGGTCGGCATATTGTTCATCACTGATGACAGGAAGGCCGTCAGGAAGCCCGTACCCAGCGTTGCCGCCCACAATCCCTGCTCTGCCAGCTGATTCAGCAAGGAAGAGAGATAGTGGGTCAGACCGGCATTTCGTAAGCCGTAGACCACCAGGTACATCCCCAGCGAGAAGATAACGATTTGCCAGGGCGCACCACGCAGCACCTTACCGGTGTTAATGGCATGCCCTTTTTTCGCAACAGCAAACAGAAGCAATGCACCAGCGGCTGCGACCAAACTGACCGGTACGCCCAGCGGCTCCAGTCCGAAGAATCCCACCAGAAGCAACACCAGAACCAGCCAGCCGGTTTTAAAGGTATTCACATCACGTATAGCGTCTTTCGGTTCTTTCAACAGAGAAACGTCGTAAACGGCGGGAATGTCCTTACGGAAAAACAGATGCAGCATCACCAGCGTAGCCGCAATCGCGGCCAGGTTAACCGGGACCATCACGGCGGCATATTCTGAGAAACCAAGCTTAAAGAAATCCGCCGAGACGATATTCACCAGGTTTGAGACAATCAGTGGCAGGCTTGCCGTGTCAGCGATAAACCCTGCGGCCATGATAAACGCTAAGGTTGCTCCCCGGCTGAATCCCAGCGCCAGCAGCATCGCGATAACGATAGGTGTCAGGATCAGTGCCGCACCGTCGTTGGCAAACAGTGCCGCAACCATCGCACCAAGCAGGACGATCCAGGTGAAGAGCAGCCGCCCCCGGCCATTCCCCCAACGGGCAACGTGCAGCGCGGCCCATTCAAAGAAGCCGGATTCGTCGAGCAGAAGACTGATGATGATCACGGCGATAAAGGTGGCGGTCGCATTCCACACTATCTGCCAGACCACCGGAATATCCCCCAGATGAACGACGCCAGTCAGCAATGCCAGAATTGCGCCCAGTGAGGCACTCCAGCCAATCCCCAGCCCTCTGGGTTGCCAGATAACCAGGACGAGCGTGAATAAAAAGATAGCACCAGCCAGTAACATCAGAAACTCCATTCACATTTGTTTATTCGGATATATATATCGCCATCAGCAGGAGACAGATGCCACGCTACTGAGCTTGTTGCGTATGTTTTCTCGTTCACAGTTCCAGGCTGTATCAATAATACCCGCAGCCCATGCTGGCATGTGTGGCGACAGTCGGTAATGCACCCATTTTCCTTCGCGACGGTCGATGACCAGCTCGGCTTCACGTAAAAGGGCCATATGGCGAGAAATTTTTGGCTGAGACTCTGCGGTTGCCGCACAGATGTCACAGACGCACATTTCACCGGACTCCCTGAGAAGCATCACGATAGTTGAACGGGTCTCGTCGGCGAGCAGTTTAAAAAGCTGAACAGGCTGTAGCATGCTTAACCTCGTAAAAAAATAACAATACATATGGTATTTCATATGTGATAACTTTTAAAGCATAGCTTATGAAATGGAGATTTTTTATGACCGACTTACCAGCAATCGAACCGGCTTATTTTGATGATGCGCTTGCCAGCAAACTTACGGGCAACAACGAAACCATGCCGCGAATTCTCATCCTGTACGGTTCAGTACGAGAGCGGTCCTACAGTCGTTTTGCAGCGGAAGAGGCCGGGCGGTTGCTGGCAAAGATGGGGGCTGAGGTGAAAATATTTAACCCATCCGGTCTGCCGTTACCCGATGATGCGCCCGAAAGTCACCCCAAAGTGCTTGAACTCCGCGAGCTGGTCAGGTGGTGTGACGGAATGGTCTGGAGTTCTCCGGAAAGACATGGCGCCATGAGCTCGGTGATGAAGGCCCAGATTGACTGGATACCCCTGAGTGAAGGTGCTGTTCGTCCTTCCCAGGGTAAAACGCTGGCCGTCATGCAGGTTTGTGGTGGTTCACAGTCGTTTAACACGGTCAATCAGATGCGGATACTTGGCCGCTGGATGCGGATGTTCACCATCCCCAATCAGTCGTCAGTGCCAAAGGCATGGCAGGAATTTGATGATGAAGGGCGCATGAAACCCTCACCCTGGTATGACAGGATTGTCGACGTTACCGAAGAGTTGTTCAAAATGACGTTACTCCTGAAAGGGCACACAGCCTACCTGTCCGACCGCTACAGCGAAAGGAAAGAGAGTCATCAGGAGCTCGCGGCACGGGTCAATCAGGCCAAAATCTGACAGCCAGGCATGCCCGGATGGATTACCGGGCTTTAAATCGGTTTCTTCCCAAATATCTCTTCAGAGCGTGACTGAAGTTTCACCAGGGCATTGAACATATCGTCCTGATCCAGGGAACGCTGGGATTTCTTCGTCGTGGGAGCTTTACGCCTGCGAGAAGGGCCGTCTCCGGATGGTACGGATTGCGACCGGTTATTATCCCGCTCGGCCTGGACCAGCTGCGCCATTTCCAGGGCCCGCCCCAGACGTTTGTTATCCACAATGGCCCCCTGATCGATTTCAGAAAGCTTGTCATAGGTGGAGTAGGGAAGTGATACGCCATTAAGCCGGAGCTCTTTATGTCCATCCGGGTAATGCCAGACATCGATGTATTTACCAATCGCCCGACGACTGAATTCGCTGTCTTCAATCAGATAAAGGACTTTGTCGTATTGCACTGTGAGTGATTTCGACACTTTACGAGCTTCACGCCAGTTAAATACCATATCAAGATCGTCATCGACATCCAGTTCCCGATGAACATCAAACGCCTGGCGAGGCGCTTTTGCGAAACGACGGTTGTAATCGTTCATGAACTCTTCGGCAAATGCGTTCGCAGCTTCCATGGAACTGATGCCCTGGAGCCTGAGCTCCTTGACCAGTCGGTCCTGAAGCGTCAGGTGCGCCCGTTCAACGCGGCCTTTGGCAGCACTGGTTTCTGCACAAATGGTCTGAATGTTCAGTTCATGCATCGCACGGCCAAACTGGGTATCGCCGTCGCCGCCGGTTGCATTTTTATTGTTGATCCTGAATACGCTGGCTTTGTCGCTGTACAGCGCAAGCGGTTTGCCATGTTTTTCAATATAGCCCCGGGTCGCTTCAAAATAGGTGAAAGTAGACTCAGATTTCACGAAAAGAAGCTGCATTAAACGACTGGTTGCGTCATCAACGTAAACCAGTGCCGTACACTTAGGTCCCCGATTTTCAAACCAGTGGTGGTCGCAGCCGTCGATTTGTATGAGTTCACCGGCACAGGCACGGCGGTAACGAGGTTGCTGAATTTTTGGCGCACGTTGCTTACGTGGGACCCACAGACTGGCCTGAGTCATCAGCTTACGGACGGTTTCTTTGGAAAGATGAACACCGTGCACCTCAGACAGTTTTTCACAGGCCAGCGTCGGACCGAAATCGTTATAGCGTTCGCGAATAATGTTCAGCGCGTATGCGGCCAGTCCCTGAGGCAACTGGTTGTTACTGGATTTACCACGACGGCGGCTGGTCATGCCAATCGGACCATCTTCACGATAACGCGCAAGCAGACGACGGCACTGACGGTCGGAGATACCAAGCCGCTGAGCTGCCATTTGTGTTGTCAGACGCCGGTCGATGACATCCTGAATGATTTTGAGTCGGTTAACTTCATCCAATGTGAAAAACTCCGCTGCGAGAGCCGTCATGGTAATCCTTACTTGATTATACACGCCGGACATCTTAACTTAGCCATTATCGGACATTACAACTTTGCTACTACAACTTAAGTGCGCATAATCAGGATTATGTAAGATCAGCGTTAAGTAGTCGATTTATTTGAAAGTGACGTCGTCTTTAAGTTAAAATCACCTATAATCAATACCTACTGGAGCAGCTCATGGCTGACACCTACCTCCCCCCGGGCTTTAAAAAATGCAAATCATGTCAGCAAGTTAAACCCTTTGAACAGTTTGGAAAAGAGCTCAAGGGCAAGTTTGGCCTCAAGAGTAAATGCCGAGCGTGTATTAGCGAGAAAAACAAAACGTACGCAGCAGGCCCAGGGGCCGAAGTAAAGACGCAAAATAATAGGACCTACCAGGCAGAAAACAAGACTGAGCTCGCGGAGAAAATGCGCGTTAAGCGTGCGAAAGAAAAATTTGGTGATCGCTATAATTCCTACCTCGCTTCTTTAGAGTCCATGAAAAAACTCAAATAATGTAATCGCCAACGGAGGAATAATGAATGTACATCTGAAATATGATACGATAAAGCACTATCACTTTGATTGGCTAACGCCTGCTGGCGACTATCCTAATTCAGCGGTTATGCTCGTAGGTTTCCGTGATGGGCGCTGGATTATTGTTCAAGAGTTCGGAAATGATTATAGCTGCTTCGAGGGCGTTCTGAAGAATGGTGATGATCTTAATACGGAGCCTAAATTCTATTCCGACTTAGAAAGCGTAGCGGTTGCTGCTTTTGGCATGATGAAGCAGATATATCCCCAGTACCAAGATAGCACGTTAGAAGAATTCCTCGCTGGATAAAATATTCTAGAAACCAAACTCGCCTTATTCGAAGGAAACTGACTATGTATAGAAAGGTTTTAGCTCTTTCAGCCTTACTGATTTCTGCTTGTTCCACCGATAATCCTCATAAACAAAGTATGCACCACAATGATTTTGAGCTTTCGGACTCAGCTGTAAAAATTCAAATCAAGTCTGGAAATAAGACAATCTCCGGCTCAGGTACTTGGATCGATGAACAACATATTCTTACAGCTTCACATTTATGGCTTGATGCAAGCAAGGATTATAGTCTAAGTATAATAACAAGGAATGGGAGCCAACCAGCAACAGTTATCAATATTGATGATCCTAAGAACCGGGACCTCGCTCTTTTAAAAGTAGAAAAAAATACTATTGTCAAAGCCCCACCTAATTGGAAGCTTCCAGTATGTGATAATGTTCTAGCTCCAGGTGAGTCTGTTTGGGTTCTATCGGGAATGTATAATACGCTTTCAAATACGTATGCTTCCCCCGACTCAACCTACTATTATAAAGGAATAGTTGGTTCTGATGGTTTGACTGCTTTTTATCAAAATGGAGTTAGTGGAAGCGCTGTGTTAAACCAATCTAAGAGTTGCTTATATGGTGTTGTGAGTCAACAAGACATTAAAAAGATCAATGTCTATCAGATATATATTACGAAGATTACTACAAATGAAATTATACGCGGATTCATAGGTTATAAAAATAATTAAATGAGCGTAATCTTACAACAGGCAATTCCGACGTTATCTGCGTTGGTCTACCTATCTGAACCTTTAAAAGGAACGTCTATCATGTATAAACTTTTACCCGCAATACTAGTCTTTCTTTCGGTGTTCCTTGGACTAATCGCTCTACTCAGTGCTATCAAAAATGGTTCTGATGAATTGGCGGTATTCCTCATTACACTTTCGGCGTGGTTCGCTGCTTTAAGTAAGTTTTATTCACTTAAACTGTATAAAAATAGTTAGCCTGTGAATCCAAATACAGTTGACAAGTATCCAGCACTGCCCCCGTGATTTATTCAGGTTAGAAGCATTCCCGGAGTGCAGGCTGGGATTAGAAAAGTTACTTTTCTTACGATGTACCAACCAATAGGGCACGACTTATCGTAATGCCTAATTACATATTACCTGTTTAAGTCGATCTAATAATTTCATTGGAGCAGACATGTCCCCGGAATTGGTATCAGGCATTGCACGAGTGGCGCATGAAAAGCTACTTTCAGTTTTGACGGAGTGCGGCACAAAGAAGACGAAAGGCACATGCCTTTTTGCAAGCTATCTTGTATGTTATTTAGCAAAAACTAAAGGTCTAGATGCTGTTGTTCGTGGGGGTAACGGTGCAGATGATGGCGGTATATTTACAGAGAGTGGTGGCTTTGGCCATTATTGGTGTGAATTGAACTTCGAAGAAGTGCAATATTATATTGACATCACTTCCGAGCAGTTTGGGTTTCATCCATACATAGTGAAACGCGTCAACGATATAACAGGATGGCCACGATATATTCCTGGTGATCAGGAAACGGTCGATAGTCATTTAGAACAATTATTACGCGACGGCTATACAGAATAGGCTGCGTATACACTATCGCAGCCTTTCAGGCTCTTAACCCTTGTGACCAGTTAACGGAACCACTCAGGATGACGCTGCCGATCAACGTTGATAACCTGCGAATTAAATTCAACGACATCCGCTGGAGTAAGCATTAATTCATCAGGATTTACAATAAATGGTCTTAAAACCACTTCGCCACCGTCTTCTTTTGCACCGTAGATATTAATAAGAAAGTGCAGTCGTTGATTTCCGTCAGCATTGCGTTGCCATTCTCTAAAAGTCAAAGTCTGTTTAATATAGTTTGTTAAAAGAAATGCGAATTCAGATTCTTCCGTTTGTGAGATACCGTTTTTGTTAGACATTTTTTTTAGTATCTTTCCGAGCATGGATACACAGGCATCTAGGGAAGGTGCGAATAAGCAGGTCATTTCTTCCCAAGCTGACTCGCTGATTAAAATTTCGCGGATCTGGGCCGATTTTTTTCCCGCAAACACATCGAATCAGCCTATTTAGGCTATTTTTTCCACCATTTCTGGCGTTATTTCCGGTTTTTACTGAGATCTCTCCCACTGACGTATCATTTGGTCCACCCGAAACAGGTTGGCCAGGGTGAATAACATCGCCAGTTGGTTATCGTTTTTCAGCAGCCCCTTGTATCTGGCTTTCACGAAGCCGAACTGCCGCTTGATGATGCGAAACGGGTGCTCCACCTTGGCACGGATGCTGGCTTTCATGTATTCGATGTTGATGGCCGTTTTGTTCTTGCGCGGATGCTGCTTCAAGGTTTTTACCTTGCCGGGACGCTCGGCGATCAGCCAGTCCACATCCACCTCGGCCAGCTCCTCGCGCTGTGGCGCTCCTTGGTAGCCGGCATCGGCTGAGACAAATTGCTCCTCTCCATGAAGCAGATTACCCAGCTGATTGAGGTCATGCTCGTTGGCCGCGGTGGTGACTAGGCTGTGGGTCAGGCCACTCTTGGCATCGACACCAATGTGGGCCTTCATGCCAAAGTGCCACTGATTGCCTTTCTTGGTCTGATGCATCTCCGGATCGCGTTGCTGCTCTTTGTTCTTGCTAGAGCTGGGTGCCTCAATGATGGTGGCATCCACCAAAGTGCCTTGGGTCATCATGACGCCTGCTTCGGCCAGCCAGCGATTGATGGTCTTGAACAATTGACGGGCCAGTTGATGCTGCTCGAGCAGGTGGCGGAAATTCATGATGGTGGTGCGATCCGGCAGGGCGCTATCCAGGGATAATCGGGCAAACAGGCGCATGGAGGCGATTTCGTACAGGGCATCTTCCATGGCACCGTCGCTCAGGTTGTACCAATGCTGCATGCAGTGAATACGCAGCATGGTCTCCAGCGGATAGGGCCGTCGGCCATTGCCCGCCTTGGGATAAAACGGCTCGATGACAGCGGTCATATTCTGCCATGGCAGAATCTGCTCCATGCGGGAGAGGAAAATCTCTTTTCGGGTCTGACGGCGCTTAGTGCTGAATTCACTATCGGCGAAGGTGAGTTAATGGCTCATGATGTCCCTCTGGGATGCGCTCCGGATGAATATGATGATCTCATATCAGGAACTTGTTCGCACCTTCCCTAGACTTAACGATGTTAAAATTTTGGTTGTATTAAAATCCTCCTGCGAAAGTGAAATCATCCATGTATTATCTTTATGATAGTCGGTGATATAAATAAAATGAGATGTAAAAGGCGTTGAGTGATTGAACTCTCCTAGGTAATGACTCCAACTTATTGATAGTGTTTTATGTTCAGATAATGCCCGATGACTTTGTCATGCAGCTCCACCGATTTTGAGAACGACAGCGACTTCCGTCCCAGCCGTGCCAGGTGCTGCCTCAGATTCAGGTTATGCCGCTCAATTCGCTGCGTATATCGCTTGCTGATTACGTGCAGCTTTCCCTTCAGGCGGGATTCATACAGCGGCCAGCCATCCGTCATCCATATCACCACGTCAAAGGGTGACAGCAGGCTCATAAGACGCCCCAGCGTCGCCATCGTGCGTTCACCGAATACGTGCGCAACAACCGTCTTCCGGAGCCTGTCATACGCGTAAAACAGCCAGCGCTGGCGCGATTTAGCCCCGACGTATCCCCACTGTTCGTCCATTTCCGCGCAGACGATGACGTCACTGCCCGGCTGTATGCGCGAGGTTACCGACTGCGGCCTGAGTTTTTTAAATGGCGGAAAATCGTGTTGAGGCCAACGCCCATAATGCGGGCGGTTGCCCGGCATCCAACGCCATTCATGGCCATATCAATGATTTTCTGGTGCGTACCGGGTTGAGAAGCGGTGTAAGTGAACTGCAGTTGCCATGTTTTACGGCAGTGAGAGCAGAGATAGCGCTGATGTCCGGCAGTGCTTTTGCCGTTACGCACCACCCCGTCAGTAGCTGAACAGGAGGGACAGCTGATAGAAACAGAAGCCACTGGAGCACCTCAAAAACACCATCATACACTAAATCAGTAAGTTGGCAGCATCACCACCTCGCTGAACCTTGCCATATAAGCATCGTACTCAGCCTGGTCTTCAGGAGATAAAAAATTTGGTGGGAGGAGCATCAGAATCCTTTCATCCTAGCTTGTATACCTTCTTCGTAGGCCAGCTCGCCATTATCGGTAAAAGATGGTTTTTGATGTTTATGATAAAGCTTAATTTTTCGTCAGGCTTGATAGCGTTACCGGAGAGATTTGATCTTTTCTCTTCAACTCGCAATGTCGCGGTAGGGATACCCGTTACCGGGTACCCCCCGCACAGATCCCGGCGTGCGCTATTCACGCACCGGGCTCCTGCCTTGGGTGTCTGGCGGTGAACCGCTCCACAGGCCATGGATGCAGAACCCGAACCTTCGGCAGCCATACGGCTGCCAGTCTGTTTGCTTTCGTCCATGTCGTATCATCCTGCTGGCTCCTGCGCCTCAGCGCCCGTCGCCAGAGGTCTGTTACGTATATCCTGAACTTCCGCATCATGGGATAGTTGCCCGGGACTGAGTGGTAGTTCAGGTATCCCTGAACCACTCTCCTGAGCCATTTTCCCTGTTCGGGGATTGAGTAATGCCAGCGCTTTCGTAGTCCGTCCTTGATCGCTTTCAGTGTCGCCGTCATCCTGTCCCGGCGTGTCTTTCGTATCAGCATGAACCTGCCACTACGGTCTTTCCCACTGATATGCGTGAACCCGAGGAAGTTGAACGTTTCTGGTTTACCTTTTCCCCTGCTGGCGCGGTTTTCGGCTGCGAAGCGGCCGAACTCCATCAGTCGGGTTTTCTTCGGATGTACCGTGAGTCCGAACTCCTTCAGTCTGCGCTGCATGGCTATACGAAAGCATTGAGCGTCGATTCGCTTGTCGAACCCGATGACTATGTCATCTGCGTATCTGACCATGACCACATTGCCTGTGGCATGGCGGCGTCGCCACTGATGCGCCCACAGATCGAAGACATAGTGGAGGTAGATGTTTGCCAGCAGCGGCGAGATAACCGCACCCTGTGGGGTGCCTTCCTCCGATGCCCGCCATTCTCCTTCCTCTGAGGTCCCGGCTGTGAGCCACTTTCGTATGAGCCTGATTACCCTCTGGTCGCCGATTCTGTGTTCTATGAACCTGATTAGCCATTCATGGCTTACCTTGTCGAAGAACTGACTAATATCGGCATCCAGTACCCAGTTTACATTGGTCCGAACCAGCCCTGTGGCCAGTGCGTCCAGCGCATTGTGCTGGCTTCGCCCGGGTCTGAACCCGTATGAAAACCCCATAAAGTCATTTTCGTAGACTGCATTCAGGATCTTAACCAGCGCATACTGGACGATTTTGTCCTCCAGTGAGGCGATGCCGAGCGGGCGCTGTTTTCCATCCGCTTTCGGGATGTAGTGCCGCCTGCCGGGCTGAGCCCTGTAACTACCCTGATGAAGCCTCCGGTGCAGATCTGCTATGTTGACCTTCAGGTTTTCGGCGTAGTCCTTCCACCTGACACCATCAACTCCGGCAGCCGCTTTCCTGCTCAGGGAGAGGAATGCGTTCTCCAGTGCCTCTGCTGTCAGGAGGTGGAACAATGCGGTAAACCGTTCTTTCTTCCGCTGCTTCGCAGCTTCCCGCACGCGTGACAGCCTCTGTGACATACTTTCCCGGCTCTGCGTCCGGCGCATGTGTGGCTGTTCCGCGTTTCCCTTGGCCCCGCTCCTTCGCTCCACTGACTCCGCTCCTTGCGGATTGTTCGCCAGATTCGCAGCTACTATGAGCGAGTCCGACTTCTCCTCTCCGTACATCACCGGCTTCGGCTCCTCGCCTTCCCGGTGCGGGCCATCTCCGGCACTGGCAGATGGTCAGAGGGGAGATCTCCCGGTTCCCGCGTAAAGATCGTATTGACATGCCAGGGTCTCAGACCCCGCCGGGTCCATATGGCACTCGCAGTAACGCACCCTATGATGTTGCCTTCCGTAAACAGTACAACGTCGGCACCCGGGAATTTAATATACATTTCGTGGCTCAATGGCTGGCCTGTCAACACCCCTGTCAACGCTTCGCCCCATACCTCACGGTATACAACGCATGACTCGGGGACCCTGTGGATTGCTGGTCCTTCAATGGTCGGGGACTTTCACCCCTTGATCTTTACCGGTCTCCCGGCGCACACTGTTTATACATACAGTACAAGAATTCGAGTGTAGCTATGTCTGTTATCCTTGAGCACATTAGCAACAAGCCTTACGAAATGGCACCTTTTTTCAGTGATTTACTAAGCTGTGGAGTGATGAGTCCGTGCGCCGGGCATGAAGATAATGAATTAAATTTGCATGAATATGTAGTCCGCAACCGCCCCTCAACCTTCTTTGTCAGGGCGGCGGGCCTCAGTATGATCAATGCCGGTATCAATGATGGAGCAATACTGGTTGTGGATCGGTCTTTAACAGCACGACACGGCTCTATCGTCGTTGCGC
Organism: Salmonella sp. SA15303; assembly: GCF_029962125.1. Taxonomy (NCBI): domain Bacteria; kingdom Pseudomonadati; phylum Pseudomonadota; class Gammaproteobacteria; order Enterobacterales; family Enterobacteriaceae; genus Salmonella; species Salmonella sp. SA15303. The sequence goes on from NZ_CP123925.1 coordinate 177,554, forward strand.
TGGTGGATGGAGAGTTTACGGTAAAGATCTTACACACGTATCCTGAGCTGCTTTTGATGCCTTCTAATCCAGCCTATAAGCCGATACGTGTAAATCCTGAATCCCTTGAGATATGGGGCGTCGTCACCTTTGCACTGAATCAGTTCAGCCATGTACATGCACGTTGATATTAACGGAGCCTATGCGGCATTTGAGTGTGCGATGGATCCCAAGCTGTCAAAAAAGCCGCTCATCATAGCCAGCAATAACGATTCGTCCGTCATTGCAATGAATAAACTGGCTAAAAGCGTTGGTATTAAGCGTGGGACCCCAATTTTTAAGTGCAGGGATTTGATTCAGCAACACCGGATCGAAGTCCGGAGCTCTAACTTTACTTTGTATGAAGACTACTCAAATCGCTTCCATGAAACGCTGGAAAGCTTCGCGCCTCAATCGAGTCGATATAGCATAGATGAAAATTTCATGTTATTGAAAAACATGAACAAGATAATAGATTATGAAGATTACGGCCGGTTGATCAGAAGTACACTTCTTCATAATCTGTCCCTTACCTGTGGTGTGGGTTGTTCAAGCACCAAAACCCTCGCTAAATTATGCACCTATGCGAGCAAACGATGGGCAGCTACAGGCGGGGTTGTAGTTTTGACTGATCAGGCCAGGATCAGGAAGCTCCTGAGCCTGATCAGTACCAGAGAAATATGGGGTATTGGTCGAAAGATTAGTGAACGCCTGTCGGCTTTCGGGATCATCACTGCCGGTGATTTTTATAATAGCGACGTTCGCTTTTTACGTAAAAGCTTTGGCGTTGAAATCGAGCGTACCTGGCGGGAACTGCATGGCGAACCATGTTTCCGGCTGCACGAGTCTCCTCCTGTCAGGCAACAGATTATCGTTTCCAGAAGTTTTGGTCAGCGCCTTAATGAGATAGGCAAGCTACATGAGGCAGTTTCATTTTTTACCGCCCGGGCGGCAGAGCAGCTGCGCAAGGATGGCTCGTGGACCCGTCAAATCACAGTCTTCATTCAGAGTAGCAATTATGCGCAAGGTGAAAACCGCTACAGCAATTGTGGTATCGAGCCGCTTACCGCTACACAGGACACCCGCGATCTGGTTGATGCAGCCATGACCATCCTGAACCGCATTTACAGACCCGGGATAGCGTATGCGAAAGCAGGGGTAATGCTCTCCGCTATGACTGACGGCACAGAGCAACTCAGCCTGTTTGATACTCGCCCGGCCAGGCCTGGCAGTCAGGCACTGATGAAAGTTATGGACCGGTTCAATAAAGAAAAGCGCGGAGCTCTGTTTTTACTGGGGGAAGGCATTCAACAGGATTTTCGTATGAAGCAGGCCATGCTATCACCGAGATATACGACCCGCTGGGATGAATTACTCGTTGTAAAAGCGTAGCGGCCATGACCGGCATGGCCGTACTCATCAAATGTGAAAGTAACTTTAGGCCCCGCGAGCTTTTTCGATTGCGCCCTGCAAAGTTGCTGCGTCCATAGCCCCGGGGATAAATGTGGTAGTCGCCGCATTCGGCTTTTTCATATTCATAATGATGAAACCGGGTGTGCCGGTGATCCCGAGCGCTTCGCCCAGCTGCATATTGCCGGAGATCACGTTTTCATACCGGTTTTTTTCCCTGTCAGAAAACGTGCTGTTAAACCCTGACTTTTCCACCACAGTATTAAAGTCAGTGAGTTCGAATTTGCGTTGAGAGGTCATGAAGGTATGAGCCACAGCCATCAGGTTGTTGTGGTACTTACGATAGGCTTCAGCACCGAAATTCTGATAGACGTGCAGACCCGTAGCGGCCCCCATGGCAGATACAGGTTTTGAACCGGCAAAAATCGGGAATTCTTTAAAGAAGAATTTTACATCTTTGCTCTGATTCATTACCGATTCAACAACAGGTGTAACCCGCATGCAGTAAATACACTGATAGTCGAAGAACTCGATTACCGCGACGTCGGCGTCATCAGGGCCGATGTTTGGCGTCTCCTTGGTATCCAGCAGAGCTGGCGCATATGGAATTATTCGTTCCACTGAGGCACTCACGTTCTGATTTTCCAGCGCCTTACCTGCTTCCACTAAATAATGGGGATTTTTTACCAGGTAAGTAGCGGCAATTTTGCCAATTTCTTCCTCACTGAGCACCTTCGGTTTAAAATAAGTTGCCGTGATTAACGCCGAGGCAGCGGTAGCAATAACCGCAGAAATTAAAATCGTGGCCATCGGTTTTAAATAAAATTCTTTAGACATAGCTACCTTTATGCTTTTCAGCCTGTTAGTTATTAACCTGCGATGGATTATACTGGCCCGGTAAATCGGAATTATTCGTGAAACAATGCTTTTTGGAGATTAAAGGATGATTAGGCAGGGCTTTATACTCACAACCGCAATGCTTTTGAGTGGATGCGGATATCATTTCGCAAACCAGGTAGATGCGTACGATCTAATGCCTCGTCCTGTTACAAATAAAAGGTTTCAGATAGTCCCTCCGGACGAAAGTATTCAGTCCAGAATGTTTTCAGGCCGTTTTGCTGATGGATTAGCAAAAAAAGGAGTCATTATTTCCACTCACCAGCCAGATTATGTGCTCAGGTTCCGAATCAGCAGCTCACAGGAGAACATGCAGTATAGCGAGCAGCTTCTTACTGGGGTGACAGGCTACGTTGTAGATAAAAAGACAACGAGAACTGACAAGCATGGCGAATTGCATACTGACTATGACTACAAGCCAGTCGATGGGGTAATAGGCACTGAGACGATGTCGCAGATGCACTATATGCGACAGCTGGATGTCGAGGTATACCCGTCAGCGAAAGGAGCAAAGCAGGTTCTGAAAGTGAGTATGCAAAGCAATGCACCTGTGCCGTCAGACAGCATTGCTTATTCAGCAATGATCGACGCCTTTACTGATAAATTTGATGCGCCGCTGCGTTCCGGAAATTATGTTGCAGTGATCCCCTGGAACTGAAAGCAGACGGCGGGAAGAGAATGTTCAAAAGTGACTTTTGGACACGCACATTAACGTGGCTATCGCCCTCCCCCATTAAAATCATAAAGTCGGTAAAGATCGCCCATCGTGATGGAATTGGGCTTATTAATGAACAGATACTGTAACTGTTCTTTATGTTGAGTACTGGCAGCTGCATTCATAAGCACTTCCAGGTAGAACTTGTAGCCTATGCTTCGCTCTGAATACATATACTGGAACTGCATCAGTAAAATGCCTGACATAACATACAACAGCAGCAGACTGAGTAATACAGTGCTATCAGGCTGTTCCAGTGCCATACTGACATACCCTGAACCCAGAATGCACAGAAGCCACCCCGTCATTAGAGCAGGCACCCTACGACTCAGACGTTTATAACAACGTTTTATTACGGGATCCCGGAGATACTTTTTGTCAGGTATCCCCGTTGCTCTGATGACGAAGCTACTGAGTATCGACATCTTTTTTCCTTCTGGACGCTCTCAGTCAATAAATCAGGCCAGGCGCTCATTGAAAGCTACCACGAGCTGCGAATCGGGATTTTTTACCAGTTCGGGCCGGATAACTTTTAGTTGCCTCGTTGGGGCGAGCTCATCTGTAGGCCTGATGGTGGTATTACCCGGCCCCTTGCGGGTACTGTCGGTGTTTACCTTGAGCTTTTTATTTCCCAGGTAGCTTTCCATCTTTTTAGAGATGGTGTCACCTGTGGTCGCAACACCAGAGAGTTCCTTTAGATGTTCACCTTTATCCATTTGTACCGATGACATCAGAAATCCGATTCCGGGATCGTTTTCCGTTCCACAGGCTCCGTACTGACATTGTGCAGCGAAAACGGGCTGTACACCTACAGCAACCAGCATTAACGTACTCAGTAAAGTAGATTTCATACACACCTCTTACAGTCGGAAAAGTTACTTTTGCGCAGCGCCCATTTGGGTCACCAGGTTTTCCGGGCTCAGCCACCCCGTAAATAACTGCGGTTTGCCGCTTAGTGTCACCATGGTAGGAGTACCTTGCAGCGGGATTGTTGAGGCCACCTGGAAATGCGATTTGATAATGTTTAAGCAAGCCTCATCAGGACGTCCTTCCGGGATAGTTGAAACCGGATTCATCGCTGCATCCAGAGCTTCGTTTGGCTTTGCTGAACACCAGATTTTGGCCATGTTCCCGGCTACTACCGAGTTCAGTCCTGCACGTGGGAATGCAAGAAACTTAATCGAAATACCGGCATCAAGATAAGACTTCAGATCATGATGCAGTTTTTGGCAGTATCCACAGGTTATATCGGTAAAGATAGCAAGCCGGTATTTTTCGTTTGGTGATTTGTAGTCGATGGATTTTGTTTTGGATGCGAATTCCCGGACGCCCATTAAAATGGCCTGCTCAGTGGTGTTTACCACATCTTTACCTTTCACGTGGAATAAGCTTCCGGTAAAAATGTAATCTCCGTCTTTGCTCACGTAACTTACCCCCTCCCTGGAAATCACCGTAAAAATATCTTTTACTGGCGAGGGTTCGACGTGCTCGATTGAAAGCCCAATGGCTTTGAGCTTATCCCGGGCTGCATCTGGCAGTACCATTGTATTAACCGGCTCGGCATTCATCGTGAAGGCGGTACTTAATGAAAGAAGTAATACCGATGCCTTAATAATTTTTTTCATTTCCGCTCCTTAAATCGAGCACTAATATTATCACGCCCCAAAATTCCAGAATTTTGCTTAAACGCTTAAATCAACGGGTAAAGCCGAAAGAAAGTCGATAGATATATGGGAGAATAGATAAAACGTAGATTCAGTGGAGAAATCGTTGTGTTTACACCACCAGCAGATGATGTGAAACCTATTCCCGTTCCTGATGAGATTTACACTCAGTGCATTACGGATGCCGCCCGCTACTTCGGAATTGATGCTGAACTGGTTTTTACGTTGTTTGACAATGAAGGCGGTAAGGTTGGTACTTTCAGCAGGAATACTAACGGCACTTATGATATTGGCCCAATGCAGATCAACTCATCCAATCTACCTGAAATAAAAAAGCATTTCCCGACGGTAACGTGGCGGGTTCTGGCTTACGATGCTTGCGCAAGTTTCTGGGTTGGAACATGGTGGCTCTATAGAAAAATTATTGATCGCAAGGGCAATGTGTTTGAAGGGATTGCAGATTACAACAGCAAAACCCCAAAGGTACGTGCAAAGTACATATTTAACTTCATGGTAAAGTACAATCGCCGGATCCAGCAGCGTAACGGGATGGGTGAGCTTTATCAATGGACCCAGCAACCTCCTCGATACAATGGCCATATAGCTAAAAATGTCCCGGAGCAAAACCCGACTCCTGTTGTTAAATAAATACAACCCGATATTACAGAAGATCATCGAGTGGCTTGGGTAAACCACCACAAATATTTCACACTGACTCAGGAGTAATATATTGTCTTCTTCTGCAAGAAATTTATTTAAGATTCTCTCTTCTTTCTTGATCCAGAAAAACCCTCATCATGAAGAAGTATGTGTTCATGAAGAAACAACAGCTGGTTTATGGGCCCCTCTCCCTGATTCGCATGTCGTGCTTTTCTTAGATTTCGATGGGGTTTGCCACAGGTGTAAAAATGAAACCTTTGAGCGAATGCCACTGTTAGAGAAATTGCTGGATAACTGCCCTGCCATGGTGATTGTTATCTCCAGCTCATGGCGTGAGTGCGCTAATACAAGTTATCTGAAATCTCTGTTCCGGGTGCCTTATAGAGACAAAATCATAGGTGCAACCGGTTCGGTATATTTAAAACACGGACAGACTGGTGTGCGGGCTGCCGAGTGTGAGGACTTTGTCTTTTCACATCGAGTTAAAGCATTTATCTGCCTTGATGACGACGAATCATTATTTCCGGCCGGTTATCCGCATTTGCACAAAACCGATTATTACACGGGCCTCACCGAATCTGACCTTGCAGCTCTTAACGCAAGGTACCATCAGCTCATGGGACGCTGATGAACAAAGTAACTTTCCTTTTACCCTGTCACTGCTGATCTCGTACGCCCATCCACTTTAGGATTGATTGTTTTATACCATACGCAATAATGTCTCATATGAATTCGACAAGAAAGGGACATTATGCTGCATCACTGTCAGGCTAAGTCACTGGATGACATATACCTTGAGGATATTCCCCACATCATACATCCGGCCACGGCGGTACATGACCTCGAAGATACCGCCCTGCCAAACCGGATTATTCAGGAATGGAATTTACCGCAGGGATATACACAGTTTGTCAGCCGGTATCACCAGTTCCACCATCAACGCCCCTGGCTCGCTTACCGCGATACGCTTGACGACATCAGATACGGTAAGATCGTTCTGCTTAGAAAAGACATAACCGGCAATGCCGGGCCGGGGGTTATATCAAATGGCAACCTACGCAATGACCTGCCCCTGTCCCTCTTTACCCGTCTGCGCGATATCATCTCTCGTCAGTTGAAACGCCCGGGGTATTACGTTCGATCAACGACACCAGCACAGCACGCCCAATCAACAAAAACCATTAATTCCAAAGCGGCTGGTCGTCTTCTCGCAGCTGGCGGGCTTTATAATGGAAATGTGGAGGGATTTCGACATACGGCTGAACAACTTGGCGGCGAAGCTGTTGAAGGCTATGACCAGGTATTGAACGAAACAACTTCAGGTATGCTGGTTGCAGCGGCTTCACTTCTGGTTATCCGAAATCCAAGGTCTGCGGATGAATTGACAAGTTATCTCGGCAAGTACAAAAAAGCACACGTTTTGCTCGATGATATGAATGTTAGCGAATTGAACTACATGCGCCGAGACAGAGCTGAATATTTAGCTCTCCGTGGACAATTCAACAATACTGTACGCCCTAACTTCCTTAAATCACTTTCAGACCACCCAGATGCCCTGGCTACGTTTGAACCTAACGATTTGATGAAACTTGCAACAGGCAAGGTCCCCTCTGGGTGGCAGGTTCACCACAAGATCCCTCTTGATGATGGTGGCACAAACGCTATAGACAACCTGGTACTTATTCAGAATTCACCATACCATTCAGCACTGTCGAAAGCACAATCCATCATTACGAAGGATCTACCGTATAATTCAAGCACCAAAGTTCTATGGCCATCGCCGAACGGTGTTATCTACCCGGTAGGAAAGTAAGAGGCGCTCATGAAAGATTTAACTCAACTACTCAGCAGCTTAAAGAGGTTGATGGTTGCAGATCACTACCCTTTAGCCAGCCCGGTAGCCCCGGAAGTCTTGAAAGACTTAATCTGCAATCCGCCTCCAGTGGAGTGGGCAGATCACAAAAAGAGCGCCTATATAGATATACAGAAACTCATTAAAACCAGGCTTGATTATGCCCAAGTGTTTAATGCTATGGATGGTTTTGAGTACAACGGACTTACGTTTTATAACCTTGTTCAGGCAGAGAACGAAAATCTATTGTGGTCAAATATTTACATACGCAACTTTGAAGCACGAGACAATGAAATCTACGTTGACCCAAATCTCACTGATAAGGTGTTAATCGGAGAAGATGGCATGTCACTTTTCGCTTATAGTTTTGCAGACGACTGCTTTCAGATAAGAGACAAAGCATCTACTGATTATGTTATTGAATCTCATACAGAGTTTGATAGATTTTTGTCTTCACTGATTCAAACCGTCAGTTGAATGTTCCGCAAGAGCGGTACTTCTGAAAAAAAGGCCGCAAACACATACTTTGCGGCCTTAATTGTTTAGCAGTAATTTACAATCTATTGATAGTCATTTCAGGAGGTTATATTCAACCTCCCTTATTTTTTATTTTCATTAAGCCACTGATCCGCTTTATCGACACGTGACTGGTAAGGCTCATTTGTGTTGCTCAGCTCTGACTTCATGTACTGAATGAATTCATCTGCTTTCTGAGGCCCAAAGCGTGGGTCATCCGTCAATTGCTGCCGGATAGCCCTTTCAGAGTTCTGCGCTGCATTCGCATAAGTCGAAACGCCGTCGCTGCTAATACTCTGATACCGGTCACTTACAGCTGCGACGCCATCAGACATCTGCATGTGATTAAGGACTTTACCCTGGAGAGAATCAGGCATATTTGCAGGGTTAGAGGCATCATTTGCTATCGATGTCTGGGTTTGAAGGATGCCCGCTCCCGTAAGCATCTCATTTACCGGTTTCGCCCCAACGCTGGTTAGCGTATCCGAAACAAATTGCTGGCCCCCGAGTAGCGCACCAGAAATCGCGCCCCGCTCAGTGTTGGCCTCTATCTTTTCCCCAACCAAGCGATCTGTGACGGTCTGAGTGCGGTTACCAACGAGACCACCGCCCGACCCACCTTCTCCCAGGTTTGCCCGTACGACTGACTCAAGTGAACCATCAGCTCTGTTATGAGTGTTGAAACTGCTATGGATGCTCTTAACGTCATTCATACTCCAGTTAACGTTATAGTTACCCAGTTCATTAAGGATCTTCTGGGTATCCGCTTTGAGCTGCTCTCTTTCGGCACCGGTAGCCATGGTGCTGGCACCATAGGTAAAGACAGCTTGCTGTGCCAATTCAGCTCGCTTATCGTCCCGGCTTAAGTTCGGGTTGTTGGCAACACGACTAAAGTAGTTATCAGTGTTATTAGATAAGCCACGAACTTGCCCGCTCTGATACATACTGTTCAAAGCAGTGGCTCGTTGATCCATTCCATCACCAACCACCCGACCTCCAACCTTTTCCAGATCGTTAAATGTGCCTTCTGCATTTCTGACATCCTGACCCGAATTGACGACTTTCTCTACACCCTGATTATTCAGTACAGGTCCATTCTTTTCGAGAGAATTAAGCACATTCCTTTCTTCATCAGAATAAGTGCGGCCCACGTTGTTGTTATGTATTCCCTGAATATCGCCTTTGCCCGCGTTATCAAGGTTATACGGAGTAAAGCCAGCTTCACTTTTTCCAGGGACATGCTGTGTCGCGTCCTGAGCGTTGGAGGAAAGACCGAGTTTAGCCTGCGAATCTACACTTCCACCCAGTTCCCCTACGCGTGACGCACTCATCACGCCAGACGTATTTACGCTGTCAGGAGTTCTATCCTGTGCCTGAGTGATAGTATTAATTCCTGACCCGTCACCTGAAATTCTGTCGAGCTGATTGGTGATAGGTAGCAGCTGCTGTGCATTACCACCGAAGTCGGAAACCAGACTTTTAAGCAGGCTGGAGGTTTCACGGAGATCCTGTTTATTACTTTCGGCCGTCTCTCCCCGGGCGGTATCAATCGCAATTTTTTGCTCACTGAAATCTCGGGTTGCAGCCACAAGCGCGTCAGTACGTTGAAGCTGCGATCCAAGCTGATTACTGGCCTTGAAGGTATCGTTATAGGAGTTGAATTTCTCCATAAACGCATTCTCATCCAGCCCATTCTTACGAGCAAAATTCCTTACATCATCATCACTGAAGTTTTTGTTGCGAATAGAATCGGAGAACCTGTCCAGGTTAATGCTTTGTTTAGAATCAAGGCTCATTCCACTATTGGAGCTTGCGTTAGTCGAAACCGATGTAGAAATATTTTGCGCCATCGTCTGTGTCGCCTGGTTCATTTTCGACGATGCTTCTTTAAACGCATTAGTATTGGATATCTGATCGCTGCTTACCTGAGACGCCGCTTTACTGAACTGGTCAGTTAACGCAGAATCCTGGCTAAGCTGATTCGTGATTGCTTTTGAAAGGTCATTTGAAAGCGAGTCACTGCCTGTATTGGTCTTAGATGCACCGCTACTCAATTGCCCTGCTACAGCCGCTTTCAGCCCGGCTCCATTGCCAGTTCCAACACCTCCATTAAGCCCAGCGTTGAGAATAACATTTGAAGCAATGCTGGCCATCTGAGACGCACTCACCCCATGTTTCGTTGCAATACCTTCTGCTACAGAGGCACCAATCTTATCCGAGATCTGCTTCATTGTTTGCAGGTTGGTTGAGAACTGCTGGCTCGACTGTCCTGACCTTCCAATTTCGCTCATCTGACTGTAACCAGCCTGGAATGAATTACTTGCCGCACTCATAACTGATGAGGTTACAGCTGATCCTTGTCCCTGGCTGTTAGCGATACTTGAACCAGCATTCCACATTCCAAGACGGAAATTACTTGAATCAACTGCGCCGCCATCGCTGTATCCCTGACCGGTACTGGTTAAGGCGGTTCGTGTCACGTCACCAAATGAAGATTTACCGCTGTTAGGGCCATCCCATACTTTGGGCGTTACATGACCAGTATCCACCGGCGCATCGGGGGTCACTCCCTTAACCGCATTCATCATCGGGTGAATCGACTGTGTCATCAGGAATAATGTGAGTACCGGAATCAGAGCATAGAGGGCGGAAGCAACAGACAGGTATGAACTGTATGTTTCCGCAAGCCCTGGGAGTCCCATCCACGTGACGGCATTATTCTGGCTGTTGAGGGTGCTCCAGGTATCCAAGTCGGCCGTCGCGACTTTCTTCACATACGCGTTGACCATTACTGCCGTAAGCGGCCACATATTCACGAAGAGGATAAGTTGCAAATATTTCGCCGCAGCGGCAACACCATTACCACCTAACGCCAGCAGCATAAGCAAAGCAAATGGAGCAACCATATAAGCAAACATTTCAAGGAATGCGATTGCTGCTCCCGACAGTTGTAACCACAACTGGCCCTGTGAAGCCATTGTGTTGGTTCGCTTCAGAGAAGCCTCAAACAACTGCATATCGGAAGCCAGACCGAGTGGGGTCTTATATTTGCTTGCGCCATTTCTGAGCTCATTCATAATGAACAGGTTCAGGGTGGCGTCATACGAACCAATAGCCTTACCGTACATACCATTTGCTGACGCCATAACATCAGTAAAGCTTGCGCCGGTAGGTGCACCATTTGCTTCGTCTGGAGTAAGGATGCCGTTTGTCTGTCCTATAAGGGAAATAGTCTGGCGAGCTTCAGCTGTACTGGTAACCTGTTTCACAGTTGACCAGACCTCATCACACGTACCAGATTTTGAACCGTTAGCGCCAACAATACTGGCAGAGGCATTCTTCAGTGCGCCTTTCATCGCCTGATTAATCCGGTCCATGCTATCTGCCAGATTAGCTGAGAAAATATCGTTAAAAATAGTTTCTTTACCGGCAATATTTGCGCTTGAGTTTTGGGTAGCCTTCAGGCAGTTGTATGCAAGAGACTGAACGGTAGCACATACGTTCATTGGCCCTAGCCCGCTGGCCGGTTCAGGAAATGCGGAACAGTAGCCCTGGCTATCGCCGCCCCATTGCAAAAACTTCACGAATCGGATCATCGGACCGAGGGTGATGTCATCGTCCAGAGTTGTTGCAGACAGGTCCACCGGAGAAAGCGGATCAAACGCTGTTTTATAATCCTTCAGCAAACCCTGGCTTAAGTTAGTGGTGACGGTTGCCATCGCAGCAATAAAAATTGGAATTCCGTCGACGTTTCTGACCTCTCCCGACTTTACAGATTCAATAGTTACATCCACTCGAACCATTGCCATCATGAAAAGGATCAACCCCAAAAACCAGGAGAAAAACGGTAATTCATTTTTGGTCGGAGCCTGAAGCCATAGCCACGTTTTATAGAATAGGCTCACACCTGCTACAACGGCGGCCGTGGTCAGGAACTCTTTTACACCAGTATATTGAGAAAAGATCAGGGCAATACCGGTAAAAGCCGACCAGACAAAATCAATATCACCCAGGGTATATATGTTGTAATCCATGTCAGACCTCAGTTACGTGTGCCACGAATACTTTCAGTGAAAGCCTTCCGTTGCAGGCGACGGTTATCCCAGGTTGAAATGACGTCCGAGCTGGTACCGACCTGGCTGTGCGATAGCTCATAGGCGGCTTTAACCTGTTTTGAGAGATTGTCTGTTAATCGGTTGAGATCATCCCTTTTACCCGACAGCGACTCACTCGGTATGCTCATGGTTGAAATTTTGGCCTCAACCTGGCGCAACATGTTGATTACGAGGCTCGTCGCAGCAATAGTGCTGATGTCCTGAATGTATGCGTACCCTTCCGGTGCTTCGAATGTTTGCAAAGAGTCGATAATGGTCGGGATGCCGATATAGGAGATAATGCGTAATTCATCATCTGAAACACGAACGTCGTTGATGATTTTTTTCTGTACGTTTAAAAGAAGATCAGAAATGGTATCCTTCAATCCCTTAAAACCACCGTCATTAACTTCTGACATGACAAGGCACTGAGCCTTTCGTGGGGATGATGGATCTGGTGCCGGAGAACACTTGAGCATTTTAATTGATCCGCCAGCTGGTGGCCCCATGATGTAATCCGTGACAGTCATGGTAGACGGGCGGACTTCCATTCCCGCTTTTTCGCCTTTGCTATCCCAGTTGATAATGACAGTACCTACGAGAGACATAAGTTGTTCTGCCAGTTTATAACCGGATAACTCCGTTACCCCTCCGATGTTCATCGTTCCCTTATCAATATCCATGAACGACATATAGAAGAGGTTACCACTGAATTTTTCAGCGAACTCTTCGGGATCCTTTGCTTTAACCTGAGAAGTGACAGCTTCAGGTGACTTTGTCATCGATGAGCCAAAATCAGGAATAAGACCATTAATCGATCCCAGAATTGAGGCTGGTCCAGAGCTAACTGAGTTAGCGAACTGGCTTGGCGTACCCACGTTTTCAGAAAGGAAAGAGTAAGTTGCATTGCATGAATCTTTCGCAAATTTATTTAGCGCTTGCAGTTTGTTTTGGATGTCATTAATCGTTGCAGCACAGTCAGCACAAATAGCTGAAACAGCAACGTTAAAAGCATAGATAGCCGCACCCTGGGCAATACCACGGGCCACCTGCACAAGCTGGTCCCCGTTGATCATGCTGAAGGACCCAAGAAAAACGTCAATACCGTTACAACCGACAGAAGCTTTTGGAAACGACATGGAAACAAGGTTGGTATTAACGTTTGTTGTTCGGTAAGACATTGACCCGCCAACTATGCCTGTACGGGTTGCTGTGGAAAAGGTGGCCGGGCTGGTAGACGTCATCATGCCATTGAAAATGTTACGCATTGCGTTGTCTGCATTTGCAGTCGGGGCTAAAATTGCAGCACAAACAGAAAGAGACAAAAGTAACTTTTTGAAGTTGAAAACGGCATTACTGCGCATAAGTGCCTCCAAAACTGCCGCCAGCATTGAGATAATTGACCGGATCGGCCGTAGGCATGTCATAGCCTTCGAGTTTTTGGTCCATTATTTTTTGAAGTAGGAATGGGTCTGATTCCATTTCGGATTTATTAACGGTAATAACGCCATCATCGCCGATGGTATATTGCCTTTTAATATCTAGAGTTGACTGGAACGAAGCGTCATCGATCAGATTCATGCCCTTCGCGGCAAGTATAATAGTGTTCTTTAATTCATCAGCGGAGATCATGCCTTCACTAATGCGCTGAGCTGATGTCCCATCCTTTGAAACCAGGAAAATTGTAGGTACCTCTCGAATTTTAAATTGATCAATAATTTGTGCGTTGGGGATGTTAAAATCCTGAAAAAGGCCATTATGCAATGGCCTTCCATCCATACTGATTGGAAGAATATCTACCGAATAATAGTTCTGCATAAATTGAAGTATTTGGCTTTCTTCGTGGCAAAACTGGCAAGTACTCTGGAAAAAGAAAAATAAACCTGACTTAGTAAAGATATCTTTCATTACCGTTTGCTGATTTTTTTCAACAACAGTGCGGTGAGCATCCAGTGCCACCTTTTCCACTGGTTGCCTGCGTTTTTCAGACATCATCGGGTTTTTAAGAAAATAATCTTTTGATTTGTCAGAAAAACGCGTACTGATATCCAGCATTAACCTTTGCGCCGTGTAATAACGTGATAGATTTTCTGCGGTAGGGTTATCCATTGCCTGCGTTAACAGTCGAGGCATATTCTCTTTTAGCCATTTTGAATTTAAATCTACCATTTCCTCTTTTGAAGGCGAGCTAGCAGCACCGGTTGGTGGCAAAACCTCTTCTTCTTCAGCTTCGCTTTTTTTAGCAGGATCGTCATACCAGAAGAAACCCTTCTTATAAGCCTGGCCAGATACAAAGGGCGTATCTTTTATTAGGGGTTGCTCAGGGCTGGCGTGGGCACCAGTAATTACCAAAGACATAAGCAAAACCATCTTTGAAGGCGCTAATGCAATACGAGTCATAGACCGTTCTCCTTTTCTGATGCGGTTATGATGGCATACAAAAAAAAGGTTAGAGCTCGTATAGCATGGTCGTTTTTATGTTGAAAAGGACGGAAAAGGAGTGCTGACTAAGAAGATAGTCTCGGTGATGGAAAGATCATCCATCTTGCACGTTGTCAAAAATCCGGTGTAACAAAAACATGGTTTTATCGAATATCTAAAAGCAAATATTGCTTTGAAAACAGGTGTATTTAGAGCTGAAAAAAATCATCACAAGTAATGCTGTTTCTATATTTCAAAAAAGGAATAGCTAAGGATCAAAGAAGCGAACTTAGACAAGAATATAAAATATATTAATTGAAAGCGATTAAGAAGTCGTCATGCATAGAAGGTTTTGAGAACCTAAGTAGTTTTACGTTTTCAACAGAAAAAAAGGTGCACATTTTTGGAACGAAGAAAAACTGAATAAAGAAAAATCAAATTATATCTTTACTTGTCAAGAGTTGATATTTAAGTTGTAACTAATATTTGATTGTAAAGCAAACAACAGAATTTGACTTAAGTCAATATTTAGATTCAGACAAGGCAAGTTTCGCGATATCTTTTTTAAATTTAATCTAATTCTTCTTGAGAATACCTCTCTATGGCTGAAGCAGTTGAAGATAATCTGCAACGTGGACAATGAGCATCATTTGTCACTGGCACAATGTATGGGCGTTTACATTTTTCGCAGGCACCTAGTTCTTCAATTTCTTTCATAGAAGTAAGGATTTCTATTATTTTATTAACTTCCGGTGCGCATACAAAGTATCCCAGATTATGAAGGACACTCATTATTCGGTTGAAGTCAATTTGCCGAAAACTCGCTTCCGGATTTATTGGATCAAAACCAAAATAGTTAACTGCGACATCAATAACAGCAGAAAAGGCTCGGCGGTTATCTGTGCGTTTGCTCCAGCCCCGGATACCTTTTTTGAGTTTTGTTTTTGCACCAGGCTCAAAATCGATATTTTCAGCAACATGATTACCGTACAAAATTCGTATTGTATTTTTATTTGCCCCAAGCGACATAGTTCTTGCTGCTCGCAATAGAGCATTAGCTTTTGTTTGATCGACCTTTGCCATATCAATAATCCTTTAACATAACTTTATTTGTTAAAGTGTTGAACACATCCTGACGGTGACTGGTGAACATAGTGTCATAACGTAATAGTTCCATCAAATCATCACTAACTTTTCCTAACCGGATGTCAGCAGACAATTCATAAGCCCAGGCAAAAACTTTCGTTTTAAGTGAAACACTCTCTTCAATATGCCCTTGTGAGAAAGCAATTGTACGTGGGAAAAGAACGACATCGTTAATTGTTTTTAACGATGAATAACCAATGTCTTTAATAGCATCAGCTGTAGTTGGTTTTAAACCAAAGAAAATACTTACAAACTCTGGTGCGAGCATTGAGATAAAGAACACCTGCATAAAGTAGTCATTCTGTATATCAACACATTTAGAACGCAACTCATGAATCTTCTTGGGATTATAGATATCCACTGTACCATTCAGAAAAGTCACTTTTTCACCGGCATCGTAAATACCATAGTCAATATCATTTGTATCATATTCACGAATTACATTGGAATCACCGTCCAAGACCGCAGAAAAAAACCTCTCCCATGTAATTTCCTTTCCGAGTGTACGCGGAACCAAAAAACTACCTGGACGTGTTTCCACTTCAAAAGCTAAATCAGCGGCTGTACTAAATCCTTTCCCAAATAGGCGACGCTGGAGAAGAGGAGTCCCAGTTTGATATGCAGAAGATCCATGCACAGGCAATAACATTAAAAATGCACGGTAACTACGAATAAGCGAAATCTCAGTGCGGAAAAGTTTACCGAGTAAGCTACGAGTTAAATTATCAGATTCTGACATGTGCTGATTGTCCTTGCGCCATTACAATTGTTCAAATCTTCAACATGGATTTTTTGTTAGGTGTTCGGTAGGGTGAAAAGTAACTTTTAGTATTTTCTTAAGGCTTGAATAAGCCTTAAATCTATCCCTTCAACCACACCGCTTACTTGTAACACTTTTTAACCAAACTAACCAGAATTTTATCAAAAATTCCTGCGCATGCTAACGAAATGTGAAGCGATTAAAAAAAAACCTAAATCCAGCCCCTCCCAACGTTGGATTAGAATAACGACGTCTTTCACTGACCGTCATAAACTGACATTTTTACTTTTCATCAACCTCATGCTTACATAGGATCACTAAACAAAGAAAAGTGACCCTATGAATGCCTCACATAGGGTCACTTATGTTTGAAAAGTGACCCTATGTAATGTCGTCATAGGGTCACTTTTTATAAAAGTGTCACTATGGACAAAGTTCCATAGGGTCATTTTTTTTGGAAAAGTGGCACTAGATATATGTATAACTTTAATAGAGCAATGCACATTATCAAAAGCAATAATCCACAATGGTCATTCTGTCAAAAGTAACTTTAGGGGGTAGCGATGGAAGTGAGGCTAAACTCGCTGTTACTGTTTCTGAAGGCCCCTCCCGAATGGGGGAAACAGCGAGTGCATTACATCTGTTCAATTCCCTCATCAAAGAGCATTCAAAAATCTTCTGTTCGTGAAAAAAAACGGAAATTTCCTCCGGTATAATAATTTCACATCAGGAGGCGTCATGAGTAATTCAAATCTTATAAGTTCTATAGAGCTAACACGTAAAAATTTACGTGCTCAGATTGAAGGTTTGCGTGTTGAGGCTGAAGATCTCATTACAAAATACTGGATCAAGTGGAAGGAACGAAACCACCAAGAGATTAACCTTACCCGACATAGCAAAGTTCCAAAGAGGGAGTACCTGGGTTCTTACGCACCAAAAGTTGAGCTAATTGGTAATGCCAGAAAAGTAACGATCACTTGGCATCAGTTCAGCCCTTATAAAACAAGAGCGCCTAGCCACATGTCAAAACGGGTGCAACCAATGAAAAGTGGAAAATATTCTAAGAACTGTTTTGTAAACCATGCCAGCTGGGAATACGAAATGATTTCTGAAACGGAAGCATTGCTGGAGCCTTACAGAGAAATGCTTGAGCTCTATCATTCAGCATATATCGAACTTGGACGAAAAATCCGTCAATACTCAAAAACTAAGGTGGCACAATGAACGACGCAATTATCACGGACAATGAGCGTATTAACATTGAACCAAAAGATGTAATGGTAAAAGGTTCAAATAAAAAGCAAGGCGTAAACGCTCAAACTTCTACTCAACGTAGACCAGAGCACCAGGGTATGGCCAAAGTTATTATTAACCCCGGCACCCCAGACTTTAACCGGTTTTTAACTGCCAGAAATGGAGCAGTCATCAGAGGTTTTGATGATGTGAGTATCGCTATTTCCTCTCTCTTTAAAACGGTTGATGCAGTTAAACATCCTGACCTTGTTCAGGCTATTCAGGATTGGTTCAACGAGCTGCATGAAGAAAACAATAAGATGAAAGAAAATCTTGTTGCTTATATTAAGTCAATTGAGTTCGACAAGAATGACTCATTCATGTCATCAACTCAGTTTGTACCTTTCAGTTTTGAACCAGTACAACTCAACTTCAATAACCACAACACCATGAGGTTTTACAAGTACATCTTCGAGATGAACCAGCTCATGAACACAATGTATGAGTACAACTCATTGGGTTTACTGGCTGTAAGCGACTATCCGGTTATGTCTCACAACATTATAAAGAGTATTAATTTATATGTTGAGAATGTGAAAAAGACTCTGAATGTTTCTCGCCGTAAGGATGGGCCATACAGTCCAGCAGAGTTCATCACCAAAGTAATGCAATATAAAAGTGTGCAGGCATACATTGCAGCCGAACTGTCAGGCAAACGTCGATAAGGTATGATGATGAATTTCAGGGCGCTGTATTTATGTATTAAACGGATTTTGGGGATATTCTCATCTCAGGAGAATGATGCAACCTCTGTAATGATTGAGGATATATCAAGCCTCTCTCCTTTTGCGCAGATTCTAGGAGATCAGAAGTACACTGTTCCTGATCATCCAAATCCAGAAGTCCTGAAATTCATCGAGTATCCAACTCGTCCGACGGGCATACAGACATTTAATGAACAGTCAATCCTGTCTCTGTATCGGGAAAAGCTGCACTCAATTTCAATGATGTTAGCTATCAGCGATAGCGACATCAGGGACGATGCATATACATTTACTAATTTAGTTTTAAAGCCCTTGGTTGAATATGTTCGCTGGATACATCTTTTGCCAGCTTCCGAAAATCATCATCATAATGGTATTGGTGGGTTACTTTCTCACAGCCTGGAAGTGGCCATACTCTCTTTAAAAAATGCGCATCACTCAGAACTGAGACCAATCGGATATCAAGATGAAGAAGTAGTCCGTAGAAAAGTATATCTCTATGCTGCGTTTATCTGTGGTTTAGTCCATGATGCCGGAAAGGTTTACGATCTCGACATTGTAAGCCTGAATTTAGCTAGTCCGATCATTTGGACGCCAAGCTCACAAAGTCTTCTTGACTGGGCACGTGAAAATGACGTGGTTGAATACGAAATCCACTGGCGAAAGCGTATTCATAATCAACATAATATCTGGTCCAGCGTTTTCCTTGAGCGAATCCTAAACCCGGTATGTCTTGCATTTTTGGATCGGGTAAATAAAGAACGTGTTTATTCAAAAATGATCACCGCCCTAAACGTTTATACTGATGGGAATGACTTTTTGTCTAAATGCGTGAGGACCGCTGATTTCTATTCTACTGGTACAGACCTTAATGTTTTACGTGACCCTATCATGGGTCTGCGTTCTAATGATGCAGCAGCAAGGGCCATTAGTACCATCAAGCACAACTTTACCAGTATCAATATCAACAATTACAATGCTAAGCCTATGCACATCATTATCGTAAATGGTGAGGTATACCTTAACGAGAACGCATTCCTTGATTTTGTTCTCAATGATTTCGAATTACATAAATATAACTTCCCTCAGGGAGAGGCTGGTAAGACCGTATTGGTAGAATCCCTAGTTCAACGTGGTTACGTCGAGCCCTATGATGATGAGCGTGTCGTTCACTACTTCATTCCGGGTATCTATTCGGAAAACGAAATATCAAACATCTTTAGAAATGGGATAGGGAAACTAGAATTCTATAACCTTCTTAAGCTAAGGTGGATTGGTTTAATCTTTGATTCCTATAAAATCCCTGACTCAGTGCCGGGTCTTTTTAGCGTTAATGCCAATAAAGACTTTATTTACATTGACGAGCAAAAAACAGTTACTGAATACAGAAGACCAGTGCCCGGTCGGGACGTTATAACTAAAATTACTGATACTGTTGAGACGGCTGTTCTTAAGGTTAATGATTTAGGCCGCTCCTCTGCCTCTATTGATGTTGATATACATTCTAAGAAAAATGAAGGCTCATCCGACGATTTTGAGAAGAAAGCCGAAAGTGATAATGAAATTGATAATGACACGCAGATAGTTAAATCTGAGGGTGAGGAAGCAGCTGATCCTGTCATTCCTGATATAGAAGAAAGTGAAGATGAATCGGCAAAGGACACGGAATCCCATGTCCTGGTCAACCAACTTCATGAACTCCTTTTAAGCGCTCCACTTTCCAATGACTATATAGTGTGTGTTGATGCTGTCCCCTACCTCAACATAGATACCACTATGGCATTGCTGCCGGGATTAGATGAAAAAGCATTCAGTGAAGAGCCCTATTTCCAACTGACATTCAGAGAAGGCTCTCTCGATGGAATGTGGATAGTAAGGGACATTGACGATCTGCGTTTAGTCCAGCTCGGCGATAACTGCGCCGGGTTCCAGCTCACCTATCATGAGCCAAGAAGGCCAACAACTTTAAAGTCACTTTTCAATACTTCTATGTATCAGGCATTAGTGATTAATGATGAGTCTTCTGTTGAAAACTCTGCCCCACGTCCAAAGCAAACGCTTGAGCTGCCTCCCCCACGTGTAAATGCAGTCGAAGAACATTCTGGCGACGTGGAATATCATGGAACCGATAGTGCATCCGCGACTGGTCCGCTGAAAACTGAGGCTGTGGAATATGAACATTATCAACATCTTTTTGAGAAAGAAGATGAAGAGCATGAGATCATTGATTATACCGATTTCTCACAGCTTAGTGTTTCTCGGCCAGAAGTCGGTAGTTGTGCAACAAGCTCTTCGGTCCATAATGAAAAGCTTCTCTCCGAGCCGTCAGAATTACCAGAACTTAACCGAGAACAGAACGCTGATCCCCAGGGTACGAATGAACGCTCTATGGATGTTTCTGTAGGACAAGAAAACTCAGAACCAGATACTGAGGGTAACTGCCCACCACCAGCTGAAGTTGTGTATTCCCAGACCGAAGCAGCCGCAACCAGTGTGATGGCAAGTGAAGAGCCCGCCTTACCTCCTGTACTTGAAGAATCAAATGGAGAGCATGCGCCCACAGACGCTAAGGGGCATCATCTTTCGCCAGCACTGGCCAGACTGTTCGCCCCAACAGCACCGGTAGAAAAACAAAATCCCAAGCGCAACCGGAATAAATCATCGGACAAAGCAGAAGTACAAAAACCAGCATCACCTGTTTCTGGTCACAATCTGAACAGTAAAGTCTTTGCATCTACTGAATCAGACCAAAATGGTGAATTCTCGCTTATAAGCGAAGGTGACGTTACAGAGCTTGAATTTGTAGAAATTGCGTTAGTACTGCATCAAATTCTGTCCAAAATGGAGGTGGCGTTTAAAAGAAAGCGCAAAAACAGATTTATGGTAAGTACTCCTAATACTCTCTATCTGACCCAATCTTGCGTGGAAAAATTTGGGTCGCAGTTAGAGGCTCAAGATCTTTTCAATAAGCTTCCTCAGTACCTCGTTAATTCTGGTGCTGTGATCAATACAAAATGCCATGCATTTAACATGCCTACTTTGCTGGCCGCATCAGACCGGGCGAAAGTGGACATTGAACGAATTATCAATAACCTGAAAGAGGCTGGGAACCTATAATGTCAGATTCGAAGAGGACTAACCTCCATGCACAAGAGAATTTTTATCGGCCTATTCTTGAGTATCGTAGTGCCTCAATACTTTTGATTTGTTCGGTTTCTATGCTTTATATGGGACTTTCTTCAGACGGACTGGACATCGCCCCAATAGTTCTGTTCACCTCAATATTGCTTTTTTTGCTATGCCTTTATCGTTGCAAAACAGCAGCGCCATTTTTGATGGCTCATTGGCGTGTATTCAAGCGACATTTCATGTTCGTTAGTCTTGATTCACTGCGTGTAATTAACAAAAGTAACTTTTTCTCCAATGAGCGAAAGTATCGTCAACTGGTTCAGGATTATCAAAATAAAAATAAGGATATACCCGAGCGAAAGTCCTATTTTTGTGATGGGTTTGAGTGGGGTCCGGAACATGCGGATCGGGCATATCAAATAGCTAACCTCTCCAGTGATAAACGTGAGATCGAGTTGCCATTCGTCTTCAACCCAATTAAGAGACATTTTGACGCAATGGCTCGTAAGATGGGCGGCAGCAATGCAATTTTTGCTGTGGAACGTAGGGAACCCATATTTGTAACTGAAGACAATTGGTTTGGTCATACTCTGATAACCGGAAACGTGGGTACCGGGAAAACGGTGCTACAGCGTTTACTAAGCATTAGCATGCTTCATCTTGGTCATGTTGTTGTTGTCATAGATCCAAAGAACGATGCAGAGTGGCGAGAATCTCTAATGGAAGAGGCTAAGACCCTCGGTCTTCCTTTCTATAAATTTCATCCTGGCCAGCCAGCATCTTCGGTCTGTATTGATGTCTGCAACACCTATACTAATGTTTCTGACCTAACATCTCGTCTTTTGAGCTTGGTGACAGTTCCCGGTGAGGTTAACCCATTCGTTCAGTATGCCAAGGCTCTCGTTTCCAATGTGATTTCCGGGCTTTCTTACATAGAGAAAAAGCCTTCTATTTATCTGATTCACAAGAACATGAAAAGCCACATGTCTATTGTGAATCTTACAGTCAAGGTAATGGAGTCATGTTACGCGAGATATTATGGTTACGATGTCTGGACCGAAAAAGTTAAGTACGTCGCTAACGATACCTTGCCGGTACGTTTCAAGCGTCTCGCTGAATGGTTTACGGCTCATTTCATGAATTACGAGGGGTCCGAACAAATAGACTGGTTAGATACTGTTTCCCAGCTTATTGATTACTCAATGTCCGACCCAGAGCATATGGCTAAAATGACCGCAGGTATTATGCCTGTTTTCGATATGCTCATTGAAAAACCTTTAAATGAGCTTTTATCTCCTAACCCGAACTCAGTATCATCAAGAGAAATTGTAACAAGCGAAGGGATGTTCAGCACTGGCGGGGTGCTATACATTTCGCTTGATGGCCTTTCAAACCCCGATACAGCAGCTGCTATTTCTCAATTAATAATGTCAGATCTGACCTCCTGTGCCGGTAGTCGCTACAACGCTCAAGATGGTGATATGTCAGCTAATTCCAGGATAAGTATTTTTGTTGATGAGGCACACTCAGCCATTAACAACCCTATGATTAACCTTCTGGCGCAGGGTCGTGCAGCGAAAATTGCACTGTTTATTTGCACCCAAACCATCTCCGACTTTATTGCTGCGGCAAGTGTTGAAACTGCCAATCGAATTACGGGGCTCTGCAACAATTATATAAGCTTGCGAGTCAACGATACTCCTACTCAGACGCTTGTTGTAGAGAACTTTGGTAAGAGTGCGATAAGCACAAATATGGTCACTTATACGACCGGTTCAGAAACATCTTTGCCGCATAATAACTTCTCAGGTTCAATCTCAGAAAGAAAGCAGACAACTTTAGAAGAGAGTATTCCAAAGGATCTCTTGGGTCAGGTCCCTATGTTTCACATAGTTGCCAGGCTTCAAGATGGCAGG
Source organism: Salmonella sp. SA15303 (assembly GCF_029962125.1). Taxonomy (NCBI): domain Bacteria; kingdom Pseudomonadati; phylum Pseudomonadota; class Gammaproteobacteria; order Enterobacterales; family Enterobacteriaceae; genus Salmonella; species Salmonella sp. SA15303. Next base: position 200,749 of record NZ_CP123925.1, read on the forward strand.
AAGGTTGTAGGCCAAATCCCTATTGCTGTTGCTGAGAAACAAATGAAGCCAAACACAACTCTGTCGGAAATGCTTTTCAAGAAGGCCGGAAAAGTTACTTTGCGTCAAAATCTCGATATCAAAAATCTTAATAAATTTCTAAGGAAGTTGCATTGATGGATGAAAAAATTGTCCTGACGCGCCAGCAAATTTTAAGCTCTGCACTAAAAGTCAGCAAATGTCGCTCGCTCGTAAAAAGGCGCTTTCAGTCTTTGGGTTTAAAGTACGCAGATTCTCAGGAAGTTCGAGATCGGCTAACTATGATAGAAAAAAACGCGTTTCATCATTTGGGAAAATTTTGTCAGAGCAACGATATCGATTCCCTATTCTCCATGGCAAATACCCTGTCTGAGCTTTTCCTTTTAAAGGGAGAGTTGATCACGACTGATCCCTTTGGGGACCGTGAAACCAGCTACTGGTCGGTACCACAAGGATCATGCCATGAATGGATTCAATCACTGACCACCAGCGAAGGTCCTGAACGTAAATTCGTTAGTTTCCGTATTTCTTTCGATAACAATGACGTACGGTGTGATCTTGTAAAAAAGAATGCCCGTATGCTTGGTTGTTATCTTTTGCCTTATTTCGTCGATTTAACACGCACGGTGGGCGCATTCATTAATTTGCCAGGTAGTGTCTCTTTTAAACAAGTACAGCGCATCAAACCCCAGATTCATCCAGAAACAACACATAGTCATATAGTTACTATTGAGGACTCTCCCTTTCTTTCTCGGTTAAAATTTAAAATCATTACTGCCATAGATCAGCTTCCTGACCCTAATGGCCTTTATACAAACACCTTTAACAGCATTATTGACCGTGCACTGCTGACTCATCTCAAAACCGAACAGGAAAAAATAGATAGTCCAAGAGTCTGCAAAAATGTGATTTCGGCTTTTGCCGACTCAACTCTTTCTCTGCCGGTGTTTAACATCGGCCTAAACGAGCAGTACAGATACTGGACGCCGTGGGGCATCAACTTTATAGAATTTTCCCGCCAGGCCGCAAAAGCAAGGACCGCTGTATTTGTTCCTGATGTGGGACAGATCGAGTGGAAAAGCGCAGAGCATAAAGAACTGGCGGAGTTAAGCCTCATCGACCAAATCATACCTAAACAGTACCACTGGCTCCTGGGTATCCCGACGATGTGGCGTAACAACTATTGCAATCACGATCAGAGGCTAGCTCTTTTTCGTGAATGGAGGGAAAGCAATGGCTGCGGATAATACAAGCAGGGCAGCAGTGCTCAGAACAATGCTTTTTTTTGGCATGGTCATTTATTTTGGTTACAGCTTGGCTTTCCAGAATACTGAGGAGCTCAAATATCAGATTACTCAGGAGGTTAATGCAAGCCGGTCCATCATATCAAATGACCGTTGGAAGTCTGTCATTGCAAATAGTGAAGCGACTTTAAATTGGTTGGTACATGACTATAAGTTAATTGACTATCTGAATACTATTCTGATCCCTGACACCAAAAAACCAGCCAGAGGTATTAACATTGTTGCTGAAAAATTTACCTCTATTAATTACACTATGGCCAAAAACATACCCCTCTTACTTTATCGGTCCATTTTCCGGTGGAACTTAATCCTGGGGTGGCTAATCGTTTTTCTGCCCTATCTATTTGCCATGCTAGCAGATGGAATGTACCAGTGGAAATTGAAGAGGTACGTATTTGGTAAGGTTACAGTTCAGTTTTATCGTATTTGGTTTCGAGCATTTTGGGTGATCAGTGCTTTAACGATGGTCTACCTGGTCATGCCAAATATGTCACTATTTAACAATATCGCTCAACTTTTCCCACCAGTCGCTTTATTGATACTGGGAATTGCATTGAATCGCTTGTGGTCTAACTTTCAAAAACTCATGTAAAGGTGGTCAGATGTTAAGCAGTAAAAAAAGGAAGTCCCCTACAAATATCAAAGAATCGCTCAATGATAACGCTGACCGTTTTTATAAGATGTTTCGCATTCATACCACGGCAAAAGTTGCTATGTCGCTAATTGCCATGACCGCTGTAGGGTTTTCTTTCTACAATCTTTACGAACAATGGCAGGACGCTGAAGGGAAGAAAGACCATATAGCTGTAATACGGATTTCTGGCGAGATGGGTACCGGCTCGGAAACGGGCGATGGAACAGTGATCGCAACAGCTCTTGCCAAAGCTTACAATAATCCCCATGCCAAAGCAGTTATTATCGAGGCAGAGTCAGGTGGTGGTGGTCCCTCTGACGCCATCATTATTTACCGCCAGATAAACGCGCTTAAAAACCACCAGCCACAGATTGAACGCGTATCAGATGCCGGTGGCTCTCTTTCATCTGTAGCCGCTGACAAGAGTAACAAAACCGGGAGCACAGAACGTGGCGATGAAGCACGGTCGAAGCAAAACTCCCTCGAAGTACTCTCCAGCGGTACCGGTCGTTTTTTCTCTGATATCGCAGACTCATATAAACCAATCATCGTTAGTGTGAAAGGCATATGCGCATCCGCATGCTATTACGCGGTATCGCCCGCTGATGCAATTTATGCCGACAGTAATGCCCTGATCGGTTCTATCGGTGTGCGTATGGACCACTGGAATCTGTCAGAGATCATGAGCACAGTAGGCGTCAAGAATGAGCCCCTTACGGCCGGTGAGTTCAAAGATGCTCTTGACCCCTTCCACCCATTGTCCGATTCAACGAGGGAGTTCATGCAGAAGGAGATCCTGAACACGATGCATGAAAAATTTATAACTGATGTTGAACTTGGACGGGGTAAAAAGCTTCTCTCGCGTCATGATGCCGATGCTGTTTCTCTCTATTCAGGCCGTGTATGGCCAACACCTCAGGCAGTTAAGTACGGCCTGGTGGATGGAGATCTTACGTCAGTAGAGATCCGTACACGTCTTTCAAAAATGTACTCCACTGACACGTTCAAAAACTACAATGAGCCTCATCGTAATCTCCGTTCTGCACTCGGCATGCTGATGAGCCTGTCTTCAAATATTGAGAGCCTTACCGGTACCACTACCCGCTTAGTAGAATCTGTTAATGCCACCAGCTACCCCTCTGTGAGGTAACATGGATGCTTTCAATCTGCTGTGGAGCATTACGGGGGTAGCTTTCATTATCCTTATTTTCGTCGTGTTGCTGTGTCTGTTGGGATTTATGACCTCTGCCATAGCGGAACGGCGGACTGCAAAGGCAATTGAATCTGGGCTTCCTGAAGAAGCTCAGGGGCTACTTAGTGATCTCACCTTTCAGTTGTCGGCTCATAGCACTACGCAGGTTGATCACATTCTCGTAGCCCCACATGGTATATACGTCATAGAGCAGAAAAACTACGTAGGCAAGCTCTACGGTACTCTGGAGGAAAGCCACTGGCGGAAATGGACTCAGTCCCGAACCCTCAAGTTGCAGAACCCGTTTAAGCAAAACCAGGGGCACATCAGGGCTATTCAGTCTGCTCTTAAGGCTAGAGAACTGGAATGTATCAATGTCGTCATCATAAACGGACGTTGTAAGTTTGATGGCATCAAGCCGGAATGGTTATGTATGGGGATGGACGATTTTATCCATAAAGTCAAACAACGACGAGGGCTACGGTTGTTCACACCGGAGTCTGTTCAGCACATCTGTTCGGTGTTGAAGTCAACAAGGAAGTCGCCAGGGCTCTATACGGACCTTACTCATATTCATAACATAACGACAAAGTACAAAGCCCCGATGAAATTCGAGCAACGAGTAACATACATTCTGCTCAACTTTATCCATTATCTGTGGGCAAGTCTGTTCACTAAGCAGAAGCCTTAGCGCTCTATCATTGGTAAGGCTGTAAAATGTCTGCAAAAGGCCCCATCGGTAAATTGTTGGGGCTTTTTCTTTGCGTAGTTCTGATACGGTTTATCCTGTGGAGCATTATGGCCACCAGCCAGCTGGTGACTGGCCAACGCTTTGTATGACGTAGCCTACTCAGGGCAGGCTATTTTAGAGGGACCGATTTTTATCCGGGCTAATTTAGAAAGAGATAATTTGAACTTAGGCGGGCTGACCACCAGCAGAGAGGTAAATCACTAGCCGGTGATATTGACAGAAGTCGTCAGGGGTTTAACGCCGGAATATTTTGCCAGGCCTCCTGCAAGGTCTGCAAGACTTCTACAAGTGATAGTGACGGCCACAGGACTGTTTCCGTCATTATCACTCCAGGTGGCTCGCACTCTACTGGTACCAGAATTAAAACAACACGAGTTCCTTTTACCTGGTAGGCAAGGTTTACTGCCGGTTGGCGGTAGGAGGCCAGTACACCCTCACCATATTGAGCAGGGTTACTTGCCCAGTTCCGCACCATTGCATACACCTGAGGCATATACCGACTATCCAGATCCCCTTTGGGCCGTCTGAACGGCACGATTTCTTCTGAGCGGTAGGTGGTCGTTGTTGTATTGGTTGTCATCTTTGTCACCTCCCCTGTTCGTCCATTTAGAGTTTTAAGCTGCTTTACACATCACACTCAACTGATTATTTAAGCTGGTCATCGTCTCTGGCCAGCATAGCCCAACCATTCGCCTGGTTTTCGCGGGAGTAAGGATTCATTTCAAAATAACTATCTACCGCGTCGCTGTCCGCAACAGAACTGTTGTTAGCTCTCTTTGAACCCTGAACCACTACAGCATCAACCTCTGCGGCTTTCCCGTTGCGCTGTACCAGGATTTTAACCGTATTGGGCTTACGTCTTGCGAGCAGTTTGTTGGCGATAAAAAGCACAACAATCCAGGCCAAAAGCACGTATAAAAATGTATTCATAATGCCCTCCTTTGTATGTGATTATTATACCTGCTTCCATTGCAGGTGATGCTGCCAACTTACTGATTTAGTGTATGATGGTGTTTTTGAGGTGCTCCAGTGGCTTCTGTTTCTATCAGCTGTCCCTCCTGTTCAGCTACTGACGGGGTGGTGCGTAACGGCAAAAGCACTGCCGGACATCAGCGCTATCTCTGCTCTCACTGCCGTAAAACATGGCAACTGCAGTTCACTTACACCGCTTCTCAACCCGGTACGCACCAGAAAATCATTGATATGGCCATGAATGGCGTTGGATGCCGGGCAACCGCCCGCATTATGGGCGTTGGCCTCAACACGATTTTCCGCCATTTAAAAAACTCAGGCCGCAGTCGGTAACCTCGCGCATACAGCCGGGCAGTGACGTCATCGTCTGCGCGGAAATGGACGAACAGTGGGGATACGTCGGGGCTAAATCGCGCCAGCGCTGGCTGTTTTACGCGTATGACAGGCTCCGGAAGACGGTTGTTGCGCACGTATTCGGTGAACGCACGATGGCGACGCTGGGGCGTCTTATGAGCCTGCTGTCACCCTTTGACGTGGTGATATGGATGACGGATGGCTGGCCGCTGTATGAATCCCGCCTGAAGGGAAAGCTGCACGTAATCAGCAAGCGATATACGCAGCGAATTGAGCGGCATAACCTGAATCTGAGGCAGCACCTGGCACGGCTGGGACGGAAGTCGCTGTCGTTCTCAAAATCGGTGGAGCTGCATGACAAAGTCATCGGGCATTATCTGAACATAAAACACTATCAATAAGTTGGAGTCATTACCTTCATTGCCCTGTTTCCCCTTGTCCTGAAAAAGTTACCGACCCGTCCGGATGGAGGGGTCGGTCAGAAAATCATGCCTGTCCCTTATTCATCTTCTCAGCATGCTTACGCAGGTACTCTTTCAGGTCAGCATGAGCATTGATGATATCGTTCATTTCATCATTGGTCAGAACAAGCGTGTAAGTATCAGTGCTGACAGATTCACCTTCTTTAAGCTTGGCTTCTTCAGCAATACGTTCAAAAATCGGGATCGCGGTGTCGGCAATGACGGTCACGGTCTTTTTGTTCAGAACGCTGGACATGGATGGTGCTTTACCTGCCGGGTTCTGTTTAGGAGCGCTGTCCTTTGGAGCCGGAGCTGGTTCCTGTACCGGTGGCGTAACCAGCGTCTCTGTATTGCTTTCATCATTCAGTTGATCCGGTACCGGGGTGTTAACGGTAGCATTACCTGCCGGTTGCTCATCACCGGAGTTTTCCGGAGTCTGCGGATCTGCCATGCGCTCTTCTACCTTGGCAGCTTTGACGAATTTCAGCGTGTTTTTCGTCGCTTTACCATAGATGGAGATCGCCTTGTTGATGTTATCTACCGCATCCTCACCGCTGTACATATACTCGTCCAGCGCAACGTACATGCTCACCTGATCGCTCACAAGCATGGTCTGTAGTTCAGAAGGCAGGTCCAGTACGCGAACCATCTGGCGAAGATGCTGCTCTGATTTACCACGTTTTTTTGCCAGTTCCGCAAAGGTCTTAGGCTCTTCTTTATCTTCAACAAGACGCTTAATTGAAAGCGCTTCAGCTACGACAGACAGCGCCAGGTTGGAGTTGCCGGTCAGGGTGAAGAGTTCTGCTTTTGAAGCGCTACCGCGAAACTCTTCGCAGCGAATACGAGTAATGCGTTCACGCCCTTCTGCTTCCAGCTGGCGGTTTGCAATAGCGATGGAACGGATACGGCAAGCCCCCTGACGCAGTACAGGTACGCCATTAACCATCTGAACAACGATAGGCGTCACGCTGAACGGGTCTTCCATGTAGGCATCGGCCAGGCTGTTCAGGTGTTCCACAACGTGAGGCATTGAATAGTAGAGCTCGCCCATACCGGCCGTGCGGGTGTTAAAGCCTTCCTGCTCTACAACAACCGAAGGGTCAATGATAAGGCCGTTACCTTTACGGGCACCGTTACCAGTGCGTTCCAGGTAACCACGAAGGCTGATTTCGTTGCTGTTGTTTTTTACTTCAGTTTCGATTGCGGACATTTTTGTTCTCTCTTTTGGTTGGTTGTTTAACTGCGCTACAACACAACAATACCAGGTTCGACATTTTTTCTAATAGGTTGCACAGAAGAAAAAGTAACTTTTCTTAAAAAAAATTCCTGAGACAATACTACTCGATCCGTCCGTTTTAAATCTTCACAACAGTGGGCCGTTTTTACGTTTAAGCAAAATAGCTGGTTCAGAAGGTGAGTCGGAGAGAAAAGTTACTTTTCCGGTTGTCTGGGCCAGTGATGAGAGAGTGGCAGGACAGGAATGGCTAAACCGGTGCGGGTCTCTTGTAAGTCGCAGGGGATTGAGGAGATATAGAGGTAAACCGGTACGTTCAGTTTTTGGATTGAGCCGGGCTTTTGGCCCGGGCTTAAGGAAGCGGAAATTTGAACGAACTGGCAGGTAATGATTTATGCCGCCGACAGCTGGCCGTCAGTGCTTTGCTGTTCTGGTTTGACAGTTGGGGGATAACCGGCAGTTAGCCGCTGGCATTCCGCATCACAGAAAGCCCTGAGGTTGCTGAAGACGGACTCCATGAAATCAGCATGAGCATACGAGTCTACAGGACGTGTCTTGTTATCTTTCATCTTGTTCTCCTCAATCATTATTAAAACCAGCGGATTTAGTTCCTGGCGCTCCATCTGCTGACCGGCTTTCCCAGAGAGCAGCGATGTGTCGGGTTCTGTTTCTCATTTTATCGTTTTCATCGGGCCCATCCGGCCGTATAAGAGACCGATTTGGCATGTTTAAGAAACGTACTGGCGACATTAAAAGCTGAGGTTGGCTTTGGAATAAAAGGATACTTTTCCCGTTTGTCAGGTCTTTCGCTACCGCTGCACGATGATTCTGTCAGGCATTCTGCGCCCTCCTTGGCTGTACATCTTGAAACAAGCGGTGGGATGTTCCCTTCCCCCTGCTCACCGCAGAATAATTGGCAAGTCCCGACGGTCGTTCCGTACGAGCCGGGTCCAAATAATGAATAAATACAACGCCACTTCAATTGTATTGACAATAGAAGTTAGGAGGATCATAGTGTCATTCATGGTGCGGCTTTCGCACCACCGCCCCGGCGGTACCGGGCAGAACTGGAGTACCTCATGAAACTTTCCCGTCAGACGACTTCTGATACTTCTGTTGATGGCCGTTCACGCGCATATGCCTGGGGCCGTGTCCATTATTTCATTATCGAACATGCACCAATGGCTGAGCTGGTCGCTATTGACGAGCTGCTGGAAAAAGCTGGCTGGAGCAATGACGGCTGTCCGAACTATGAGAAAGATGACGAGTTTGGTAATGCTGGTTACAGCTGTGGTTACTGGATCGATATTGACAGCGTGGGAAGCTTCAAGGCTGACTACAAACGTCTTAAGGGTGAGATTAGTGCGCATATCGCCTCAAAGGCGGCAGAGGTGGAGATCCGCGTACTGGACTCGATGTCCGACAAAGAATGTAAAGATGTTGCCTCGGTGGCATGTACTGTTCGCCGTGACTTACGTACGCAGTCCGAATCGCTTCATTCACTGCGTACTATCGTAACGGTTGATCATTACAATCCCTATGTGATCACCAGCCGCCCGCTGAGCATTTCCGCCTGGACACTTATCCACGACTGTCTGAAAACCGGCACCATCAATGACGTCTGTTCACGGTTGAGTTCATTAATCCTGCACTCTGAAGCCGCGATTGCCCGTTGTAAGGGAAGCTCCGACTACTCTTCGGAACACGCTCAGCTATCGTTTTTTGCTGGTAACGACTATGTCACCAGACGCACCCTTGTTGATGCAGCTCACGAAGAGGCTCTGCGAATGAACCGCCGCTTTGATGAACGTATTGCAATGAACGCGGATTCTGATGCCAGAAGGCTCCAGTGCGAATTCAACCTGAGCAACCATGTCGTACAGCGTCGGACCGTTGAATCTGCTCATATCCAGGCAATCAACGAAGACGTCACCCGTTCACAGGCGGAACCACGCTGCCCTGGAAAGCTTCTTCTGAAAATGACCAGTCATGAGGAAGTGCGGGACTCACTGAGCACCTGTTAGTCCAGCGACACCCCCTGCGGCTCTACTACCGGGCCGCAGTCTGCTCCGGCCAGATGGTGCCAGTGGCGTAATGAATTTGTTTAATAAGGCTGAGTATGATGAATAAAGAACAACTAATCGACAAACTGGAACGCGTGGTATGTGGTCAGTACTCCTACGAAATGCAGGAGCTTGCGTATTCGGCCCTCTGCTGCATTAAAGGCACCCCGGACGACTGCGCTAAGTTCCCTGTTACGCGTCCGCTGCCTGACACCTTAGTGGACGTATGGGACGAGATCGGGCAATACCTTGGCACAGGCAAAGCCATTGAAACTCGCAGTTGCGGCGTTTCGCTTCTGCTTCATGGACACTGCTACGATTCAAATCATGTGCTGTACTGGCGCAATGCTGGCGCACTTCCAGCAGCTTGCGATACGCCACTGGCTGGTGGGTCTCGCAAACTGTTCACCTGCTCAGCCTGTGGAGTGGACGGTCTGGATGAACCACCTGAAACCAGTTGCCACTGCTGCACAGAGGGGGCCCACTGGATTGAGAGCAGGCTCTTCACCTCCGGGCAGGCAGACCCTGAAGAATTTAGACCCGTGGCGGTCGTGAAAGAGTGTGCAGGCTCAACGCCGGATGATCGGCTCATCTGGAGCGTGATTGAACAGCTCAACGGCGAACTGGCGGAAGGCGATAAACTATTTAAGCAACGCTGACAGATCACGTCAGCATTTATATCAGACGAACTCCAGAATAATTTAAAGCAACCATGAACATGAAAAAGCCCAAAGCTGCATTACAGAATGCCATGAAAGAAGATGTGCCAGCTGTGACACAGATTCAGATGCGATCTACGGTTTCCAGAAAGGTTCGCTATGTAAAACAGGCAAATCGAGAGGGTCTGAAATTATCTGAGTGGATGTCGCGGCATCTCGACGCTGTCTGTGATACCGCAGATGAGATTCATAAAGGCAAACGCTCAACTCCGGTTGCGCCTGGGAAGATTCCCCCTGAGGTATACCAGGTGATATACGATCAGTGCGGCGGGTTCGTGGAGTGTGATGCTAATGCCCAGGTAATCTGGGAAGCCTGCCGTGATGCCATTCTTAACGGAGACAAAGGGTAAACGGCAGGTATCGCCTGTCATTTTTACCCTTGTGAGGAAAATCCTGATGAACCATGAGAGCCGAACTGTATACCTGAACACGGCCATTGAGGCCCTGTTGAAAGCTGAGGCGGCTCTGAACGAGCTGGCATTAGCCTATGTACTCAAACCAGGTGAAAAGGCAAGCGCATGCCATCCCCGAACCGGTACGCTTTCCACAGCTTCCCAGGTAAGAAAACTTCGCCGTGTTCTAGAAAAAAACAAGTTATGACGGCCCTTATACGCTGGCATAATGTACCGTGCTTCGCTCATCCCAGCAGTATGGGTTTTAAACTCTTCCATTTTTAAGAGTACGGGAAGAGCCTTATTATTGTCGCATACCCTACGGATGCATTGCAGTTCAAACCGCTGTTCGGTGCAATTATTGCTGTATCCGGCGGATTTGAAAATGACAGAAATAGTGATGTAAAGCTCCGCCATTAAAGAAATGCCCCGTAGTTTGGCGAATCAACTTTCTGAATTATCTCGATGAACACCATTTAAGGAAATCGAATGTGTGATTTTTGCAGGGCTGACGAAAATTACTTTCATATGGCAGAATGCGTGTATGACCAACTGGTTAAAGAGTATCCCGTAATGTGGCTGCGGGATTCAACCCGGATCGGGGCCTGCTACCTCTGTCGAGAACTGCTGTCGCCGGAGGGGATGGTCCTGGCGATGCAGAGCGCTTTCCCTGCGAAGGGATGGCGGCTGCGTATTTGGTACAATGAAACCATTGACGAAGAGATAGAACCGCAGCGTGGAGACTGTATTGAGCTGTCCTCCAGGGCGGACGCTCTGCTGTCCTTCATGTCGTTCCAGGAAAAGGTTTAGCGCTGCGGCCCCCCTCACAAAAAGGCGCTTTCCGCGACAAATCTGGTACGACCGGACAACGTTGAGTCAATTCTTGCTTCCCCGCAGAAGAATCCCTATGAAGTAAAGTAGAGGTAGGCATTACGCCCACCAGCAAACCTGATTGTTACCAACGGTGCAAAACTGATCCACCCCAGCGGTTGAAAATTGATCCAGGGGTTAATCTGCTCCTCTGAATACAGGGGAGCTTATGATCACTTTTGAGATTCGTATGGAAATTAAAGTCCTGCACAAGCGGGGAATGAGTATCCGGGCCATTGCCAGGGAGCTGGGTATTTCGCGCAATACTGTCCGCAGCCACCTGAAAGCCAAATCTGAAAAGCCGCAGTATTCACCACGCCCGGCACCATCATCACTGCTCGATGAATACCGTGATTACATCTCTAAGCGGATCAGCGATGCGCATCCCTACAAAATCCCGGCGACCGTTATTGCCAGGGAAATCATGGAGCTGGGCTATCGTGGAGGGCTTACTATCCTGAGAGAGTTCATCCGTAAACAGACCCTGCCAGCACAGGCAGAACCGGTCGTTCGCTTCGAAACCGAGCCCGGACGGCAGATGCAGGTTGACTGGGGGACCATGCGAAACGGCAAGTCACCCCTGCATGTGTTCGTCGCTGTTCTGGGATACAGCAGAATGCTTTACATCGAGTTCACCGACAACATGCGCTACGACACGCTGGAAGCCTGTCACCGCAATGCGTTCAGCTTCTTCGGCGGTGTACCGCAGGAAGTCCTGTACGACAATATGAAAACGGTGGTGCTGCAGCGTGATGCTTACCAGACCGGGCAGCACCGGTTCCATCCTTCCCTGTGGCAGTTCGGCAAAGAGATGGGCTTCTCTCCCCGCCTGTGCCGTCCCTTCAGGGCGCAGACTAAAGGCAAGGTGGAGAGGATGGTGCAGTACGCCCGCAACAGCTTCTATATCCCGTTAATGACACGCCTGCGTCCGATGGGGATCACCGTCGATGTTGAAACCGCAAACCGTTACGGCCTGCGCTGGCTGTACGATGTGGCCAATCAACGTAAGCATGAAACTATCCAGACCCGCCCCTGCGATCGCTGGGTGGAGGAACAGCAATCCATGCTGGCACTGCCACCGGAGAAAAAACAGTATGACGTGCAGGTTGATGAAAGCCTGATGACCTTCGACAGGCAGCCGTTGCATCATCCGCTCTCCATCTATGACACGTTCTGCAGAGGAGCCGCATGATGGTCGAACTGCAACATCAACGGCTGATGGTGCTTGCCGAACAGCTCCAGCTGGACAGTCTTATCGGCGCAGCGCCGGCGCTGTCGCAACAGGCGGTGGATCAGGAATGGAGCTACATGGACTTCCTGGAGCACCTGTTACATGAGGAGAAACTGGCCCGGCATCAGCGTAAACAGGCGATGTACACGCGGATGGCAGCCTTCCCGGCGGTAAAGACGTTCGAGGAGTACGACTTCACCTTCGCCACCGGCGCTCCTCAGAAGCAAATCCAGTCGCTGCGATCCCTGAGCTTCATAGAGCGTAACGAAAACATCGTGTTGCTGGGGCCATCGGGCGTGGGAAAAACGCATCTGGCGATAGCCATGGGCTACGAAGCAGTACGGGCGGGCATCAAGGTTCGCTTCACAACAGCAGCGGACCTGCTGCTACAGCTGTCCACTTCACAGCGTCAGGGCCGTTACAAAACGACTCTCAATCGTGGTGTCATGGCCCCGAAGCTGCTTATCATCGATGAAATAGGTTATCTGCCGTTCAGTCAGGAGGAAGCCAAGCTGTTCTTCCAGGTCATCGCCAAACGTTACGAGAAGAGCGCGATGATCCTGACCTCCAACCTGCCGTTCGGGCAGTGGGATCAGACGTTCGCCGGTGATGCAGCGCTGACATCGGCGATGCTGGACCGGATCTTACATCACTCACACGTCGTGCAAATAAAAGGGGAAAGCTATCGACTGAAGCAGAAACGAAAGGCCGGGGTTATAGCTGAAGCTAATCCTGAGTAAACAAGGTGGATCAATATTAAACCGTTGGTGGTGGCGGTAAGTGGATCACTTTTTACCCGTTGTTGACACTGATAACTGTTCTTTGCGTAACATCCTCAAACTTCTGGTGCCTTCGTAGACTGCGATGCGAATGCCCATGAGCTGAATTCACCGTATCATTTGACCGGATGCAGCGAGAACAGAAATGACAATGTTTGAACGATTTGCCAGACGGCCATAAAACTCTACTGGGTACAGAATAAGGACTGACCGCAATGGCTACGTTCTATGAGCTACCGACCAGTGAGAAGTCCATTGTTTCCGGTACGTGCCCGGACGAGCACCGGTGAAATTTTTCCCGACTGGATTACGCTAAGGCTTTTGAACGGTTTGCGTGAAGTGGGACTCTTTGGGTCTGGTTCTTGATTTATACAAAAGGCTATATGCCACAAGACGGGAGGAAAAAAGGGTTTCCCCGACTGGAGAAACCCTTTCAAAAGGTGCCGATGGCATACTAATCCACACCCCGAAAAGAGGGGGTTGCCCCCCTCTTTGTCAGCTACTTACCGGATTCGTAGGCCAGGATAGCAGATACCTCCCTTGTTCCGTCTTTCATCCGCAACTCGCAAAGCGAGTTTCGTGTGAGCCAGGTGAATATCAACAGCGTTAAACAAACTATTAATATGCACAAAACAATGGGTTGGTTCGGCATTTTCATGGCCTTCTTCTCCTGTCAACGCAAAGCAGAAGTGTCACCATCGGTGCGAAACAGAGATGTCATGCTTTGGTTCAGAGAATGCGTTTGACCGCCTCGCTATATACTTCCGAGCGTTCTCTTTTCCCAACAGAAATCACGAAAACGACAACTTTCTCGTCTATAACCTGGTATACAAGGCGATAGCCTGAAGACCGGAGCTTAATCTTGTAACAATCAGGCATACCACGGAGCTTGTTTGCTTCAATCCGGGGTGACTCAAGTACTTCAACCAGCTTCTTTTTCAACTGTTCACGTACCGTCGAGCCCAGCTTTCGCCATTCCTTTAGTGCCCGCTCGTCAAAATCCAGAAAATACGCCATCAGAGTTCATCCAGCGTCACACGTACTGGCTTAGGATTACGAAGTCGTTCTTTCACTATCTCCACAAGTTCAGCATCTTCATCACTCAGGAGTGTCTGTTTGAACGGCAAGCGTTCATTGTCAGCGATATACTCGAGCATGAGACGAAGCGCTTCAGAAGGAGTTACGCCCATTTTTTCAAGCGCGGCGTAAGAACGCGCTTTAAGTTCATCGTCAATACGTAGGTTAATGCTACCCATGTCTTACACCCCTTGTAATTACAAATGTCATTACAAGTATCGCACTACAACATGCTTAGGGCAAGTCACGAAGTAAGTCAGAAAGTAGTCGTAAGAACGGTGATCACTGTCCGCTTTGTGCCAGAAGCGGACTTTTTAAAAATATTGCGTGCCCAACAATTGGGCGCAGGTCACATCAAGTACCCTCAGAATTATAGAGAATACCTGAAATTTTTGTAGAGCGAGGTTTGTTACCCTGCCCGACCAGCGACATGTGGTTAGTTTAGTGATCAGAAATGTCGAGCGTTTGGTCGTTCATTGACGCGGGATCTTCCAACGGTTCCACATGAGTGGTGATATGGATAAAAGGCAGTGCGGTGCGGATATCATTCTCTATACGCTCGGCCCAGTCGTGCCCATATTGAACAGTCCATCGCCCAGGAACTAGGATGTGCATTGTCATAAACGCCCGCCCGCCAGCCTGGCGTGTACGTAGTGCATGGAAATCAAGCCCCTGTTCACGATATCCTGCCAGCAGTGACTCGATTTTTTTGAGTTCTTCCGTGGGTAGCGATACGTCCATCAGACCTGCAGCTGAACGACTCATAAGCTGATAACCAGTCCAAACGATGTTGGCTGCGACCAGCAATGCAACGATCGGATCGACCCAAAACCAGCCGGTCAGATAAACCAGTCCGACACCAAAAATGACACCGACCGACGTCCAGACATCGGTCAGCAGGTGATGAGCATCTGCCTCAAGAGTGATAGAGTTGTGCTGCCTGCCAGCCCTTAACAAAATGCGAGCCGTCACAAAATTAAGGATTGATGCGACTGTTGAAACCAGTAATCCGAGACCAATCTCCTCAAGCGGCTGTGGAGTTAACATCCGCTCAACTGCGGTATAGGCGATACTGGCTGCCGCCAATAGGATCAGAAATCCTTCGAAAGCACTCGAGAAATATTCGGCTTTGCCGTGCCCATATGCATGGTTCTCATCGGCCGGAAGCGCAGCCAAGGTCAGCATCCAGAGCGCCATTAGGGCTCCTGCGAGGTTAACTACGGATTCGATGGCATCAGATAGCAGACCGACCGAACCGGTCATTTTCCACGCCACACCTTTGAGTCCGATAGTGGCAATAGCCGTGGCAATGGAAAGCCAAGCGTAGTGCGTCAGCGGACGAGGTAACCCTTTTGTTTTAGTCATTATTAACTTCCTAAAATAGGACGACTAACTCACATTTCTATCCATGATAGATAATTAAACAATCATTTCGCCATGAATATTTTTTCGTTTTTATTAAATTTAATTAAAAAGTCTCTGCAAGTGCTGTTTCATCTTCTAGTAAACTAAATTTTATTTTTAGGGTTTTCTTCAACTTGAAGTAATATTATCTCACAACAGATTAGTCACTTAGGTTAACTGAGCGGCTTTTATATTTTTCAATTAAAATATGCAAAACTCCCATTGCACCATGTGCATAAAAATAGACCTCAATGAAAGTAGTAAAGAACTTATGCCAGTGGATTACTGTTTCAGCCAGATTTGACTGCATGGTATTCAACAAGAACCATAGGCCACCTGAAAGTGCTACAATTAGCAATGCTAGAACTCCAAATCCTTGGATTGTACTGGCAATACCTCCCGAATGTGCATCGGGCAGTCGGAAACTAGTCAACGTTTTTATATCTTGCTTAATACCACTAAAGTCAAGCCCTACCCATGAAAAATAATAAGTAAAACCTCTTTGAGTAAGCATCCAACTTAACATAATAAAACCACAAATAATCAGTCCTAACCCTGAAATAATGTGCATCCAGGTTATAACTCCTTCAAGACTATGTTCACCAATTGCTTCGGTCTCTGTCAGATTAGAGTTAATAATTTGTGATAATATTAGAAATGCCACAATGATGTGAAGAATACGAAAAAAAGGAGCGTAATCATGGGGTAATAGATTCCAGAGTCGCAATTTCATTAATGAGTCCTTAGTAAATTTATCGATGATCTTAATCATACAAAAGAATTATTAGGATAACCTTAATTCTTAAAATTGCAGCAGGCATTAGTTCACCTCTGATATGGCCACTTGCGAAATGGGAATGGTAACTGTTATTACTATGTGTTTACTTGCTGTTCTTGTTACGCAGCCCCTTAAACACATTACTTTCAAATATGATTTCCTGCTGGGTTTAAATATGTGTCTTTCTATAGTGCGGCAACCTATTTTTACACCAACTCATGAATTAAATAAGAATCATAAATTAAATGAGAGGTTTAATTCTCTTGCTTAACGCGATGATATTAAATGGAAATTTTAATTTTTGTAATTTATTAAACAGTTAGAATGAGACATGGTAAATACGATCTTCCTTTAGATAATTCTGATAGCACTTTTTCTACTGGGCAGTCTGCAATGTCCGCTTCACGCCCTGAGACATTCGACAAGCTTTTTATGGCTTCAGTAAGGGCGAGTGTCTCGCTTCGAGAGCCAGCAAATATTTCGCTTCGTCATAACAGGTTCTGGCCTTCCAGCAGCGGTAAATGATCCTTATCCATTTGAACGCCAGTGCCCGGATCGCAGACTGATGAGATTTGCCCTTTTCTCTAAGGCCCTGATAATACAGTTTGGCCCAGTATGATGAATTAACCGTCTTGGCAGCCCATTCAACAAAGGTCTGCCTGACGAACTTGGCACATTGCCATCGCCAGTGAACCCATGATTTTTGGCCGCTTCGTTCGGTCACCGGTGCTATACCTGCGTAGTTTTGAATTTCTTCAGCGCTGTTAAACCGGTCACGATTATCACCAAGTGCAGCAAGCATCCGTGGGCCCATGCACGGTCCCATGCCCGGAAGTGATTTGAACAGCCCCGCATCTGGCAATGTGTCAAACAGCGTTTCGATTCGTTCGTCATAGGTTTTGATGATTTCACTCACGACTTTAATTTGTGTCGCCAGTGCTGCTGCCATCAAAGCATTAGCCTCTATAACACTCGGGTCTGTAGTCAATGGGATCGCATTATCAATACTCGCAACACGTTGCTCGGTAAGGGCCATAGCGCGACCACCTTTGGCATTCAGAAAGTTGCGGATCGTGTCGCGTCTGGCTCGTTTCAGTTGTTGCAGACTGGGCCACCGGATAATCAGCTCACACAACAGTAAGCTACCCCGATGTGAGAACCACTCCAGTGGCTGAGGATAATACTGTTTAAGCGTGTTGATTATCCGGTTCACAAAGCGTCGTTTATCTTCAACCAACTGACGACGTTGCTCAACCAGTTGCTGAAGTAAGCGAATATCCGCATTGTCGGGTTCAATAGCTTTTATCTTCTGGGGGTAACGCAGCATTAACTCTAATGCCAGCTCGGCATCCTGCGGATCATCTTTAGCGCCGCTGGGCGAGAAGGCTTGCCGATAACGAGCCAGGGACAATGCGTGGACGGGGAAAACGGTGATAAAGGGGTATTTTTGAAGAGCATATACCACGGGGCCCTTCTTCAGTTCGAGAGCTATTGCGATTCTACCTTTTACTTTCTGGTGTAACTCAGTAAGCCAGGCATCAAGCGCTTCTGCTGTATGTTCAATCACATCGAATACGCGTTCACCGTTTTTAAACTGAACACAGACATCGTGTTTTTTATCAGCCCAGTCCAGACCAACGTGCGCAGCAAATTGATTAGTCACAGTCATCACCAACTCCTTTTTATCGGGGATTGGTATGCATTCCACGCTCTTCGAAAGAAATATAGCCAGCAGTTTATCTGCATGCCCTGAGTATTCGTTAGCGAACGTGGAGCACCTACTGGCTCGAAAGAAAAGCGGCGATCATCACATGATTCTCGCTCAATATTCGTAACCAGTAAGCGCATACCCTGAATCACTTCAAAGTGTAATTCTCAGGGTACGAATGACTATATCTCGCTCTTAGCGGACATTAGCATAGGCTATTTACCATAACGCCGCATTACGCGTACCGCTCAGACGGCCTGAGCGCGTTTCTGACGTGTCCCCGTTAAAAACAGTAACAAACCACCCGAAAATGCACGCCAGAAACGCTACGTAAGAATCTATCCTATGACTGGATATGCACTCAACTGAATAACGCCTGGTTTCAGTCCATTTTATCGGGATCAGCCTTCTTTCTGGGTAATTTAGGGGGCTTCACTTGCTGATTACTTTGCGTGCGGCGCGTGAGCCAAGGATGGTCAGCTTTAGGTTTTACGTAGAATTTTGAGCGTAAATCAAAACGGGCATTATCCACACGTTCATGGACACTTTTTTCATCATCCAGTGGTATAGGCTCCGGGCCATCAACATATTTTTCCCATCCCAACGCTTTCCCATCATACAGAACCTTAATTTCACCGTTAAAGCTTTCGCATACCGTGACAACCGAATGCCGAAGTCGATATCCCCGGCCTTCACTGCGAATCTGAAACGCACTGCTTTTGTACTGGAAAGTGAGATTTTTGGAGAGAACGCGCTTCGCCTGGAGGCTGAAGATATAACCCAGTTCCTCTTCAGAATGGTGTACATCAAGATGGGCGTTATCAGCAATACGAGGCGGCGTAGCAAACCGGTTGTTATAGGCTTCAATAAAGGTCGGCAACCATGCGTTTGCTGTTTCAATATCACTGATACCCTGAAGCCGCATTTCTTTGACCAGCCTGTCCTGCAGTGTCTGATTGGCACGCTCTACCCGCCCTTTTGCCTGCGGGCTGTTGGCATGGATTGGCTCGATGCCCAGTGTCTTTATCGCACGTGTGAACTGAGTCAACTCTCCTTCCCGCTCCGGGTTATTTACTCTGAATATACTGTGTCTGTCAGAATAGAGAGCCAGTGGTACGCCATGATCATTAAGGTAACCCCGGAGGGTTTCCATGTAAGCCCGGGTTGTTTCTGCAGGAGCGAATCGTAGCGCCATCAGAGCGCTGGTAGCATCATCGATAAAGACTATCAGTGTGCATTTGGGGCCCCGACCTTCAAACCAGTCATGAGGCGAGCCATCAATCTGGATGAGTTCACCGTAGGATGGGCGCCGCATCCGGCGCTGATAAATTCGGGCAAACTTACGACGACGTTCGCGCCATATGCCCTCCTCTACCATCCACTTCCTGAGAGTTTCAATGGATAAACACAAGCCGTGTATCTCGCGCAATTTTTCGCACGCAAGCGTAGGTCCAAAATCAGCGTAGCGGCCTTTGAGGAGTGAAATTACTGTTGCTCTGAATTCGGTAGAAAAGGAATTATTGGGACGCTTTCCACGTCGGCGGGAAACTAGACCAGAAGGCCCTTCATTTCTATACCGTTGCACCAGACGTTTAACCTGCCGAATAGAAATGCCAATGCGTGCCGCAGCTTGTTCCTGAGTAATATGGCGATTAAGTGACTCCTGAATAATGTGAAGTCGGTCGAGTTCCTTATGACTCATCGTAACAGTCTCTTTGATCATGAAAAATCCCCCAGAGAATTGTCTGGGGACATTTTAGAATGGTTCAAAGGGGACATTACAGCTTGGTGTTAACAATGGCCTTCTTCTCCTTGCATTTAAGCAGGCAAGAGGCTACTCTGAATGTGACTAGCATACAGGGGCCTCGGGTTAATTGAAAAATTACTCGGGGCTTTCTGCTTTTACCACAGTCAAACAGTGTTACCGCTGGCTGGGGCAAAAGCCTCCAGCACCAGCGTTATTATACCACCCTGCCCTGATCAGCCAAACACCCCGCCTACATAAATTACTGATTTTTCATTTATTTGACATGATTCACTTCCGGTTGTCGGCGAAAGTCATTTTATACTAAAGAAAAGGGTAACGGGCAGCTGCTGGGTCGGAACATACAGTGCAGTTCCTGCCCGTTTAATTTCCGGATGCAATGGTAGGATCAGGAGGCACTGCTTCCGTTGATTAGGGAAATCTTATGTGCCTGAATACGGCTGTATTCGAGATGGGATGCAATATTACAGATGCGCTCCAGTCGATCATGCAGCCTCGTGTAGGTCAGTCGATGAATACCGGACATTTCATCAAGTAGCCAGCGCTTGATGTAAGGGTTACAGGAAAGCCGGGCAAGATCGTCGTCATCCACTTCGTCAAAGAACCAGTACTGCTCCATCGGGACTACCTGAAATATCCACGGCCGGGGATAGTCCCCTGTGACAACCAAAAACCATGCAAGAAAGCATAGACACAGCTCAACGACCATAAGCATCGAAAATTGCGAATAACTTAGACCGGGCACATAGGGTGAACTATCCGCAACATACCCCCTGAGCAATTCCGCCACAAGGTAGCCCAATAGCGTCAAGGCCAGCATCAGGGTCAGGATTAATCCCCCATTAAACGCTACCGAAGCCTTTTGAACCCGATCAGGTGCTGTCCGGCTGCGATAGTTGGTCACTACTCTTTCTACAAGTGCCCTTATGGCAGCCTGTTCTTTACTGACATCAGCTCCGGAAAAACCGGACGGGCTTTTATTTAATTCAGTCATACCCCACTCCTGTTATGTGCTCTACTTAACAAACACGTAGATCATACAGAGCTCACGGACGCACTCCTGCCAGATAAAGGAGGGAATTTGGCTGTAAGACGGTTAGCCAACAGTTCAGGTTATGCGTGGGATCCGCCCAGTCAGAAAGGATTCCGTTAATAACAGGCAAGGTTAAAGGCAGATGGACGGTGAAATTGTGGGTGCTAAAAGGGGGTATTACTCTTTTTCCTGCATAGCGGTTTTTTCAGCCCGGGTGGCCAGACGAACATTTCCGAAAGGCTCACGGACAAGCAGTGGCTTCTCCTTCTTCCAGCCCCTGATAGCCGTTTCTCCAAACCGACGTGGTGCATTGCCGTTCCAGCGAGCAATCACATGGTTATCATGAATTTCAATAATGACAACGGGGTGGACAATGACCGTTGAAATGGTGGTATTTCCCATTTTGGTACGGGTTACAGACCAAACCTGCATCCCGGATTCCAGCTGGCTGATTTTCATATTATATCCTTAAGCCATCACGAACTGCGCCACAAACAATTAATGTGGCGCAATTTACCATAAACAATAAACATCAGATACCCGTGAAAATATTTCCCTTTATTTTAAAATTCTTCTGGAGAAAAAATGATATTTCCAGAAGAGGTCAGCGAAATTCAGAAACGGCCATCACAATGGTGCTGCGCTGACGCTGGCGTTCTGCCTTGCGCTGCCTGCGGCGATAGATCTGTTTTGCGCTGACGTAAGGGCAGTCCTCACGGGTATACCAGCAGCAGCCGCAAGGTTCGGGCCGGGGTTTTCCGGCAAGTCCAAATGGTTTCATCAAGTCACCTTTTTAATGTTTTTAATGGAAAGATACTTACCTAACCCATTGTTTTATAGGAAATAACGTTGTTGCATAAACAGATACAGATAACCCTCAGGAGAAAACATGCAAAGGTTATCAGTGATAACCGCGTCCAGATACCGAGTGTCAGTCTGTAAACGTTTTATCACCAGAAAATGTGCTGCCGCAGCCTTAATGCCAGAACTACCGTTTACAACATTATGTATACCCGCTTTGAATAACGAACGAGCATGAATTACCTTTTCCCGGGCCGCTTCGATCTCAGCATTAATAACGCATTGCCGCGCCTGGATGACTGCCTCTCCGGTTAAATCGCGGAAATTCATTAGAGATGTGATCATGATTGACTCTCCAGATTATGTGGAATCATTATAACAACTGGCACCACGCCACAAATAACCTGAGATAAATTCTTTGAAATATTCCTATATATAAGGAATTACAGTCGGAAAAGAAACAATGAAATAGCGCCGACCGCTTAAAATCGATAAATTAAAATGGACGGCACTGGAATGAAAAACTGAAAGTAGTAAGACCGTAATTATCCTTCACGGATGTAAGCTTTAAAAGAGGAGTACTGGCAAAGCTTTGCCAAGTACTTCGGCGGTTGTGTCTACGATTTTACGGATGTCATCGATCGGCTTTGTTGAATAAATCAGATTTCGGGTAAGTCTCCCCCGTAGCGGGTTGTGTTTTCAGGCAATACGCACGCTTTCAGGCATACCTGCTTTCGTCATTTTGTTCAGCGCTCGTACCAGGGCCATAGCCTCCGCAACCTGACCATCGTAGTCACGCAGCGTCAGTGAACCCCCGAACAGCTGTTTTACCCGGTACATCGCCGTTTCCGCTATCGAGCGGCGGTTGTAATCTGTTGTCCATTTCCACCGCGCATTACTCCCGGTCATTCGCTGATTAGCCACTGCACGGTTACGGTCTGCATATTCACCGGGCCAGTAACCCGCACCTTTTCGGGGAGGAATAAGCGCGCTGATTTTTTTGCGGCGCAGTTCATCGTGACAGAGCCGGGTGTCGTAAGCGCCGTCTGCCGATGCTGCCCTGATTTTTCTGTGAGTCTGCCGGATAAGGCCCGGGAAGGCTTCTGAGTCCGTGACGTTATTCAGCGACAGGTCTGCACAGACAACTTCATGTGTGTTGCTGTCAACAGCAAGATGCAACTTTCGCCAGATACGACGGCGCTCTTTGCCGTGCTTTCTGACTTTCCATTCGCCTTCACCAAAGACCTTCAGCCCGGTGGAATCAATCACCAGGTGTGCGATTTCACCCCGGGTGGACGTTTTGAAACTGACATTAACCGACTTTGCCCGCTTACTGACACTGGTGTAATCCGGGCAGCGCAACGGAACGTTCATCAGGGCAAAAATGGAATCAATAAAACCCTGCGCAGCCCGCAGGGTCAGCCGGAATACGCGTTTAATAACCAGAACGGTGGTGATGGCGAGATCAGAATAGCGCTGGGGCCTTCCTCGTGATGAAGGCGTTGCCGACTCATACCAGGCCTGAATCGCCTCATCATCCAGCCAGAAAGTGAGGGAGCCACGGTTGATGAGAGCTTTGTTGTAGGTGGACCAGTTGGTGATTCTGAACTTTTGCTTTGCCACGGAATGGTCTGTGTTGTCGGGAGGATGCGTGATCTGATCCTTCAACTCAGCAAAAGTTCGATTTATTCAACAAAGCCTCATCGATCTGCGAAGGCTTATTCAACACCACCGTAAAAAGCTCTCCTTCGTTATCAGCCTGCTCGCAGTTTCCGTATCGGCTCCCGTCGTACAGCTGCACAATACGTGACATAGAAGACTTTGTTTGTTTCATGGCTTTGCACCTGCTTTTAGGCAGTTTGGTTACTGGTTATCAGAAGCTGGTTTCATGCGCTTCCGGCTGGGACACGAACTGGTATTTGACGCCGCCAGGCACACCTACTGCTTCGGCAATAGAGTCGCAAAGCCGCGATAAATCATTTAGTGTCATCGGATATTCAATATCTACTGAATATAAAGCACCTGCATTTTCAGCATCTTCGATGTTTTTATACTGGGCACTAAATATAGCAATGGTCTGAATTTCGTGGTTATGCATGAACCGGTCCTTATTAAATTATAAAAGCCACCCGAGAGTGGCCTGAGTGGAAACTTAAATCTGTGAAGTATATTTGAGAGATTTTTTGCGATCCAGATGCCGGGCAACAATGGTTCCGATAACAAGTAGCGTGATGACCGCACTGAAGAAGGTGCTGTCAGGGACGCCCTGGAAAAAATCACTGAAACTGTAAACAATAAAAATCAATGCGCAAAAATAGAAAACGATACGAACATAAGGGGTAAAAAACATTTTCATCGGTTGCCTTCCATTCAGGGAGAATTCTCAGTAATTACATCACACCTGAAGAGAAACTATTTTCGTATAAATGAGCATTTTCGACATATCAGAGGGGGGTTTTACTCATAAATGAGGTAGTAAGGGTCACACTTGAGATGAAAGTTACTTTCCTGGCTGCGAACGAACTATCTCAAATGTTAGAGGTGTGCGTTCGCCTTAAGAGCTTCATGCCCTGAGGAGCTCAACTTGAGCCGATAGTATAAACCTGGCTCCAGATGCCTTACTGGCTGGCATAACTCCACGAGGCCCAGCCGGAACAGGACCAGAGAGCTCCTGCACGTCACATCATCAGGATTCCCCATAAACGTACGCCGTTCTCTGGCCCGTCTGAAATTGCCAGAGATATCATAGATCGTGCCGGATGCCATCCGTCTTAACACGTAAATCTGCGCCCTTGTAAGCTTCTGGGCGGAACTGCTTAAACCTGACATACCTTCCCGGCCTTATATAAAACAATCCGCCAGCAGCTCGACTGGCGGACAATGTTTGACTGGAAACAGCAAGGACATACTATTTGCTGACAAGTTTGATATTGGTTTCACTCATTCGAAGTCGAAACTCCTGAAAACCCTGCTCTACCGCTAACTCCAGCCACTCAACGGGAATGGTATAGCTACAATCAGACCCACCCAAAGCGGCATCACAAGCGTAATCCCAGTCCTCATCCAGTTTTGGATTCATCCCCTGGGCGTAAGCCACAGTATCGCGGGATGCGGGAGAGCCCTCAAGCTCAGCATTAGTGATCAGGTATACACCATGACTGTGCGCGAGAAGCACTTTTGGCACCAGATGTGTGCTGGCAATTTTTGAGGATGAGGGAAAGAAAACCCTACCAGCTTTACGCGCCTCTTCTTCAGTCTGTCCCTCAGCGTTAAGGAGGGCTCCCCCCGGATAGCATGCCGGGTCATAGATCTGATCTGGGGTGACCGAAAACGTTTTTGCGGTGCGAATTTCTTCGATCAGTTTATTGATATCTGCCATTTCAAATACGAGAGTGGTCACAGGCTTACTCTCCCTCTTCAGTGGACAACATCAGATACTTTGTTGCCAGCAGAAGCTCTCCCACATCCTTGAGGGACAATTCAGCTTTGCCTTCTACGGCAAGCTGCAAGCGCTGTCGAATTGCATGAACAGAATCTGAAGATAAAGATGCCATTTTGCGCAAAACGGCATTAGCCTTTTCTACAGCAGGATACAGAATTTCTGAGTTGGTATTATCTTCGTCATTATCAAAGATAATTTCAGAATCCATATTGATGTTATCTTCAAGCCAGCTTGAAAGCACTTCAAGTAATGACATCACCTTTTCAATTTGCATATCGCCTCCTCTGTTAACATGAAACAAATATAACAAAGTGGCTTACCCGGCTAATAACCTGAGCAGAAAGTTTTCGAACTTAGTTTGAAAACAAGTTTTCTGCTCAGGTTAATGTTAAAGTCGCTGGGTAAAAGATAAAAGGCACTGAAGATGATTTAAGCATCAAACAGACTAAATAGGATTCCGTCTTTTATAACGCTTTTAAAATAGAATGAATGAAATATAAATTTTGCGTTTAAGAATGAACGCTGTAGAGGATGATTTATCCTGTGATATGCAGTTTGTGGCCTTTAAAAAGGCTTTATTATGGACTTGAATTGCAAAGAGAGCACCGACATTTTTCTGGGGGCTCCCGCAGAGAAAAAGCTGTGAGGTTATGAAGACGTATAGGAGGTATTCGGCGAAATACTGTATGGCCACAGGAGAGCTTCAGCACCCATATCCTGCCGCCTCGCTCGCCTGTGGTGATTTCAATATGTTCTACGTCATACCACGTAGTTGTATTTCTCACTTTGTTTATGCTTCCTGACACCGCGTGAACGCAATCTTCGTCTGGATGCGTTCATAGATGGAAAACTGCCTTTCAATGGAATCGGCATTAGACAGTAATTCATGAAGCTCAGCAGAATCTGTATCAGGAACGATAGCGACAGAAACTCCATATTTACGCCCAGTTCTGATCAGGTGCGCAAGTTTTTCCTTCTCTGATTCTGTGAGCATTGCCAGATCCCTTCCGGATACCTGCTCGATAAATGGACCAAGGTTTTTCGGAAAAAAGGGTTCGGCATCAGAATTATGTACCGGGAGCGTTTGCGGCTTATCGAAGCTATTGGACATGAAAAGAACCTTTATAGTTAGAGAGGTGGAGACTGAATGCGTAGCCCATTAAAATTAGTAGTGCCACACTCGAATGCTAATCATACTTTATGATGGCTATGGTAGGAATGGCCGTCAACTTAAACCGCCAGAAGCGAGCCATTCACCGTTAAAGTAACTTTCCCGTATGATGTTCTTTTTATGGAATGAGTTGTTCACACTCCTCTTTAAGAGCCGCCCTGGAACGAGATCGACAGACTTTGCTTAATGAAGAGCGTAATTGATGTTCATCAACCCCATCAGCGACAAACTGACCAATTTTCTTTTCAAGACGCTGCATTGCCTCATAAAGCTTGGCATCAGTATTATTTTTAAGAAACCTCAGTATATAATCAGCAATAATTTGAACAGGAGTAAAGTTACACATCATGTATCCTTAATAAGTTGTGTAAAAATAAAACCATAAAAAACATAATCAGAAGTAGATTATTATACTTGAGTAAGCTTTTCAGCTAACAAGCTGGAGAAGCAGATTCCGGTAAATTACTACATATTTGATAAAAGTTACTGAATAAAAAAGCCCAGCGTACCGGGCTTTCATTCAATTTGATTCTAAGAATCTGACTCGCCGCCTGATTTTTATACCAAGAAGAGCGAACAAAACGCCAACGAATGCGACGGGACTACCTACTTTAAGACAATTAACCGACGCTTTTGAAAAGGTATGTGATTTAGACATACGTTTTTGCTCATAACGAATCGCAAGTGGTGAGACGGATTTATCTAAAGCTGTCTTTTCCAATGCATAACGAACTTTCACGGGAATATTTGACTGTAATACACCAGACATATACGCCCTAACAACATTCTGTGTTAACTTCACATCTGGCTTGCCGAGTTTTATATGTAGTTGCGCCTTTAAATAGTTTACAGATACCTCTTCGCCTGAGGGCCAATTACTATCATTTAAATATGCGACAAGTTTATCGTATTTTTCATGTTTTACATATTTCTTGATAACCTTTACAGTCGAAGCTGAAGTGGCATCAGTCTCTTCCGAACCTAAAGCAGATGTAAAAACTGACAAGCCGATAAGAAAAGCGCCAGCAATTAGAAGCATCGGGAATATCTCACCTATTTCCTCCCCCTTTAAAATTTTAAAGGCAGTTGAAGAAACTACTAATAGCCCCATAATCCCTAATAGCAACTTAGAATATGTAGTTAGGAAGCCTCCAAATGCATCGCCAAAATCCGAAACCACTAACTTATCTTCACCTTCAGATGAATTGAAGAATGACAAGGGCACATCAATATCAAAGTCCAGAACTGAAGGTGAGAGGTGTAATGACAGCAACCACAAGCAAAGACCAAAAATCATTATCAGCAGGCCCGCACCAAATATCGCGAAACCTGAATTTCTAATCTTTATAGACCGGTGAAAAAGAAATGACAGTTCACGGGAAAAATCGTCACTACTCTTAAGGTTACGCACCATGATCTACCCCTTTTTGTGTCAGTCGGGTGCGCAAATTCTCACGCATGGCAAGAACCTGTTTTTCTGTTTCCCTGAGCTTAATAGCCCCTTCTCTCTGGATTTTAACAACATCGCCAACCGTCTGGATAAGCGTATCCTGCACCTCTTTAAGGGTGCTTATATCAATAACCAGCCGTTGGTTTGCTTTCATAGTTTCTACTGCATTGCGATGCAGTAATTTTGCATTACTACGGAGTAACTCATTGTTGGCATTATCGATATCATTGGCAAGATTTACAGCGTTACGCTGTCCATTTAGAGAAATGGCTAACAGAAACTGACGCTTGAAATTAGGGACAGTAACCTCTTTGACGCTATGAAACTTGTCGATAAGACTTTGGTTATTTGCCTGTATAATCCGTACCATTGGCAATACTTGCATAGCAGACTGCTGAGAAACAACTAAATCGCCAATACGTTTTTCTAAATTAGCAATTAGCGTATCCAGATCAGATACTTCCTGGAACTTAGCAGGATTGTTACCAACATTAGCTCTGAGATTTTCTGCTTTTAATTGTAATTCTCCCAGCCTTAATTTACCGGCAGCAATATGTACACCTGTTAAGTGGTGTTCTTTAACGACTTCATCAAACATTTGCTGGAGCGAAATATTATTAGAACCGAGGCTATTCTGTGTAACTGAAACCTCTGAAACCAGAGCATCGATTTGTTCACGAGTTGATTCAAACTGTGCGGCGAAATTCTTCCCACGGGTGCGGATTTTATCCAACAAAGGGCCAATAACTGGCAGATTTGAACGACTTTCAGTTAAGTTCGAGATGTTTACATTTCTTGCAAGGTTGATAATTTCAGTTAATTTGCTCCCGGCTTCGTCTAAATCTTTATTGCGAATTTGCTCAAGCAGGCTACCCGCATAATTAGCAGTGTTTTCCCCCATTGCCCGGCCAAAACGATAAACTGTTCCTGGATCATCGGCATTAATGCATTCCGCGACGGCTTTAATCTCTTGTTCATCTTGCTCATTCAGCCCGAACTTTTCCAGTTCAGCGGAAGTCAAAGTAAAAGCAACAACCTCAGTTCTGGTGGTCAAATTATTAATCATTTTTGGAATCCCTCTAAATTTTGTCGCAGGCTTTTTAGAAGAGCCTCGTGGGCCTGATTAGCTTTTCTAACAATCGTAGGGTCAGTGTTATTTACTGATAACAGCGAAAGTGTGTGTTGCCGCCATACTGGAACCAGGACTTTTATAGTTTCGTTAAAGCGGTCAGCAATATCTATACAAGTCCCGCGAGTGATTTCCATCTGCATGGCGGCCATTTCATGAGACGCAAGCAGTGTTGCCAGGTTAGCTAAACGTCTGGCAAATCTTTCCCTCGGTTTATCGAAGACAAGGCTTAGATCGTCACTATTTTTTTCTTCGGTAGAATCCCTAAGGAACTCATGGCCTGCCTGGATAAAAATTTTAAGGCGTTTGATTTCTGACACATATGTTTCAAGCAGCTCTTCTAAAGCCAGTAGCGTCTCATTCACATGTGTCAGATATCCGTTCCCCTCATTAATAAGATTTTCCACCTTCTCACGTGCGTGTTGGTAACGAACGCGCTTTTCAAGGTGTTTGCCCGTAAAGCGGGAAAACCAGGATGGATTGCTACTGATAGAACGTGGATCTGCCTCCGCTAAGGCACTTACGATACGGTTCAAGGCTCCTGATAAAGCGGTAACTGCGTCTTTCTCCAGAAGATTTGAATACTTATCCATAGCCTTCGAAGATAAAGCCGAGTCGCCGTAATGGCTTATTGCCCCAGCATTAAGCAGAAGACCGGGTATAAATTCTTCTTTGAGTTCTGCTATCGATATGTTGCTGCTGTCAGTTGAAACGTTCATTTTTGCCTCAAAATGGTTATCCATGACAGCCTATCATTTACCGTTCTGCTGATTTTTCGGTTAAAGCGCCAAAACCTGGGTTTATCCGTTTTCGAGGCAAAAAAATAGAATCTGATCCTCACGTAACCCTTTGCCATTCTGATTAAAGGAGAAGTCCCCTACTGTCTGTGCACTGAATTCAGCACTGGATGAAGTTAGGACATGAAGTGCACATAGATCCCCTGCTTGACCTACCAATCACCGCCTTCAATGTTTAGATCTGGTGACCTTACAGCGACCATTTCTCTAACCGGATGGTCATTGTTGTCGTGGCTGCTCCCCAACAGCAGGCTTACCGTTCCGCTGGCAGAGTAATACATCGCGTCAGGAAAGTGCTCCCTGACCTCCTAAAGCAATTTGTTCATGCTGTTAGTTAAACGATAAAAGCGTCGGGCTGCGTTCGGCATAGCTTCTTCCAGGAGGTCAGAAGCATCAATCTCACGGCCGTTTATAACGCGGAGAATATCTTGCTCATCCATAGGTTACTCCCAGGCAATAAATCAAAGTGGCCAGGCAAAAGGAGACTCGCCTGGCATCAAAAAGAATAAAAGGTCGTTACGAACTGATAATGATGGCCTGGTCAGTTTGAGGAAGTCGGTTTCCTCTGATGAATGCTGGATGGCTTAAACGAGCAGATGACATGGTCATCGCCAGAAATGTCTCTTCACGCGAACGCAGCAATTCCCCCCATGAATAGGTTTCCCATACGTCGTGGGAAAGATCGGATTCCTTTATGTACCTTGACTGCATTGTTGGTTCAAAATCGACGGGAGCTAGACTGTCATAGGATGGATGTACACGGTACCCCAATTCTTCCTCCCTCTGATGGTATGCATGTGCCAAAAGGACATCATGGGAGACCAAGTCATAGTCTTTGTCCTGAACGAGCGTTTTTACGGTATGACTAATTTTTCCAAAGCCTTCAATTTCCCAGATTGTTATCATTGTGAACTCAGTTAAAGTCCGTGGGCTTTTTACCAGAAAGCCATTTAATGCACGTCGCCCCTTCAACATGACAACGTGGTAGGACTTGTTGGGATAAGGTTTCATTGCCACCAGCGAATCAGCTTTAAGCTCAAGTGACAATTCAGGTACAGAAACTGACACGAGAGTACACTTGTTTTTCATATGGTGAAGAATACGGGGCACAAGATGCAGATACATCATTTTCTCCTTTGAAGGATATACCAGGCAGCTCCTCAGCAGCATCAAAATATTTAAATCACTCTTTAATTAGTAAACCACTGCTGATTAACTTCTTTTATGTTTCACAGAAATTATTCGTTTTGTTTCTGTTCGTTATACTGCTCAAACCAGAAGACGACCGGTTTTTCTACAATATGAAGCAACCCAAAACGTTCTGCGGTACGGAAATTCACGCTATATGCGCGAGCCCGTTCAACCTGTTTGGTAATTTCTTTTCTCATTCCTTCAACACTAAAAGCTCCTTTAAAAAGGTTGCAGGGGGCGCATGATGGAAATAAGTTTTCTATAGCATGCAGTTCAGGGTGCATAACCTTACCCGTACTTCGGGCAACATGAGTTACGCCGCTGCCGACAGGGGCTCTCACCAGTTCAAAGTCGCGTCGAACAGGCTCAACATGATCGGCATGCCACCCTTTTTCAGGAAGCTTGCAACCACAATAGGCACAACGCCCCCCAAATTTCATTCGCAGCTCAGCTCGCTGTATTTTAGAGATCTTATTTTTAGGTTTTGAGAACCTACCATCAGGTGATTCAGCTTTGGATAACTTTGCTGAGGGCTCAGGTAATTCAACTAAATTCCCGTTGATATTTATCACCTTGACCATATCATTTTCCGCCTTTACTAAGCTCACGGGCACAGGAACTGGCTTAAGTAACCGCTAAAGATAACAGCCACTGACTGCATCTACCCAGACCTTCTGTTTATACTCAATAGGCCACCCCTCTTTATCTGCCCGGATGACGCAATCATTTACCGTGGTGCGTGACCGGATACGAACATCAAGCGGAAGCGAATCGTTATCCACACGAGCCTGTGCCTCATTTAAAATGCGTAAAAACATCTCTTTGGTCATTCAGATACCCCCTCAACTTTGCGAATTTTGATCAGATGAGGGCGACTCAGTTTACAAAGTTGTTCTGTCGCTTCATCAATCGAATTGAACCGATGAGCCTCTTCGATATTTAAAGTCCAGTATTTCGCTTTCCCTTCTCCCAGATCGGACTCAAAATAATTTCGCTTTACATCCATTTTTTTAGGCCTGCCATTTATCTTGACGACATTATGTCTGTCATCAAAAAGAAATTCGTCCCCCTCAAAAGTGATTAATACAAATGGCCCCTCAGGCTTGGAAGTCCGGGAACTTTCCATTTTCAAAGTCATACTTCAGCCTCTCGATAGAACTCATGAAACGTCAAATTAAAATGGACTCACACCACACTGATTCAGTATTCCTCCTGAACCCCATTAGGCTCTGTTGTGATTTCATATTTAATTCCGCCAGGTGCTCCCACAGCGTCCGCGACCGACTCACACAGCAGCGAGAGATCGTTGAGGGTCATTGGGTGTTCAATGTCCAGCGTGAAGAGTTTCCCGGCTTGCTTGGCGGCTGTCTTGTCAGCATGTTCGGCATTAAAAAGGTATACGGTGTGTTTTTCCTGAGCGGGTGTATTTTGATTTTGCATTGATGATCCTTTTGTTTAGTTCCCCGATTCCGGGGGTGAGTGAATTAATTTAAATTTATATTCGTCTGGTTTAATTAGAACGTTTCCACGCTATGCGTAAACAGGTAATGCAAGGGCTGTATCAACAGGATTAAAGTTACTTTTCTGGATGCAGCAACGCTTGGACATGATGTCCACATTACATCACGATCAAAGCTAAGTTTTTTTTGTATAACCCCTCCATTTTCGTGTGTTTCGCGTTTCAGACGCTTATACGACCTGCTTGACCATCCTCATCAGAAGGCGGTTTAACAGTCCTTTCGCTGTCGGGCGATTGCTATCGACATAGTAAAAACCTGTTTTGGTCGTACCGT
Organism: Salmonella sp. SA15303; assembly: GCF_029962125.1. Lineage (NCBI taxonomy): Bacteria > Pseudomonadati > Pseudomonadota > Gammaproteobacteria > Enterobacterales > Enterobacteriaceae > Salmonella > Salmonella sp. SA15303. Next base: position 233,262 of record NZ_CP123925.1, read on the forward strand.
GAGCACTGCTCAGCACCCTCAGTTCCCAGATAACGTCACGGATAACGCCGCCATTTTCTGGCTTAAGGCATTCAGATAAATGGCGCATGAAACGAGCTCTTACGGCACGGTAATAGCGGAACTCCTCTGGCTGGTTAGTATTTTCTTTCACCCGGAGTCGCTGGTTACACAGAGTTAGAACTGCATCCATCATTCCCGCCTTCAGCTTCGCCTGGATCGCACCTTGTTGCTGTTCCCTCTCACCTTCGAGTAACGTTAAAATTCTTTCTCCGAGTGCCGTCTTGTTGTGTACGTGCAACTGAACACAGGCAGCTACGCATGCCCAGAATCTGAACTTTTTTATCTGTCCACGCAATTTCCGGGCTACAACCTGACGGTATGCAGAATCACTGAGTATTTTAAAACGCCGACTGGCAACCAGCTCTGGAAGCGACACTCTGTCGCCTATCCCCAGGCGGGAAAAGGTTTGTCCCCGCTGTGCGAGACGATGATAGACAGCGCCCTTGCCTTTTGAAATTCGGACCGCGCCATAACGAAGAAGATACTGAGCAGCAGTCGTTGGAGTAAACTCACCGTCAGCGATGCGCTGGCGTAACCCGTCGTATTCATGCCAGATAATCCAGGACGCCGTATCTTCTTCAACAGTCAGCTCATCCTCTTCCTCGAATGCCACGACGACAGAACTGCTCTCTCCGGTCTTTAGGCTACGTGAAGCCCTGGGGTCAGCCTGCCCGTCAAAATAGGTCATCAGCGGCAACGTATCAGTCAGTCCATCATAAGCTGTACCGAACCGGCCTCCGGGCAGTTTCATCCAGAGTGGAGCTGGCATTGGTGTACGGGGCACAGGCTGCATGTCAGGCTCATCCTCAAGAAGGTCCAGATCGGCCTCTTCCCAGACCCTGCGATAGATCTCAATTGCCCGAAACGGGCGAGGGTTGAAACAGTGCAACGACCAGAGGAAATCAACGTGGATCACGTTTGCTTCCTGTACAAGCCGAAATTGTGGCTCAGCCATACGACGGTTATAAGCCGTATCGTCAACCTCGCCGGAAAGTAGCTTTCTGCGATGCTCTGCCGCACGTCTTGCTTCAACATAATCAAGGCTGCAACAGGCATGAAAAAGACGTTCAGTCAGGGACGAAGAAAAGATATTGGGTTGAAGACGCACATATCCGCCTTCGAACACTTTACGACCGATATAATCCCGCAGGCTCCAGTCGTACTGGATCTTAGAAAGAAATCGCTGAAGACGACTCAGGCCAGCCTGATAACCGTATTTCTCCGGGTCAGTTCGAAGGAGCGTTTCCATTGAATGGTCAACCCCTACTGCTGTGCAAAATGAGCACCCTATAATTCTGATCATTTAGAAATTTTTTTGCGTTTAAAATCAATGAATTGAAAGATTTCATTTTTCTAAGTCTGATAAAACAGATGAAAACCCAACTGACTATACTCATAAAACTCAATCTTTGCGCTGCTGTACGATACCAGTAATTACAGGTGCCGAGTTTAACATCATGAAAAGTAGCCCAATAATGAATGACGCAACGCCAGCTGCGGTGCCTAACTTCTGACTGAACACCATTGAAACAAAGTACATATTTGGGATAAAAACGGACATAGCAATCACGAAAAGTAACTTATTCAGATAATTATTTATTCGGGTCTTAACCTCAACTCTATCATAAAAAGCCATCGAAACGTAAGCAGTTATCAGTGAATAAAAAGACCATGTCATATAGTTAACCGATTCATTAAATGCCTCTCGCAAAAGCAAAGCACTTTCTGTCATTCCCTACCTCATTAAATCAATAGAAAATAAATCTGAATAATTTATTTTTAAAAGAAAAGAGGCTTTGTTGAATAAATCAGATTTCGGGTAAGTCTCCCCCGTAGCGGGTTGTGTTTTCAGGCAATACGCACGCTTTCAGGCATACCTGCTTTCGTCATTTTGTTCAGCGCTCGTACCAGGGCCATAGCCTCCGCAACCTGACCATCGTAGTCACGCAGCGGCTTTGTTGAATAAATCGAACTTTTGCTGAGTTGAAGGATCAGATCACGCATCTTCCCGACAACGCAGACCGTTCCGTGGCAAAGCAAAAGTTCAAAATCACCAACTGGCCCACCTACAATAAAGCCCTCATCAACCGTGGCTCCATAACTTTCTGGCTGGATGATGAAGCTATTCAGGCCTGGTATGAGTCAGCAACACCTTCTTCACGAGGCAGACCTCAGCGCTATTCTGACCTTGCCATCACGACTGTGCTGGTCATTAAACGCGTATTCAGGCTGACCCTGCGCGCTGCGCAGGGCTTTATTGATTCCATTTTTTCTCTGATGAACGTTCCGCTACGCTGCCCGGATTACAGCTGTGTCAGCAGGCGGGCAAAGTCGGTTAATGTCAGTTTCAAAACGCCCACCCGGGGTGAAATCGCACACCTGGTAATTGATTCCACCGGGCTGAAGGTCTTCGGTGAAGGCGAGTGGAAAGTCAAAAAGCATGGCCAGGAACGCCGTCGTATATGGCGAAAGTTGCATCTGGCAGTTGACAGCAACACACATGAAATCATCTGTGCAGACCTGTCGCTGAACAACGTTACGGACTCAGAGGCCTTCCCCGGGTTAATCCGGCAAACCCACCGGAAAATCAGGTCAGCCGCCGCCGATGGCGCTTACGATACCCGGCTATGTCACGATGAACTGCGGCGTAAGAAAATCAGCGCGCTTATCCCTCCCCGAAAAGGTGCGGGTTACTGGCCCGGTGAATATGCAGACCGTAACCGTGCAGTGGCTAATCAGCGAATGACCGGGAGTAATGCGCGGTGGAAATGGACAACAGATTACAATCGTCGCTCGATAGCGGAAACGGCGATGTACCGGGTAAAACAGCTGTTCGGGGGTTCACTGACGCTGCGTGACTACGATGGTCAGGTTGCGGAGGCTATGGCCCTGGTACGAGCGCTGAACAAAATGACGAAAGCAGGTATGCCTGAAAGCGTGCGTATTGCCTGAAAACACAACCCGCTACGGGGGAGACTTACCCGAAATCTGATTTATTCAACAAAGCCCAGCAAAAGTGATACGGGTATTATTTTTGCCGCTATTTCTCTGTTCTCGCTATTATTCCAACCGCTGTTTGGTCTGCTTTCTGACAAACTCGGGCTGCGCAAATACCTGCTGTGGATTATTACCGGCATGTTAGTGATGTTTGCGCCGTTCTTTATTTTTATCTTCGGGCCACTGTTACAATACAACATTTTAGTAGGATCGATTGTTGGTGGTATTTATCTAGGCTTTTGTTTTAACGCCGGTGCGCCAGCAGTAGAGGCATTTATCGAGAAAGTCAGCCGTCGCAGTAATTTCGAATATGGTCGCGCGCGGATGTTTGGCTGTGTTGGCTGGGCGCTGTGTGCCTCGATTGTCGGCATCATGTTCACCATCAATAATCAGTTTGTTTTCTGGCTGGGTTCTGGCTGTGCATTCATCCTCGCCGTTTTACTCTTTTTCGCCAAAACGGATGCGCCCTCTTCTGCCACGGTTGCCAATGCGGTAGGTGCCAACCATTCGGCATTTAGCCTTAAGCTGGCGCTGGAACTGTTCAGACAGCCAAAACTGTGGTTTTTGTCACTGTATGTTATTGGCGTTTCCTGCACCTACGATGTTTTTGACCAACAGTTTGCTAATTTCTTTACTTCGTTCTTTGCTACCGGTGAACAGGGTACGCGGGTATTTGGCTACGTAACGACAATGGGCGAATTACTTAACGCCTCGATTATGTTTTTTGCGCCACTGATCATTAATCGCATCGGTGGGAAAAACGCCCTGCTGCTGGCTGGCACTATTATGTCAGTACGTATTATTGGCTCATCGTTCGCTACCTCAGCACTGGAAGTGGTTATTCTGAAAACGCTGCATATGTTTGAAGTACCGTTCCTGCTGGTGGGCTGCTTTAAATATATTACCAGCCAGTTTGAAGTGCGTTTTTCAGCGACGATTTATCTGGTCTGTTTCTGCTTCTTTAAGCAACTGGCGATGATTTTTATGTCTATTCTGGCGGGCAATATGTATGAAAGCATCGGTTTCCAGGGCGCTTACCTGGTGCTGGGTCTGGTGGCGCTGGGCTTCACCTTAATTTCCGTGTTCACGCTTAGCGGCCCCGGCCCACTTTCTCTGCTGCGTCGCCAGGTGAATGAAGTCGCTTAAGAAATTAATGTCGGATACGGCGCGAGCGCCTTATCCGACCAACTTATCAGGACGGAATGTTAAAAATGAACATGTCGATGACAGAAAAAATAAAAGCAGGCAAGCTATTTACCGATATGTGCGAAGGCTTACCTGAAAAAAGACTTCGTGGGAAAACATTAATGTATGAGTTCAATCACTCGCATCCATCAGAAGTTGAAAAAAGGGTAATGACTCCAACTTATTGATAGTGTTTTATGTTCAGATAATGCCCGATGACTTTGTCATGCAGCTCCACCGATTTTGTGAGCGACAGCGACTTCCGTCCCAGCCGTGCCAGGTGCTGCCTCAGATTCAGGTTATGCCGCTCAATTCGCTGCGTATATCGCTTGCTGATTACGTGCAGCTTTCCCTTCAGGCGGGATTCATACAGCGGCCAGCCATCCGTCATCCATATCACCACGTCAAAGGGTGACAGCAGGCTCATAAGACGCCCCAGCGTCGCCATAGTGCGTTCACCGAATACGTGCGCAAACCGTCTTCCGGAGCCTGTCATACGCGTAAAACAGCCAGCGCTGGCGCGATTTAGCCCCGACATAGCCCCACTGTTCGTCCATTTCCGCGCAGACGATGACGTCACTGCCCGGCTGTATGCGCGAGGTTACCGACTGCGGCCTGAGTTTTTTAAGTGACGTAAAATCGTGTTGAGGCCAACGCCCATAATGCGGGCGGTTGCCCGGCATCCAACGCCATTCATGGCCATATCAATGATTTTCTGGTGCGTACCGGGTTGAGAAGCGGTGTAAGTGAACTGCAGTTGCCATGTTTTACGGCAGTGAGAGCAGAGATAGCGCTGATGTCCGGCGGTGCTTTTGCCGTTACGCACCACCCCGTCAGTAGCTGAACAGGAGGGACAGCTGATAGAAACAGAAGCCACTGGAGCACCTCAAAAACACCATCATACACTAAATCAGTAAGTTGGCAGCATCACCGAATGCCTGAATGAGCACTGGTTCAGCGATATCGTTCACGCAAGGAAAATCATTAATGGTAAGCGTCGTCTCAGCACCGTCTGGCAGATCCTGATATTCCTGAGAGGATAGTGGACACCAAATATGGTGGACGCTATCCATGAAATCATTAACCGCAGTGCGTAAAAAAAGCCCTAATTATCCCGTTGAGTTCAAAATCAAAATGGTTGAACTCTCGCATCGACCAGAGATCTCCGTAGCGCAACTCGCTCGTGAGCATGGGATCAACGATAATTTGCTGTTCAAGTGGCGCCAGTACTGGCGCGAAGGAAAACTACGTCCTCCTTCAACAACAGAAAACAACGTGCCTGAGCTGCTCCCGATAACACTTGATACCGAAGATGTTGTCCCTGCAACCTCCCCCCGGTCACAACCTGTAGCTGCTGCGGCACCTGAATCACTCAATATCAGCTGTGAAGTGACGTTCCGGCACGGATCACTCCGTCTGAATGGTGCCATCAGCGAAAATATCCTGAACCTGCTGATACGGGAGCTCAAACGTTGATCCCATTACCATCAGGGACAAAGATCTGGCTGGTCGCTGGCATCACCGATATGAGAAACGGCTTCAACGGCCTGGCGGCAAAGGTGCAGACGACGCTGAAAGACGATCCGATGTCAGGTCACGTTTTTATCTTCCGTGGGCGTAATGGCAGTCAGGTAAAGCTCCTCTGGTCTACCGGCGATGGACTGTGTCTGCTGACCAAACGGCTGGAGCGCGGCCGCTTCGCCTGGCCGTCAGCCCGGGATGGCAAAGTGTTCCTCACACCGGCACAGCTGGCGATGCTCCTTGAAGGTATCGACTGGCGGCAGCCTAAAAGACTGCTTACGTCACTGACTATGTTGTAGGCCTCTTTATCCTGGTCGACGCTGAATGAGCCTGGTAATATACCCGGTATGAACAGCTTACTTCCTGACGATATCGATGAACTGAAACGTCTCCTTGCCGAACAGGAGGCGCTGAACCGTGCCCTTCTGGAAAAGCTGAACGAGCGTGAACGCGAAATAGATCACCTGCAGGCGCAACTGGATAAGCTGCGCCGGATGAACTTCGGCAGCCGCTCCGAAAAAGTCTCCCGCCGTATCGCGCAGATGGAAGCCGACCTTAAGCAGTTGCAGAAAGAAAGCGATACCCTTACCGGCCGGGTGGATGACCCGGCCGTGCAGCGCCCGCTGCGGCAGACCCGTACCCGCAAACCGTTCCCTGAATCACTTCCCCGTGACGAAAAACGGCTGCTGCCGGCAGCGTCATGCTGCCCGGAATGTGGTGGTGCGCTGAGTTACCTGGGTGAAGATGCCGCCGAACAGCTGGAGCTGATGCGCAGCGCCTTCCGGGTTATCCGGACCGTGCGGGAAAAACATGCCTGTACTCAGTGCGATGCCATCGTGCAGGCCCCCGCGCCTTCACGTCCCATCGAGCGGGGTATCGCCGGACCGGGGCTGCTGGCCCGCGTGCTGAGTTCAAAGTATGCAGAACACACCCCGCTGTACCGGCAGTCAGAAATATACAGCCGCCAGAGTGTGGAGCTGAGCCGCTCACTGCTGTCGGGCTGGGTGGATGCATGCTGCCGGCTGCTGTCACCGCTGGAAGAGGCGCTTCAGGGCTATGTCCTGACCGACGGTAAACTCCATGCCGATGACACCCCGGTCCAGGTGCTGCTGCCAGGTAATAAGAAAACGAAGACCGGGCGGTTATGGACCTACGTTCGTGACGACCGTAACGCCGGGTCAGAGCTGGCGCCGGCAGTGTGGTTCGCTTACAGCCCGGACAGAAAAGGTATCCACCCGCAGAGCCATCTCGCTGGCTTCAGCGGTGTTCTGCAGGCGGATGCGTACGCCGGGTTCAACGAACTGTACCGCAATGGACAGATAACGGAAGCTGCCTGCTGGGCTCACGCCCGCCGCAAGATCCACGATGTGCACGTTCGCACCCCGTCAGCGCTGACGGAGGAAGCCCTGAAACGGATCGGTGAGTTATATGCCATCGAGGCGGAAATAAGGGGGATGCCGGCGAAGCGACGCCTTGCAGAACGTCAGCAAAAAGCTAAACCGCGGCTGAAATCCCTGGAAAGCTGGCTGCGTGAAAAGGTGAAAACGCTGTCGCGACACTCAGAACTGGCGAAAGCGTTCACGTACGTACTGAACCAGTGGCCGGCGCTGGCTTACTATACTGACGACGGCTGGGCCGAGGCAGATAACAACATAGCTGAGAATGCGCTACGGATGGTCAGCCTGGGCCGCAAAAACTACCTGTTCTTCGGTTCGGATCATGGAGGAGAGCGGGGAGCGCTGCTGTACAGCCTGATCGGGACGTGCAAACTGAATGGCGTGGATCCAGAAAGCTACCTCCGTCACGTCCTTAACGTCATAGCGGACTGGCCAGTCAACCGGGTCAGCGAACTGCTCCCCTGGCGCGTAGCACTGCCAATTGAATAACGCATCCCCGTCAATACGGTTCTCGCTGGACGCTTACTCTGATGTAAGTGCCCACCTCTCTGGGACATCAGTAACTTCCCGCCTTCGCCATAAAGCAGGCCTTCATGCTGTTAAGAAACAGCCCTGGAAGCTGAGAGTTCGGTATCAACCCTTTCAATCTCGGCAGCGAATGCCTGAGGGATCGCCCGGCTAAAATGCGAAGCGTTGAGTGCACCGGACATATACCACTCCGTCATGCCTCTGATTAAGTGCTTAAACTGCCGGATAAGATCATTAGTAGAAATCAGATCAAGACGCCTGAGGTGTACAGCAAGTGAACGGCGAAACTGATGGGTTCGCAATGGCCAGAAAGCCCCCTCCCGAATCTCCATCGCAACGCGTTCATCATCACGTATGTTTGGATTTAAAAGCCTGAACTCATCAATATGGTCACGTCGGATGAACAGATGGTGTCTTTTCACAAATTTCTTTGCCCACTCAGTCTGGCGCTGCGTCCCCATAAAAGAGAGTTTTTGCTCCGAGAACCACGACCTGATATTTAAAGACAATGGAACATTGTCCAGCGTCTTCCCGTCCAGGCCTGTCATGATTTGATTAATTCTGCGTAAATGCTGAAAAGGCTTTTCCACATAGCGACAAACAACCCAGTCTTCGTGACTTCCACCTTCCGGGGCGAACTTATGCAACACCGAACGAAGTCCCAGGATATCACCATCATAAATCAGTGAACCGTGCATCACGCCAAGCACTTCGCTGTGTCTCATCCCCGACATGGCCTGTATCACATTCATGACTTTTAACGTCAGCTCAAAATGCCAGGTGTTCAGCTTTATGTGATCAACGCCAATAAAATCAGATCTCCAGCGCTTATTTTTATGTACCGAGAACCAGCCCTGCATCCCGGGGCCAAGTGTCGCGAAAAGCGCCCGAATTTCCCCGGCAACAATATTGTAGTAATACGCGGCCCGGTAATCCGGTATGCTTTTTGCTGTCCCTCTTTTACGGGCTTCCAGCATCGACGTATAGTAAGGCGAATCATAAAAACCGTTTATGATAGCGCACAGCCGGGAAAACCCGTCAAAATCGAAATCACTGATTTCAGCATCCAGTTCAGTAATCAGCCCTTCCCAGACAGACATCATAAGACTGAAAGGCATACAATATGTCTGGTTTGAATCATCCACACTGTTGTAACTGTCGAAGCTAATATCAGGAAAGTAACCGTATTTTCGAAGACGGGTATGACCTGTCAGCGAGATATCCGCCAGGTCCATAAAGTAATTACGTAATGTTCTTTCAGAACGCTTCCTGCCGTGCTCATCCTCCTCCTTCATCTTTACAATGAAAGCATTCCGGACAAGCGGAAAACGAAGCTGAAACAGACTGCGATACCCCATAGACTCAATAATACGGGCTCCCGCCACAATGTTTGCACATTTCCGGATCAGTGACTGCGTCTTCGCGGTCCTGCCGACAATCCAGAGCAGGCTGGCTGAGATGATTTTGGCTTCAAGACGCAGTTCAGGATCCCGTATGCCTGAAAAATTAACGGTTCTTAACGTTTCACCAATATGGGTTCTGACATAGCGATTGGTCCAGACATCATCCCTGAAATAAATATTCAGCGTCTCCTCATTGATAAAACGCATATCATGTTCATCTGAGCTGGCGATAACCAGGCAGTTATTCAGACGTTCAAAGCTTTTGTTTTCTAGTGCCTCACAGATGATATCCTCAGTCGGAAACTCATCCCCTGAACGAAGCGGCGTTCCGGCAGGAAACTCCGCCATTCGACTACGGCTTACCTCTTTTTTCTTCAAATCTGCCATACCGGAGCCACACCTTCTCGCTGAAGTTTAACGCGCGCTTTTTTCAGGGTCGCCTCATCTACCAGCCCAAGCCGTAAATCAATCTTCAGGAGTAACGTTTCATAACGCTCCACAGCATTGACCGAACCGATGTACAACGGTTTTCCATACTCGATAGCATGCCTGAATGACAGCAGGAGCCATACAGACTCCAGCGTTTCCACAACGCAACTTTTTGAACATTCGACACAATGAGAAAAATCCGCACAAGCCTTTGGTGTCCGGCCAAATCGTTTTTGCTTTTTTATAAAGCGCAATTCAATATCTGTAGGCGGCTCCTGCGATCGACATCCCAGGCCATTCAATAAAAGATCCACACCCTCATCGCTTCCACGCAGATCGATCCCCAGCTCATCAGCAACTTTTACCCGCTCGGATAACGCACGTGTCGCAATCCCCTGATTCATAAGCGTATCAAGTGCAGCACTGAAGTTTTCCTTCGCCCCCTGTGGGTTACCTGCAGCATAATTCCGCCTGTAAGTGCCCCAGTTATGCTGTGCTTTTTCCGCCGTAATCAGACCATTCTTTAATGTTCTGTCCGTATACTGCTCAGACGTTTTGCGCAAGCCAGAAACGGTAATTGATGGAAGCGAGGGATTAAGCTGCCGCATCGTGGCCCACGCCCCCTCAGAGTTAGAAAATTTAGTCAGATGACTGGGATTAAGAGAATAAAGCTTACGGAATTTCACCTGCGGCTCACTCAGAAACAGCGCCTGTACCGGAGGGAAGTTATCTGCGGAAACCAGATAGTTAACGATGTCGTCCCTGAGCCTGATAAAAGACAGAAACCAGTAATAGCCCGCACGTTTGGTCACATACTCCGATTTACCTATCGTCAGACGTATATACTTATTCGCTCTCCCCTTATAAACATAATCAGTGCTGATACCCTTTTCATCCAGATGTATATCATCCCGCGTCAGACCCAGAACCTGAGAGGTGTTTCCCCATGTGTGGTAACAGAACAGAAAAAAAGAAGTAAGAAAGTAATTTTCCAGAACGTCCCTGATGATGATCTCTGCCCTGCTGACCCCGTTCTCTCCCGGATACCGGAAATACGCTTCATAAACAGGTGCCAGCAAAGACGGTGAGAAATGCCGCACCCCTTTTTCCGATTTAGCGATATGCTCCCGGATACATCCCGCAAGGAACTCATTCATGGATGACAACTGCCTCAGGATCTCGGAAAGTTCATTCCTGGTATAGCTATCCCTTCCCTGCTGCTGATACGTTCCTTTCGGTAAGAATTCATATTCATACCGCCTCTGAATCTGCCCGCCCGTAAGCAAAAACCGGTTGACCACGGACAAGTAGTGTCTTGCCATCCTGACTGAAATTTTTCGCCGACGAATATCGTTCATGAGATGTTTAATATACATTTCAACGCCTTCAGCCGTGCCATAGTCATACTGATTGACTGACTGCCATATAAAAAACATATTGAGATAACGGAAAATGGTTAACCTTCCGGCGGGACGGTAAGACAGAAGAAATCGTTTCAGAGAGGCAATAAAATCGCGTTTTTCAGGGCGGGCAAGATGCGAATGTTCACTAAACCATCCGGGGAGCAACACATAATCTGAAAAATGAGCCTGAAGATAAACGTCAAGTAAATAATATCGGTTCAGATCCCGCTGAGTGATGTGTCCGCTGACCGTCTCCCATGACAGCACATTTTCGGCCATCCACGTTATCTGCGTTTCACTCCGGCTCATATATGGCTCCATCGCGACCTGCAGCACCGTCAATCAATGCGTCCATGACCCCGGCGACTGCATCAGAAATCTGGTTTTGCTGAAGAAAGACGATGTATTTCATCGTCGTATTTTCGCTTTTATGGCCCATCCAGTATTTTACTGTACCCAGCGCATTTGCGGCCTGATCGGGATAGCAACTCAGTGCCGAGCGTAAAAAATGGGTCGCAAACGTTGCCCGCAAATCATGGGGTTTATGTCTGAACACATTTCCCGGAGCAGACCGGGCCAGGCGATGGCGAAAACTGTACCAGCGGGAGTAAAAGGCTTTTTCAGACATCCGTTTCCCGTTTGCCATTAAAAATAAAGGCTCGTGCCGCCCTTCCCCACCCTGTCGTGCACGCCATTTTTGGATCTTCTTTTCATACTCCTCATCCGCCAGATAATCCAGAACCTGCTCGTACAATCGTCTGGTGATGAAGAGTTCTCGCGTCATCCCAAACTTCGTATGAACTCCGCATCTCGGACCAATATGAAGCCCCCTGATGGTCAACTCAGATACAGGGACACTGGCAAGGTACTCTTCAGTAAAGAGTGACGACGGCAGGGTCAGCATTTCATCCAGCCGTAGCCCACAATTTTTCATCAGCACAATCATTAAACTGAACAACCCGGACTCAGATTTCAGTGCCTCATCCAGGATATGAACCTCTGCATCATTCAGTGGGTTGATTGTCCTTTTTGTTGTGCTGGTTATCCTGATGGCAAGATCCGAACTTATCACCTTGCGTCGCCCGTCAACGACTTTTTCGACCAACGTAAAAAATGAGCTGGCAGCCAGCTCACCACACTTGCCCAGAAATACGTAAAACCGTCGGATAACGCTGATGTACACCGCCGCGGTGGATGAGGCGATGCGCCCCTGCCTTACGGCCCCCAGAAGATACTCCCTGAAGCCATATGTAGGGCTTTGGTATTTCAACGTTCCCGGGGTGAAAGGGTCAAGTCCGTTATCCTCCAGCCACCTTATCCAGCGTAAAAATGCCCGGGCTAAAGGCTTTAAATCCCTGGCCTGCAGGATAGCTTTATCCATAAGATAAAAGTGTACATATCGGCTCAGTTTTCGATTCTGGATGCCGCTAATATAAGGTATTTCAGCATACAGAAATCCGGGTTCAAATTTCAGTTTCGGCTCTGTTGCATCCAGTTTGCTGACACGCCCATAACGCGCATGAATGTTAGTGATTATCCTCACAGTCTGTCGCCCTGAAACGCCACCTCATGCCTACACTATAAATCCGGAAGAAGAAAAAACAAACAACCAGGTTGCCGGGAGTGAATATGCAAATCAGGAGGAAAGTAAAAGATGTAACGACACCATCACGATGCAATACATTGACCTCAACACGTTACCCGGACCATACGTGATAAACATCACAAATCCTTTGAGTGAAGAACTTAAGATGTGATTTTCATTTCCCGGCACAAACCGTGCCCTTAAAAAACAGGCAACGGATACATCTTAATGCCAGAAGTAAACCTTAATTGATTGAATACAGCCTGAGTCCATTGCAAAAATAACACACAGGGTAAATTCGCATATACAGAACCCAACGAAAAGCAAAAGAAACCTGTAACACATTTCGTTTACCTGTCACTTTCAATTGTAAAAGCCAGCAGAAAAAGCGCATATAACTATATTTATCCCTGCGGGGACTTTTGTTTGTGCTATATATTTTTTACAGAGAACCGCAACGCGTCCAAACACAAGAATATATTTACCTCTGGAAAATGGTCTGACTCCCTTTCACGTGGTTGTAGTGACCTGTTCTGTGATTCATGTAATGTCTTTTCTGGATGAGGAAAATATGTCATCACTGATATTTTATACAGACGAAGCACAAGCACTGATTGTGATGTAGCCCCCTGAAACACCAGACAGTAGCTGTATCTCCAGATAAGAGATAGGCTTGAATATATGTCTAACACTAACACCAATTTTGAGATGACCGGGATCCTGTTAGGGCAAGAAGTCCGTAAACGTAAAACTCCTCAGGAGAAGATCGCCATTATCCAGCAGACGATGGAGCCGGGTATGAATGTCTCCCATGTCGCCCGCCTGCATGGTATCCAGCCCAGCCTGCTGTTTAAGTGGAAGAAGCAATATCAGGAAGGCAGCCTCACCGCCGTTGCGGCTGGAGAGGAAGTCGTTCCTGCTTCTGAGCTTACTGCTGCTCTGAAGCAGGTCCGGGAGCTTCAGCGCCTTCTGGGCAAGAAGACGATGGAAGTTGAGATCCTGAAAGAAGCCGTGGAGTACGGTCAGTCGCGAAAATGGATAGCGCACGCGCCCTTGTTGCCAAAGGACGGGGAATAGCCATGGTCAGCCGGACCATGGGCGTGTCGCGTGCGCAACTGTCACTGCGGATTAACCGTTCTGCCGACTGGCAGGACAGGCGCTGTAACCGGCGTAATGAAGAAGCAGACGCAGAAATACTGTCGGCTATCCTCAACATTATCAGCGATATGCCGAGTTATGGTTATCGACGCGTGTGGGGCATCCTGCGCAAGCAACGTCGCACAGAGGGACAGCCACCTGTGAATGCCAAACGGCTTTACAGGATAATGAGCGAGCATAACCTGTTGTTGTTGCATCACAAACCAGAGCGACCGAAGCGTGAACATAAGGGCAAGATAGCGGTGGCAGAAAGCGATATGCGCTGGTGTTCAGATGGCTTCGAGTTCGGCTGCGACAACGGCGAAAAACTGCGGGTAACGTTCGCGCTGGACTGCTGCGACCGTGAGGCCATAGACTGGGCAGCAAGCACGGGAGGCTATGACAGTTCGACCGTGCAGGATGTGATGCTGAGGTCGGTGGAAAAGCGCTTCGGCGACAGGCTGCCCGACACAGCGGTGCAGTGGCTGACGGACAACGGTTCAGCATATACCGCGCATGAAACGCGGAGGTTCGCCAAAGAGCTGAATCTGGAGCCATGTACAACAGCGGTGAGCAGCCCGCAGAGCAATGGCATGGCCGAACGGTTCGTGAAGACGATGAAGGAAGACTATATCGCGTTCATGCCGAAACCGGATGTGAGAACAGCCCTGCGAAACCTTGCAGCGGCGTTCACGCATTACAATGAAAATCACCCGCATAGTGCGCTGGGATATCACTCTCCGAGAGAATACCGGCGGCAGCGGGCATCGTTAACTTAAGATACAAAAGCTGTCCGGAAATGGCGGGTCAAGATCACACAAGCACTGATTGTAACAGATACCCTTGCCGTCACCGATAATGGGGAGCCGTTATCTTTTGTTTCCAAAGCAGGTTACATCCCCCAGCTAAGAACCATCATAGCAGGAACGGGGGCAGGTGGATTTTCTAACACCTGGTTGCTTGAAGCATCAACCAGAATGGTCGTATCAGGTATACAAAATCTCAATTATCATACATCGGCCTGTCTAAGGAGGCTGTGGAAACAATACAAGCATGACCATGCAATTCCCTCTTCTTCAACGGTGACAACCAGTGTTTATCAGTTCGCAATTTGCGAGGAAACAGGAAATATCGTTTCGTTCGCCTATCGCTCAGTCCATGATTTCGAATCAGAGCAATTACAATACGGAACAGGAGTAAAACCTGAGTGCCAAATCTTGGATGGGGATTTGTTGCAGACAATTCCTGTAATGATGAATGAACAAAGGGCTATACAGGCGACATACCCACACCCGGAACGGATCCATATTGGCGGTGAGATGATTGCGCATTATCTGACATCATCTATGTATCAATGCTTTAAGATTGGGGAATTTGAGGATTTCAGAACTCAGGGAGAGTATATATTGAGCAGGATTTAGGCAAAACGCGGTTCAGATAAAGTGCTTTTAACAGGCTTGCTGAACATTAAAAGGATATCTCTCAATTACGATGAATAGCTTGAATTCTAAAAATAGAAAAGTAGAGTTTAACTCTAAATACATAAAAACAAGAGTAAGCGAGCACCCATATCGAGCCCCACAAGCTGATGTTCGAGTGGGTTTCTCCGGCGACCAGATACACTCCCCGGTGGCGTCTTTATAAAGCGTTGCCAGGCTGAAGTTATCCGGCATAAAGCTTGGTAAAGGGAAGCGTGATTCGGAACCACAGGCCATCAGAAAAGACCAGATGTCCTGAGTGCGCCACTCCTTTACCGGATAGAGTTCACCACCGTGCTCAGTCAGGGTTACTTTCCTCGCCTGCCCTCCCATTTTGAGGATATTTCCGGCCCTTCGGGCACTTTCATCATCCCTGGAGCCCAGCATCAGGCATACCCTGCTTCGAACGGATGCCGGGGCGTTTTTCAGGTAACGAGCTTTGGCCTGGCGCAGGGGCGCGATTTTGTAGTCGGTTGAGCACTGTCGGGTAGAAGAATTAGTCCAGGTCGGAAGTCCGCGCCCAGTCAGAATGCGGCCGACCCAGCTCTGCGTAAGAGACGGTCGGGCGACAAGGACTGTGACCGGTAGCTGGTGTTCAGCAATGAACATTCTGAGCTGGTTGAGAACCTGTGAAGCCTGATAGTGCATCTCAGGGTTTTCGATCAGCGTATCGGACATCTGAATGAAATGATGTTCGCTGATATTTGTGCCGTTACGTACTGCCCTGATCAATGCCATCAGAAACAGGTGCAGAAGAGAATGGGAGTCTTTGCCGCCACTGTATCCCACGCACATTGTCCAGCCGTCCGTAATAGCCTGATAAATAGCAGATGTGGCTGACATGACCAGAGAAGAAAGACTCACAGTCTCCTTTTCATCGGTATAGTTCAGATCGGCATCGGTTGTCAGGGTCTCCCAAACATCCGCCCATTTATCATGTTTCAAAATGGCAGCATTAGCCGCCTCAGGAAAAATAACTTCTGAGGATAATTCAAGGAATGAGTCGCTTTTTTCAATAAACATATATTTTCCTGAACCACGGTATATGTTGCATCACTGATATTATTAGAACTTTAAAATAACTACAGCGCAACCATTTAGCGAAATTATATTAAATCAAAATCACGCGGATTTAATGTCAATATATATAAAAATAATCCATTGTAATTTAATCACCCGGCACAGCTATTAGTTATAGGTTGGCGGCGTAATAAATGCCGTATTATTTGTTTTCAACTCAGACAGCGGAATAAAAGGAGTGTTAAGAGTCATGTCATCACCACAATGGCGTGGTAGAGCTGAAAGCTGAAATGAATCTTTCATCACCCTAATAACCGGGCATTCCGTACGTGCTGATGGCATTACTTCCCGCAGCATCGCTTCCTGCTTTATGCTGTCGCTATGCTTATATTCATCCATGTCTTTTATTTCTTGAATTTCATCTTCACCACAAAATGACCAGTTAGCGTCATAGAAGTAAAACTCAGTTAAATGAAGATCGTTTTCTTTCACGTATGCCGCCAATTTGCGGATACGCTGTTCAAGCATTGTATCTATCCGTAAGGAAACACTCTGCGGAACGTCACTTGCAAATTCATTGATACAATCAACGGTAGAAACTATGAATTTATTGGTCATGGCAGGCTCCAGGCCACCGGGGAAACCGGTGGCTACGGTAATTGGCAGGCTTAAGCGCCGCAAAGGGTGTCAAGGGAAGGGAGAAGCTTGCTCAGCTTGTCGTAATCGAGCGGAGACAGTTCTGTAACGAGTTCGACCGAAAGACTAGTGTTGTCTTCTTCACACAGAATATAGATTCCGTCTTCTGGCTCTTTTCCGGCACATGCCTTCAGTCGTTTGTTAACGACCTCCTGGGCTGAATCCGCTACGTCGCAGCTCAGGACATAGCTTGCCACATAGCTGCTCTCACCGTGGTAATGCGTCACTTTACACAGAGCATACTGGATACCGGCTTTGTGAGCCTCATTCATGAGACGAGAAAACTGACAGCCATCCTGGTAATAGTGGGTATCCTTTGTGACCAGAATAGTCATACCCCCAAATTCATCTGTCCGGCTTTTACTGCATGTAAATGCAGCAGTAATTGTTACCATTTCCGAGAGGTCGAATACCGACAGCACGGCAGTTGTGAGGCAAATTGCATGGTCAAGATCAATGGTCTCTCCATGAAAAACTGCCAGCCCACTGCTGGTAACTTCTGTTGCGAACAACAGTTCATAATTGCAGTCTGGGCAGGATGGTTGCCCAAAGCTCGGCTCAGAAGGGTCATACTCAGGGTGGTTCTCGATAATACTGAGGATCAGCTTCTCAGTCAGAGAACAATCTGTCAGTGGCTTATCAAGCAAACGCTCACCTTCTGCAATTTCTGCTTCGGTAACGAATGTGATTGCTTCTTGTGCCATTTTTGCCTGCTCCTGAGTGCAGGGAATAATAAACGACGCCTGAGTATAATTATCTGCCACAGTTGACTCCTTGATTATTTAATTAATGTATTTGATGAGAAGATCATAACAAATACACTAATACCAACTAATAACCTGAAGGCGTTTTTTTAGAAAAAATATTAAGAAGAAGAATATGAACACTACCTCATCTTAAATTAATATCATTCAGGATTAATATTCATTTTTGCAAATAAAAACCGCCAGACGGCGGCTTTTATAAAGAGGGAAATATCATTGGAAGTTGAAATTACTTCACGGCAGGCCGACAAATTACGCGACTGCTGTGAGCTGAAGCGAAACTTGTAGAGGAAACTATAATCACCTTTTCTAAGTCGTCGGCACTGTCAGCAATATGATGCCGGAAAGCCTCCTCTGCATCACCAGGGGAGTCGGCTTCGACCAGGTAGGCCTGATCATCATCATCAAACATAATGCGCCCGGAAATGAGATAAAGTCGGCTCAAATCTGGCGTTGCTGCGCTCGTGCTTCGTTCGTTCAGATTCATTTTTTCTCCGTCTGTTGCTCGTAAAAAGAATGACGCCGGTTTAAAAGGCGTCGCCAGGGTTCGGGCTAAAACGCAGGGTTGCCATCGAGGAAGCTCATTGGCTGGCCAATAGCGGATGCCACCCTGAGAATTTCACCTGGTGTGGCATAACGCAGCATTTCAGAGCGTCCAAATTTCTGATACTCATCTACTGACATCTTTCTCCACTCTGGGTGAGGATCTTTTCCGCACAGTGACCAGTTGCTTTCAGAGGAATCACGACGGAGAACGTACACATCAAGCGAGGCTGTAAGCCCACTTCCATATCCCCGCTGCGCTACAATACGAACCTGAGAACCATCGTCGCGTTGCAACGTCTGGGTTAATTTCGTGATAGGATCCTGAGAATGCATGCCATTTACCTCGTTTTCAAAAGATTTACCGTAAGTAAATGATACCGAATCGAGAATTCTGGCTAATAGGTCAGAAGAAAAAATAATGAATATTTTTGAAGTGTAGGATAATGATTAGAATAAAATGGCCTGAATAAATCGCTAGCGGTTAAATCCGCTTATTTCAGAGAAGCTCTGATTTAGTAGTTAGGGAAAACGATGCGGTGAAAAGTAACTTTTACACCGCAATTCAGAAAAAAGTTTCAATTAGTCACATTACGAATAACCCGGCTTACTTTCGCATGTGCGTTCCCCTGGATGTTAAAGTAAAGCCCCTCAGGCAGACTCGTCGCCCACTTAACTCCTCGCTCAGCCATACGCTTCGGTGTTTCCAGCCAACCACGAGGAATATTGCCCGTAACGTCACCGATAACCCGTGAAATGCATGCTGCTACCCGGATGCCGCCGGGAATATCGCATTCGGATTCAACAATATGCATAACCTCAAATAAAGCACCATGCCGCTGGACATGATCGCCAATGTGCAACTCGATAGGAGAAACCATTTCTGTATCTGACTTCATATCTGTCCACCTTTAATTTAGAAACCGTCTAAATTACCAATATAGTTAATGTACCGGATGTTAATTCAACAAGTTCTGTATCACAACCATCAGTTTTTTTTGTTGGGTCTATATCGGAGAAACAAGTGAATATTGAATACACTCGTTAATACAGACAACCGGAAATGAATGGCACCCTAATTATCTCTGCGGCGTATGCTAAGCCGTTAATATTGTCATTTTATGGTAGAAACAATGCAAAATGAATAAACCGCTTGTCGCTTCAAACCACTTTATCAAAACCGTTAACTTGCATTAAGCCCGATACAGTTCGGCGAGCTCGTCCAGCATGGGGTTACTCTTATATCCCGGTGCGGCCGTAAAAAGGTTTCGGGAAATCGCCAGCCATTCCATGATTTTGTCCGTCGCCAGCCAACGTCTGCCAAGTCGCTCGGCTGCGATGGGAACTTTATGCAGGCCAGCGAAGGGATCTACAACAAGATCTCCCGGCTCTGTCAAAAACTCAATCAGAAACGCTGCAAGCCTGGTAGGAGACGTTGCACCATGCAGCGGAAAACCTAGCTCGCGGGCAATGGAATGGCAAAATCTCGTATCAGCGCAGCTATTGCCGTAAAACAAAGTATTTTTGGGGATCGTTCCTTCTGTTTTATTTCCAAAGGATCCGCTTTTAAGCTGGTACGCCCCATCACCATAAAAGGTCGTGCGATTTTCACCGCCTGCTGCCTGCAATTTAAGATGCTGCTCTGAATGCGGTTGCAGTACACGTAAGTTGTTTGAACGAACCTTACTCGCATCATTGGTAAACCACAGCACAGGCTCATACGATGAGCAGAGCTGCACTCGTTGCTTACATGCCCAGTGCGTTGGCGATGGGGGCTTACTGCGATTCACCCACTGAAGCCTGTCCATGAGCTCAAGCCCCAGCTTGTCACATAATGCCAGTGTCAGACGCTCCAGATACAGAGAACGTGAAGGCCTGCCCCTATTAAAGCTATCTTGAGTGATATTCAATGCCACACTTGCGCCGGGTACAAGCTGTTTCACGATCGGTTCGAGGATACGCAGAAGCCAGTCAATATAAACCTGCTCGCCACGCCCCCCGCCATGCCCGTAGTCTCTTGAATTTCGAAGGAGGTAAGGCGGCGAGGTCAGGCAAAGATGAATTTGCTCTGTGATATTGCTGAAGAAGGCATAGGCGTTTCCAAAAACCGATGCCCCAAGAGAAGTTGAGAAACCGACAACACAGAGCTTTTCCCATGACTCGTGTAGGTTTGTTTTCGTCTTAGAGGAGTATCTCCAGACGCCCCGTTTTTCTGGAACGCGTTCGATGACTCCGGCCTGCCGAAGAGTCTGCTGAAACCAGCGTACTTTGTGTTTGACGCCGCTGGTTCTGGTTTTATCTGACCCAAATTCTTTCAGTTCGTGCAATTCGGCATCCGACATGCCAGTTTCACGCTGCACTTCGCGATAAAGCTCGTCGTTGCTCAACGGCAATTCGGAGGCTGCGTAGATCCGTGCAATTAAATCCGTAGAAATCGTGCTCATCAGCCATCCTTAATGGAGATGCAGTTTAAATATCGGCCTGATGGTTGGAAGGGGGATTACTAAATCAAACCGATCTGTTTATTTATAGGCTTTGTCAGGTCATGCAGCACAGCTGGGCATGCGCAAAGAGACCCAGTCTTCTTTAGCGGAGACACCTTCAAAAGTTGTACTCAATCAGCCCCAAGATTTTGAAACTCAATGTGCTTTTGCTCACACTCCTCCCTGCCCCACGAGCCCTGCCATTCACAGATGTCCCGGTACTTAATTTCCAGCTTATCCATCTGTGAGAGGTTAGCTGTTGCGAAGTCTGGCCATATGTCGTGCCAGCATGCGTTGTACGTGACGCCTGCTGGTGGGCAATACATCATTGCATCAGCATGGATAATTTCAACGCGAGGATCGTTTGCAAACGAGGCCGCAACGAGGTTAATAACGTCCTGTTCTTTTTCAATTACTGTTACATGGGTTACATCTTCTTTTTGAAGAATGGCGTGAAGCACCATCCCCAGACCAAGACCATTAATGAGCACGCGCCCGGTGGCTCGCTCTAAAAAATCCTGGCAGGTTCTGATCTCCATCGGGGTATTGGACATCACCACATCCCAGCCGTTGGACAAACGCCGATATCTACCGGGCGGGATAAACTCGTCTGTATTACCTGTATACTCGGCACGAAGGGCGAGGCTCATCGCCTTATCTGCGGTAATTTCGAATGTGTCCAGTTTCCAGGTTCCGGACGTGCCGTCTTTAACGGGTAAATCAGAAAAGCAGCTCTTCATCAAGGCAACCAAAATTCCAGTAATGTTGTTACGCTGAACCTATCACAAACCTGCTCTTAATACAGTTATCAGGAGTGACAGCGATCTTTGAGGAATCGTTTAAATCACGGGCATCCTGTAGCGGACGCCCGATATTTAATCAAATGTCGCAGGTGTTAAAGGAAGCGTTGCAAAGTTGCAACGTCTTCTGGAGCAACCTCCACGCAGCTCCTGACACTGTAGTGATTTTCGCCGTTGTAGTCGTAAACCCCACCGTCTTCAAAACTCAGCTGTTCAAGCTCGCCATGGCACTCTGAAATGAGTGCCGTCTGGCAAGCATTTTTCTCACAATCGCTGACGAGTAACCGAACATAGCTATTCTCATGGTCGCCGTTTCGGTTCTGGATTTTAACGATAAAGTGTTTTTCAGACATTTGTGCCTCCAGCACAGTTTGAGGTTAATTTAGCGTTGCCCCGGCTCACCGGGGCAAGAATAAATCAACCCTTAATGAAACTGTGCCCCCAGGTGTTAGGCTTAAATGCCTGCTCTTTGATATATGTTTTCATTACCTTGCAGGTTTTTTTCAGGGCTTTGGTATTGGCATCGGTTACTGAGATAAAATGGCGAGAATAACGGTTTTCCCGGTATTGCTTATCAGCGTTTGGGTCAATTGCTTCGCTTTGCAGGAGTCCTTCGTGCCTGCCAATTACTATTACGTAGTTCATTTCACCTGAAACACGATCCGTGAGTAATTGAATGGAAATATCAGTCGCTCGCGTGGCCTGGCTAGCAGAAATTTTTGCATGTAAGAAAGCTCCCTTTCGAAAGTTGGCCGGAGTCAAACCTGTAATATCCTCGGTGCTAAAATTAAGTGAAGATAGAGTTGAAAATAAATCACAGCTAATGACTTCAGTATTATTAGACATAACCCGGCTCCGCTCATATTCATGTTAAGGTAATTATATCAGGTTGATAGCATTACCTAATAACTTGGTGGCAAAAAGTTGTGGTTTTTGATTAACTAAAATTGATGTTCTCAATACTGCTCAAGAATTCTTTCTTTACACCCGGAGTAAAAGGTATACGTTCAATGTATTTATAAAGCGTCGCAAAGGTTTTGGTTTCAATGTTTCGTGAAATAACATCATCAATCGGGTCTTCGAACATATTAATAAAAACATCAATATGCTGCTCTCCGCTTTCTGAAGCTAAAGAGAGAATACAGACCACTTCAATGTAGCGGTTATCCTGCTCTGCAATGAACAACCAGTGCCCTTCGTTAAAGGCTGGTGCAGCACTGAAGCGTTTTACAACAATTTCTGAAAGAGCATATCCTGCCTGATCCAACAGATTAATAAAGTTGAGTTGAGTTGAAACCACGTCTAACGCTTTCATAAAACCTCCTTTTCATCTGTACTTATTATACTGTTACCCATCCCCCCAGCTAATAACCTCCCAGCAAACTTTCAAAAAAAATACCACCTTTAATTAGAATTGAACACATCCTTTTTAAATAACAAAAAGGATTATGAAACCCACAATGTTTGTGATGTGCCACCAAGGAAAAGTAACTTTTATGTGCTCATAAATCTTATTTCGTATTCACTTTCCTTTGTCTTTCGGTCGTAGATTATCAGGGGAAGCATAAGAAGAATATGTGAGGTTTAAGCAAATGCGGTGATCGGGCATTATAATTTGGTGAGGCTATTATAAGTGGATAAAGATAGTCGTAGGTATAGGATCAGGTTAAATTGCATTTTCCCGGTTGCCTTCCCTGGCCTACCGGTTTCAGCTCAGATACTAAGACCAGCGGTAATACTTAAAATATTCCTCATTTGCAGCTATAAACTCCCTCAAACCGTTCATTAATCCCTTCTCAAACGCTGTCACGATAAACCGGTAACCGTCCAGTGTTTCAATGTAGTAAATACCGCCTGGTGTAATTCCAACATGCAACACCTCGGCTGTCATCATAAACTGGCCTTCCGGAAAATCATGCGAAAGGTAAATGAAACCAGTAGTGGCCGATGCGGGTGTGGCATTCACTAAGACCCCGTTAAACTGCTGCCCGTGCCTCGCCGGTACAAGCTCACTTCCCCTGGTTGACTTATCAAGCAGCCTCTTAACATCTTTTTCTTCTTTTAACGAGGTATAGACCCGCACATCACTGTCATCACCTGGGCGAGAGCCGGTGCCAACATGAGCAAGACGACGGTAAGCACTGCGCATATTAACGTGGCAGGATGCCCCTGCTCTACCCTGAAGCCTTACGCCAAAGTCTTCGCAAAGTAACAAAATCTGACGTAGCTGGTTTTCATGCACGGACGCTGAGAGTGAAAGATTGAAACAGGAAAAGGTCAGTTCTAAAACCTTTTCGCGTTTGTCATTGAAATGAGCTTCCAGCCTGATGACTGGCTTTTCCGACATTGCAAAAGCTTTGTCCGTTACTCTGTACCGGCATTCATCTCCGAAACATTCTTTAACAACGCTGGCTATGACCGTGTCGTGTTCTCCATCTTCCGGAGCTGGCACAAAGATTTCAAATTGTGCCGGTGTATCCGGCTCAAGCAGAACGGGATAGAGACGCGGAGAATTAAGCAAAGCGCATTCAGAATTAATGAGCTTAACCCAGGCGCTTTTGTCGTCCGGATCCTTAAGCTGCTGTCCAAGGTTATCGCAAAAGTCAACTATCTGACGGGTATGCTCATCCGTGACTGCACAGATCAGGTTAAGACCATGCGTGGCCATACGCAGTTCCCGGGTTCGGGACTGGGAATTGATCGACCAGGGGTTAAGTGAAAGCGAAATAGGGCTTATGGAAGGGACGACCGTCTCATTCTGCAAATCTGTAAGCTGGCAGTTCGCAGTAGGCTTCGGGGAAAGGGTACTAAATATGTAACTTGCCTGTTGTTTAGTACTGGCCTGGATATAAAACATCGCGTCCATGCTTGTATCCCGGGATGAAATTGAAAATAGCTTCATTTTTAACCTTAATGGATGAGCGATTTATAGTCATGTGCAGACAAATGAACATTATGTGCGCCATCATTCCATTCAAAGAATAATCGATACTTAGAGTTTACTCGAATGGAGGAATAACGGTTTGACGTCATTCTTAAGCGTTCATAACGCAAGCTGTTGGATAATAACTCCCGCTCACTCTGGACATTATCCAGCGTTTCAAGTCGACACAGAATCGCGTTAATAATTTCAGAAGGAATACCTGCCGTTGTTTTTCCATTACGGAAGAACTTTTCAAGCCGTCTGTCTTTAAATGAATGGATCATAGTTCCTCCGTAATAATTGACCTTAAAATTAAATTAAAAGGGCTTTGAATTAATGAATACCTAAAATGCGGGCGGCAACTGCCAGCTGCTTATCACTTAACTGACGCTGGTGGGTTAAAGAAGACTTAAGGCTTTCCAGAAAATTATTACTACTGGATTGTTGGGTGATTGCATCAACCATTTTTTGATGAGACCTGCACCATGCTGTGAACGCAGAACTGTGGGCGCTTTCAGTCCTTAAACGCTCGTCTTGCAGGGATGCTGACACTTTGCGGGCAGCTTGCGCATTAATGCGGTACAGCGCATTCAGCGTGTAAGCAGTACGGGTCGTTTCGAGGCTGTAACCCGTGGCTTTACAAGCCATACAGCGACTTCTATAAAAATGCTTACGCTCTCCCCGCCCATTGCATTTATCGCAAACAATACGAAAAGTATATTCCGCAGTACCTTTTACAGAATCAACACAGCGGATTTTTGCGCTGGAGATTTCAATTCCACTGCGATCATAATATTTGGTCATAATGTGATTCCTCCGGTTAGTTCTGGAGTAATCATGACAGAATGAATCTACTGGCTAATAACCTGAGAGTAAATATTTTAAAAAAACATTGAGAGAGGGGCTGCAAATTTATACACGAAGGATTCAAATATAATTTGTTTAAAAAATTAAGAGCATTCTGAAGTAAAATTGCATCAAAAAGCATTCATGGATAAATCATGTACTGGTGCCAGCGATTTAAACGAGGACATTGTTCCGGTGTAATTACACAGTTTAGCATCATAGATTATAACCAAAAGGAAGGAGTCCTTCCCGTCTCGGGAATATTACTTTCCCGTTTGCAGTTTAAGAGACACTTAATGAGAAAGTAATAATTAAGTCATGCTCAACTCTACATTTTACATTGAGGATGGCGTAACAGGGTACGGCATACTACCGTACCCTTGTGTAGGGTTTATGTTTGAGGGAATTCTATAGTAAATGTGGCCGTGCCAGATTGACCACTTACAGCGGGAGTAACGGGATATGTGCGCTCTTCACCATTACCAAGATCCAGTGACAGCGATTTAGTTTCACCAGGCTGGACCGTAACTCCGGCAACCGTAACGCCGAACTGGGCGTTTTTCTGAACAGTCAGGGTTCCGTTTAACTGTCCGGTAATGATAGAACCGTCCTGACGACGCAACACACTGGTTCGGATGATGGCCAGCGGCGTGTTGTCCGTTGCTTTCAGTGCTACGGCTGTGGCCAGCGTCTTGAGATTATCCAGCATAATCAGGTTAGCTGGCTGGTAGGTAAAATTAAGCGTTTTAGTGGTCCGGTTACCTGATTCGTCAATAGCCAGAGCCTCCAGATGATACATCTGTCCCGATTCGTCAGTATTGGGGAAGATTCTGGGGTATTCAGGAATAAAGACATCCTTGGATAGCGGCGTGAATGCAAGGGTGACCTTTTCAGAGTTAGGTCCACCAGCGAGCTGAAGCGATATCAGGGAAGCATCCCCAGAGGCATCAGTAACGCTTATGCGTAGGTTCTCAAGCCCTTTAACCAGTTTTCCTTCTGCGTCTGCGCCATTAAAGCTGAACGCAATAACCGGAAGCGTTGAGTCAATTTTCAGCGGTGCATTAAGCGTTTTGGTTCCTGTGTTTCCAACAAGATCCGTGGCAGACACGCTAACAACCGTATAATCCCCGTCCGGTAGACCAGCGTATGAGAAAGTGGCGTTTTTGGTTTTATAATCGCTTTCACTGACAGTCACAGGCTTCAGGGTGAAAGTTTCCCCCCGGGCATTTTTAAGGGTGGCTTCGAAAACTTTGGTATCCCAGTAGCTGATGTTCCAGGCGTTGACGCGATCATTATCGGTGGCCGTCATAGTGATTGTCTTGGAGGCCTTGTTTACCTGAGCGACATTAACCACCGGTGGGTTGTTATCCCAGATAACCGTAAAATTACCAGCAAGCGCATCGAATATGCTGTCACCATCTTTTCCCGAGTAAAGATGCAGATACTCAAATCCTTTGTCACTGGTGTAGTTGAAGTTAACCGTCATCTCGCATGAACTTTGTCCGACAGGAATAGTGCAGAACCAGGCTGCATTTTTTACCGTTCTGAACTTTTGCACGTATGGTCGGGGTTCTGCGGTTACCTTTATGCGGCTAATGGTGGCGGTTTTAACGCTGATTGAGGCCTGAGTTAACCACTCACTGGTATCACTCCGGTACATCTCTTTAGCCACTATCTTCGGGGCTATTTCCATCGCCGGGGCTGGAGTGAAGTTGAGGGAGTTATGATGAATTCGTCTTACTCCTCCCGCCAGAGTCTGAAATTCATGATAAGTATCCCCCACATTTGGATATATGTATTTGAAAGTATAGATATTATAAGTGCTATCGGACGTCTGGAAATTCGAGTCCGCCCAGCCATATTTGGAACCGTTAACAGCAGTAAAGTCACTTTTCTTCCTTAATACCCGTACGGAAATAGGGTTCTGGAAGACGGTCATGCCAGACTGATAGGAGACCCATGATCCGGTAGTGGCGTCCTGCACCTGGATGATATCGTCAGGCTTAACCCGATCAATTACGCTTCGGCGGCTTAGTTCGCTCCTGTTTCCCGCTTTGTCATAAAGGTAGATCCCCACTTTATATTCAGAGCGGTTTTCCGGTGCCAGGGCATTGCTGCTTGCGTCGGCGACTTGAACGGTTACGCTACCTTCCACTGTATTAATTTCCGCTGGCTTTTTACGCTCCACTCCAGCGGCATCGGTTATGAAATATTCAGCATTAGCAAGCCCGGAACCTTTATCACTCAGTCCATTAAAGACCAGTGCCTGGACGCTGGCGTACTGCATACCGGCTGGTACTGAAGTGAAGATCGCTTCGCTGCCAAAGTTCCACCCATTTCTCGTATAACTTATGGTACCCGTTGCCGGAGGCGTTCGGTCAATTGCAAGCGGGTAATCCTGCCGGGAGACCTCCTTCCCTTGCAAGTCGGTAATCACCTCTCTGAGGGTGAAGCTATCTTCTCCCATCGCTGGTACGGTCAGAGTCTTGCCGTAATAATCAAAGCCTGTCGAAGATGTGGTACGGTCATCAACGGTAACCAGGCTGCTTTTCGTGCTCCAGATGAGGCTCCCGTCACTTTTCAGCAGACTGAGCGTAATATAACGGTCCAGACCGGAAATAACGGCAACGTCAAAGCTCGTTACCGGATTAATCCATACGGATGCAGGCGATACGGTCTTTTTAACGTTCAGGGTATCTTTAAAGCTGAATTCTGCGATTTCAGCGGAAGCTCCTGCGCTGAAACCTGCAAATGCAATAAGCAGGGCTAGTTTGATTTTCATGGGTTGTCTCCTGATCAGGTTCCCCATGATACTTTTTCAGTGTTCGTGATCTTTTCGGGAAAATAGCTATTTTTGATGTTTTTCTTTTCTGCCCGGCGGGACTTTTTTGTTTACGTGAATGCAACAAAACCAGAAAAGTTACTTTTTGATAGGGTAAAATTAGGTTTCCCTAATTTCCAGAAGCAAGCGAAAGCAGAACTAGCTTAATAGCCATTAAGAACGCCATACCTATTGATAAATAACGCTCCTTACATTTAATGATTTGAGCATTTAAAAATGAATTAGCGAAAGAATTTTGGTTTGCTTTTTATTGCATGAGTAAAACAGTATTAATAATCCGGAGCCATTAGAACGTACTCTAAAGACTCCGGTATACAGATATCTTGCCAGTAAAAATGGCCTTACTCCTCATCATCCCCCAGCGCTTTTTTGATGGCGCGGCGGCGGGCTGCATCACCTACACGATATCCGACTGAATATACGTCATTCAACCGGCGCAGAATAAGATTTATTTCCTCATCCTGAATGTAGGCAGGTAAACACAGAACCACGTCGCCATCTTCATCATAGACTCGAACAACTTCCTTCTGCCCATCTCGCTCGCGAATAATCTGGACATGCTGAACCCTGGTGTATTCTGGGTTTACGCTCATTTTAAGTATCTCTCTGTAATTGTTGTTACCAGTTAGCTATAAGCCGGATAATTCTGGTATTCAGTGTTCTGCACAGCAATCGCCTGCTCGTGGATCATTGACACTGCCAGGCGGGCTTTAACTCGCTTGCTGGTGAGAAAACGCTTCACTTCTTTAAGTTCGCTGCCAGCCGACAGCATATTGAAGACATGCTGTTTGAGACTGTTGTTATTTTTGGCCACTTGTTTCTCCATCATCTTTGTACATGGTTATTTCAGGCTGGCCTGCCAGATCACACACGTTATCCATATGCTTTTGGACCCAGTCTGTTAGACCCAGACCTTCGGCCTTTGCCTGATTGACGTAACGCAGTTTACGTTCAGGGGTAACCCGCATCTGTAGTTGTGCCGTCGCTGGAACCGCCTCTTTCAGGGCGTTAAGGCCCCTCTGATCACGGGCCTGAATTGATGGTTTACCGCTAGGCATCTGATGTATCGCTCTCCCGGCGAGCGGTGGACAGCTCTATTTCTTTTGCGATAGCTTTATCTATGGCATCCAGCTGCATGGCAAACTTGATTTCAAGCGAACAGCGTAATGCCTTCAGGGCGCGTTCTTTGGTGCTGTATTGTGGTATGCCGTTCTGGCTACCATTCATGCCTCGCATGCGGCGGGAGGTTGCATCGACAACCTCTCCCTCTTCCCGTGTGCCGTGAACCGTAGTTCCGCTCCATGTCGGATAAACAGTGCCAGTGGCGGTGTTGAAGCTCCAGCCGTTTTGGTATTCCCCCGAGACCTCTGGTACGGGCATATCGCGTTCAACGCCATAGTCAGACCAGCGTAAAGCGCGGTTTATTCTGGCCTGTGCCACCAGCTCATCATACGCGGCTTGTTCTTTTTTATTCATCGCCATTTAGGGCAATCTCCTTAGAGGGGAATTAGGTGTTATATCGGTACGTAAGTGCTTTTCAGGCCTAATCTCTGACAAGGCCTGATGTGCCAGACTGCCGTTGCATTCACCGTTTTATGGCGGTTGACAGAGCCTCATTAAGAGCCGCAATTAGCTCAGGCGAAGTCGGCTCCAGATTTTTGGAAGCGTTCAGCAGCTCCTGAAGTGAAGAGATTTCCTTTGGCTCCACCTGGTTTGTTTCAGGTGCCGTTTTTTGCACTTCATCCAGTGTACGCTGTGCACCGTTATCCAGCACCAGCACCCCCCCGGCACGAATTTCTGAAATGGTGCGCAACGTATACATCAATTTATCCCAGACACGGCTACCAACCTCGAACCCGGAATCAGCTACTTTTTCTTCATTATGCTTTTGAAAAATTTCTTCTAACCAAGTGGTGAAGCGCTTTCCAAAAGTATTGGCGGCTAAAGAAGTGCAGGAATAAACCTGTTCGACCTGTTTTGTTCCATTTTTATCAGTGAATGTAATGAGACCGATTCGGCCACTGTTAACAGTGTAAAAGCGAGGTTGAAAGCCAGCTTTGAGAAGGTTTTCAATAGCTGAAAAAAAATCTTTTTTGAGCATCGGTTTCAAAATGGTTTTCCTTTTATGCCCGGTGCCGCCGGGGCGGTGGCGTTAAATATACGCCATGTAAGTAAATTAATTTATACCCATTTGATTGTCAATACAAACAAAAAAACAAACCATGTTTATTATTTTATCAACGATGCTATTTTAAAGTCCGTCTAAAATAAAAAACCAAAAAGTTAAATTTGAAGCCGTCCTTCCTAAATTCATTTCTTGCGCATATTAGCACCCTGCTTTAAGTAAATAATTTTTGAAAAAGTTGTCTGGAGGTTATTAGCTCGTGCATCTGGATTGGTAATATAAAGCCAACACAGAAAAGGAAAACAAAATGTATAAATTAGTATCTCCTCGTGAACTGACTGAGATTATTACCGGTTTACTGCTTAAACCTGAACTCCTTGGTGAGCTGGACTCACCAGAAAAGCATCGGATGTTTATGGCAGATTTAGGCCGCGTGGTGGCCGAACATTGTGGAGGTCTGGTAAACAGCGTCGTCTTGCCAGGAACAGAAGTTACAGTGTCGGATGGGTTACCGCTTAATGGCCAGCCGGTACGTTATCTCGGAATCAAAGAGAACATCCCTCACCTCCTTGTAGAGCCTGATGCTTCCTTACCTTCGCTCGCTAAAAACGTCTGGATGTATGCAGATCCTGAAGGCTGGAAAGAACATTTTGGAGCTGAGGAAGACTGCCTTACTCCTGAAATGATGCAGCTGTTCCGTAAAGGTATCCAGGCTCTTCAGAAAGAGCATGACACCCCTGAAATTAGCCTCACACTTCAGGACTGGCGCCTGGAGGAGGAAACACTGCCAGAAGAGGACAGTCAGGCCTATCAGGTCAGCGTTACCGGCCAACATAACATCCACTGTGAAGTTGTTAACAAGGAAGGTAACCCCTGTTTTGGTGTCATGTTCGAAATCGATCAGGGTGTGCCTGCCTTACACATCAACACCGGCGGGGATATGTTGCTCCACATTCATTGCGCCCATAACGGACTCGTTCTGACCCCTGATGCAAGCGGTCAGCGATTTGATAAGGCTCCCGTTGACCGCTTCTCTTATAACAGCCCATCCCTGCTGTTGTCTGCCGACTAACCAAGGCCAAATCTGAATTGTCCCGTTTAAGTAACCAACCCGCTGCCGCCAGGCGGGTAAATCCTCTTAATGGAGTTTTAATGCAAATCTCAACTGAAGTTCTGAACGTCTTATCTCGCTGCCGTGCTGAAGGGAACTTTCTTTTCCTGGCCGACCAGCTCGACCGCAGCATTTATGTTAAGACAAACAAAGTGCTCGAAGCCGCCGGTGGCAAATGGAACCGAAAAGAGCAGGCACATATTTTTACGGCGGATGCAGCTGAGCGTATCGAGCAAATCATTCTGACAGGTTCGGTTGACATCCCACGAGATCTGTTCAATTTCTTCCCTACACCTGAGAATTTAGTCACAGATATGGTTCTACGCGCTGAACCAGCTGCCGGGGAGCGTGTACTGGAGCCAGAGTTTGGTGATGGCCGCATTCTGAAAGCCTTAAAACTGGCGGCTCCGGATGCATTGATTACCGGGATCGAATTGAACGATGAGCGATTCCTTGCAGTGAAGAACGATAGTGTCCTTAGCACAGGAGTCGAGCTGGTGCATACCGACTTTCTTGGGTACCAGCCCGATGAAACTTTTGATGTTATCGTTATGAATCCACCATTCCTTAAACGCTCTGACGTTAAACATGTCATGCATGCCATCGCAATGCTCGCTAAGCGAGGTCGCTTACAGGCCATTCTGTCAGCTGGGGTATTGTTCCGGGAAGACACACTGACAAAAGCGCTCAGGGAGCGAGTCAAACAACTTGGCGGACAAATTTCGCCTCTTCCGGATGATACATTTAGGGAGTCCGGAACAAAGGTCAAAACAGCCCGCCTTGAAATTGATCTTCGCCGCTAACTGACAAGCAACCGGAAAGAAATCTTAATACGAGTAGCCGGTTAAAGTTACCTGACCGGCTTAACTGACTAAATCAATAAAGAGTGAACAGAAATGACGCATACTGCCGTTTCTCAGGCTAATAGTGCTTTGCAGCTACCCACGGTGGAGCATGTCTACGCTCTTCTGAAAGCAAATTGTAAACCTGACCGCTTTGACGGGCGTGACGGACCCGTGTGGGGCCAGGAATACTCGTGGAATCTGGCAAAAGATCGCTTACAGGATCTGGAGAAATACGGTAAGGCATATGTCTCCCGTCATGAAGACCGTATGGGGGAAGGATTTAGTTTTGGTCCTGACCTGTTAATTATTCGCTAACGCTCCTAATGCCTGATGATATGGTAAGCACAACTGGAAAAATATGTTTTCAAAGCCTATGACCACTTTCACACCAGAACGTATTGAACAAATTTTGGAATTTGCCGAGGGTAGTAACCCAAGCGAAGCAATGAGTCTCAGAGCTGACGAAGTTGCTGTACTGGCACGTATTGGAAAGGCAGTTATGTCGATTGCGCCTGTTTATCAGTGCGAGTTTTGCCACCATGACGCAACCGGGCAACTTCAGTGGCACTGGGAAGATGTGAACAAAGCTTTTTATGATAAATACGATCCAGACAGACGCGGAAGACGTCGAATCCTCTATACCGCCCCGCCGATGCCTTTAGTTTCGGCTGACCTGCTTAACATGGCTTCATCTGCTATTGAAGACTTGCTCACTAACAAAGACAGAAGTGGTGCGGGAATGTGGAATGACATTCCAGAACAGCTACGACGCGCAGCAGAACTGGTAATGGATAATAGCCGGGCCGCTGAAACAGAAGCGATGCTGATGCGTCTTTATGTAGAATGTGACACAGGTGAGCGCAGGGGCAACGGCACTCAATCTGGCGTAGCAATGCCTTCTTGGCAAACCGTTGAAGAGGCACGTGTGTTGCTAGGGGTGAAATGATGCAGTTCTCGCCAGGGCAGTTTGTAATTCACAACAAGAAGCGCCTTGCGGAACGAAGGTAGACGTACTGACTGAGGTTCACTCCCCTCTCGACTGGTGGCGTAATGCCGCCAGGTTTTGATTCATATATGCCGTCCGTTAACGCATTTATATCTGACATACCTAATTTATCCTGATTCTTTTTTACACAAAGTAAAAGCATCACTTAATGCGATATGTGGATGCCGATAGTTTCAGGCTAATGTTATAAGTTTTGCAATCGTTGCCAGTTTGGACACCACAGAAATGTCAGATGTAATTCCAAAAAGAAAGATTTCCGTCCTGAACGCACAATAAGGTTTGTCGAAAGGCAAATTATAGATTTGTAATTTCGAGCACCATATGGAGAAGTTTTTTATACTTTTACGAACATAGTGACCTTTAGGAAAAGCTTAAAATAACACCAAACCTAAAGGGGAATAAGAATGAAACATCTCGCTTTTATTACTGCTGTAGCCGGACTCGGTATGTCTGTTCAGGCCCCAGCTCAGATATATGAATCGGCCTTTAAAGACACGAACGGTATTGAGATCCACGCCCCGTCTTCTCGTCTTATGCTTAATCCGGCATCACCGGTAACTTTGACACTTATTTCAGGTCTTGATCGTTTCGTTAATGTCAAAGTCACGAAAGACACTGGAACTGTCATTCTTAATACTACGACTACACGGACGGGTGTATCAGACCGACTAACAGCTGCTGACGGTAGTGAGTTCTACGGCAAAAAAGTAACTTTGCCTGCTTTGGGTGAAGGCAAATTTGTCGTTCAGATAAACGTGTTAGATCTCAATCAGAAGCCTGTAGCGACCTATAACTATAACTGGCTAATTGATGTCACCCCTCCAGCGGCAAATGCTCTTACCGCTAATACTGGTTCTGGCTCTACCGCTGGTGACGTGTGGAAGCTTGGATTAGAGGCAACGGGGCAGTATGACTTCACCTCTTCGGGCGTAAGTGATGCAAATGGTATTGATAAGGGCCTAATATATATTTACAGGCAGGACGGTAGCCTCTACAGCACTACACAGATGCAGTATGACGTATCCGGCCAAAAGATGTACCACACTTACTCTAAGAATTCAGTTAAGGGAACCGGAATACCAGACAGCAACCTGGATGAAGACTTTACTGCAAAAGTTGTTATCTTCGATAACGCAGGTAATAGCCGAACGCTGCCAACTCAAAAATTTCGCTACGACAACACGCTGGGTGAGATGACACTGTGGGCCGTTCATGATCCAAATACGTCTTCCAGCGTCGTACCCGGGGTTTCTAATTATCCGGCTTACAAAGCCGGTATGGTCGTTAACGAAAACCCTATTCGATTAGTCTACCG
Source organism: Salmonella sp. SA15303 (assembly GCF_029962125.1). Classification (NCBI taxonomy): domain Bacteria; kingdom Pseudomonadati; phylum Pseudomonadota; class Gammaproteobacteria; order Enterobacterales; family Enterobacteriaceae; genus Salmonella; species Salmonella sp. SA15303. The sequence continues at coordinate 267,704 of NZ_CP123925.1, forward strand.
GATCCCAAAATCTAACTACCGTGCTTATTCAGAAGGTGGGCTTCAGTTCATCAATCAATATTCCGCCCCCAAAGAGATAGCTGTAGACAGCACTTATGCTTATGTTGAAATGACTCTTCCCTATGGCTCAATTAATGGGGATATGGCTCGTATGGCGAACTTTGGCCAGTGGGGAGGGTATTATCCGTCATACAGCCTCGTTCTAAACCCATCTGCAAACCAAACGCCTGCATTTGCGGGTACCTGGGTAGATTTCCTCGATGATAAGGGGAACTGGGTTAAGTGGAAGGATTTTGAGAGTGTGGCTTCATCACGACTGCCAATTAAAATTTCCCGACTTCGTTTTAACGTTGAAGCCCGGCCCTTTGCACAAGAGATCGGCGGTAAGGCGACCTGCACCATTCCGGCAGGAAAAACCTCGTGTGAAGCGCCTGAGACGTTTGATATGGCCTTGGGTACCCAGGGCTACAATAGGATCCTTTACTTCGTTCGCAGCATCAGCAATCCCATTTTGCGGTCTGAGCAATGGATTATGACACGCTGGAACAATAAACAACTGCCGGTAATAAACTCGATATCATATGACGAGACTAACAAGCAGCTGGATGTACTGGCGTCACTTGAAGGCGATGGTAACTGGTTCGACTCGGTCTCATTGAGGGAATTTTATCTTTCCGATAAGAACACCGGTACCCGGATGTCACCCACAGGCGTAATCAAATCTCGTATCTCAGGTAACTACACGATTGCTTATGATTTATCCCGTCAGTCTGAAGGAAAATACAACGTTGAGGTCAACATCAGGGACTTCTTCCAGAACCAGACCAATAAAACTTTCGGAGAAATTGCTCTGGATAACACTCCTCCGACAGTGGCCATAACATTCGACGGAAAGCCGGTAAAAGACGATACGGTAGTGTACGGCCTGGAGAACCTCAGGATCGCTCTGGCAGATAATCTGACAACCCCGAGGATAACCCGTCTTCAGCTCGTAGGTGGCCCCACAGCTGATAACGTTGAGCTTACGTGGTCACCGGCAGGCAAAGATACATACATGCCTGAGTATCCGAGGCTGTTCCCAAATTTCGAACCATCTGAAAATTATTCAATTAGCGTAACAGTTGCCGATAGTCAGTCGAATACCAAAACCTATACTCAGAAGTTCAGTTATCTACCGAATAACCTTGTGCAGTTACATAATCTACGCACATTATCGGTCAGTTCGCCTCTCAAAACGACAGATGGCGTACCCCTTGCGTACCTGTCCACTAACGTTCTGCGTAAGACAAATGGAGAAATTGCTAAAGGGGTCCAGAACGCAACGCTGACTGTGCGGAAGGATGCAGCCTTCGGTATTAAATTTAACGGGGCACAGGCGGCTCCAGGTGAGTCAGTTGAGGTGCAAATAGATATGGGCCAGGGGGATAATCTTCTGTTACCCGTTTATCCTTCCGAAAATGGGAAAGTTGGCACCTCAGAATTCATGATTCAGATCGACGAGTTGAAGTAACTACCCGGAGCCGACAGTAAAACTGACGGCTTCAATTTTACTGCCCTCCTTGACTCCGATCAGCCAGTACGTCTTCAGAGATTCGCAAGGAAGAACCGAAAGAAAAGTTACTTTAATCGTACGTTTCCAGCGATGCTTTTAAAAGACAATGCACACTCGTTGATTACGACAATGGGAGTGAGTGTCGAAACCCTTGAGTAAGGATACCCGGTAAATATACAGCCCCGGGGATCCTCTTCCTTCAACCGGGGATGACAACGGTAGTGAGTCCGGCAACTCACTCCCGTTGTCACTTCTCTGACATATCGTCATACGAGCTTACTCAAGTGCATCCACAAAGATGGGATCGTTTTGAATCTAAACTGGTACTGGTTAGCCAGTCACTTGCATCTATTCCCCCGTCGATACTTAAGTGACAATTGTAGTGATCTGCAATACTGGTGTCTCAGAAACACTGACGACGGTAGAGACTCAATACCCTAACCCCTGACAACAGGAGTGAGCTTAGAGGTGTTACGCTGCTGTCACTTAATGCTTGGGAATTGCCTGACTCACAACCATTGTCATCCGGAGCTACTGATTAACGTTGAACCGCTGGACTTTAATGACAGTGGTAGTGATGGATAGGCTCATTTCCATTGTCGTCATTTTATCGGACAAGCCTCTTCGTCCTACAGGTTTAAGCTGACAATGGTAGTGATTGGATGATCTCACTACTGTTGTCACTCAGTTCTTTGAGCGGACCCTTCCCTCGGTTGGTCGGCATTAACAACGGTAGTGACTCGATTGGCTCACTGCCATTGTCATCGTGTAAATGACGTACCTTATCAGCTCAGCTGAAAGCAATGACAACGGAAGTGACTCTAATTGCTCACTGCCATTGTCGTCGTGTCTATTGAGAGCCTTATCAGTGCACCTGAAAAGCAATGACAACGGTAGTGATTCTAATGGCTCACTACCGTTGTCACCGTGTGTATTGAGAGGATGGTCCACTTAACTGGACGTCTATGACAATGGTAGTGACTTTAATAGCTCACTACCATTGTCGGCGTGTGAATTGAGAGGATGATCAGCTCAGCTGTACGGCCATGACAATAGTAATGACTTAATGAGCTCACTACCGTTGTCACCCTGTTAATTAAGAGGCTCATCTGCTCTTCTGGAAGGCTATGACAACGGAAGTGACTTGCTGGGCTCAGTGCCATTGTCGCCGTATGAATTGAGAGGATCATCCGCTCTTCTGGATGGCAATGACAACGGTAATGACTTAATAGGCTCACTACCGTTGTCATCCTGTAAGTTAAGAGGTTGATCTGCTCAACGGGACGACTATGACAACGGTAGTGACTTGCTGGGCTCACTACCATTGTCACCCTGTGAATTGAGAGGTAGATCCGCTTAACCAGACGTCCATGACAACGGTAGTGACTTTCTGGGCTCAATACCGTTGTCACCCTGTGATTTAAGAGGTTGACCCGCTCTACTGGACGGCCATGACAACGGTAGTCACTTTCTGGGCTCACTACCGTTGTCGCCACATAGAATGAGAGGAGCATCAGCTCAGCTGAACGGCAATGACTACAGTAATGAGCTGGATGAAGCATAACCATTGACATCTGGCCCAACCGGAAGCCGTATTCGCCAATCCAATCGAGATTCACAATGGCCGTGACTCGCCGCATTAAGTTCCGGTGTCCTCCCAAAGCTGAACGCACACTCGGAGGACAATGACAATGCCAGTAAGGTACACATCATTACCATTGTCACTATAGCTACCAGAGAAGCCGGGATTTGAATGTCGATGGTAGTGAGTGGGTCAACTCACTGCCATTGTCACCCCGTTACGATATTTTCCGTTGGATGTACTGGCCAATGAAGTAAAGCGTAGAAACCGGGTGTTAACAGGTGACTCAGGAGAAAGCGTTGAATTCGCAATCTCGATCTACATAGGGTGGTAGAGAACAATGACAACGGTAATGACTTTTGACTCATTACCGTTGACGTGAAAGAGCGGGCTGGGACTAACGAAAATCGAAGAAGTAATTTAGCACCCGGAGCCTGAACCGCCGGGTTAACTTTAGCTGGCGTTGCTGTTCTTTTTCTGGCTTCGAAGACTACGAATATAGCGCAGTTCTTCAGCGGTTAAATCATGGACGGTAAGAACATCATCGCCGTCTATCGGGTCAGCTGGTGGGCATAACTCACCTTCTAAAACAGAAGACCCTGAGTTCTCTTCTTCATCTTCAACCACTTCTAAAGGAGGCTGAGTATTGTTCAAATTCAGATCGGGATCCCGCTTATGAATCTGGAAGTATACTTTTCCGTCTTTCTTAATTTCGGTGTACTGGAGGTATCCTATCGATGCCAACTCTTCAAGAGCCTTTCTCACGGTAGCATTCTGACTATTTGCTCGTGTTTTGAGGTTCAGACGATTTTTCAGCCGAGTAAGGGATATCGGTATAGGATTTGGCGGTAATGACTCTATGAACGTATAGAGAGCCTGGGCGCTTTCCTTCTTGGCCAACTCCTTAATTGCCTTCAGCTGCATCAAAACCTTATGATCGTATTGATAGAGCTCGAAAATCTTAGGATCAACCTGAAGGACAACCTGATCTGATTCCGGGTCTAACAGGGCAGACTGTACCAGATGCGTTGTATAGACTTTGGACGAGTTATTACTGGTGAACGACAAGGTAACGGATGCTAACCTGCGTAAGGAGGCGTCTATACGTTTTCTGGACGCTGTAGATGAGCGATAATTTTCAGGCGTACATAGCTTGAGGAATTCAGTGAATTTTAAGCTTATCGTGTCATTGTTAATCGGATGATTGGCATAGGTTCGAATGATGCCCATCCACGTCTTAAAATCTACTGACATATCAAGACGCTCACCGACAATTGAAATATTGGTGAACCCCTCGCTCTCCATTAAAGAGAGCGTCTGTAACTCTTTCGTTGCGTCAAAGCCAACCGTTTTATATTCCCGATTTTGACGCCCCACACTCTTTGGTGATGGGACGAACAGCCCGAGCCGCATCAAAGCAATAGACTGCACCGTACGGTTGCTGTTAGGACGCAAAATGATGTCTTTACCTGATTCTTTCTCTCTAACAGAGAAAGCCCTGGTGACCAGGTCCTGCTGCTCAGTATCTTTCTCTTTAGTCATAATAAGTTATCACTGAATGTGTAAACAGATTGGTGAATAGTAAGCCCCAGCGAACTCTATGTCACTGGATGGATCATTGTGATGATCCATATCTGTGCATAAGTTCTACCTAAAAAAACGACTCCACTCATTAAAACTTGGCAAAAACTCTTTGCATACAATGACCTGCAACTCTTATCAACAACGGATCAGATCAAGTTAAAAAGATCTAATGAAAAGTCACTACTATTGTCGCTCTGATCACTACTGATGTCAAAAAACTCATTACCAACGTTATAATAATCACTACCAATGTCAAAATAATCACTACTGTTGTCACTGATCACGTCTCAGGCCTTGTGCCGTCTGGCCTGGAGGCAGCGGGGATCTCTTTTGATCTATCAGGAACACTAAGGTACTAATTATTGGAACTACCTTGTGGAAAATGGGGATAAATAAATGCTTAGTTCTTATACAGGTCTCAACTTGCCTCCCTGATAAAAACTGTCGTCAAAGCTAAATCACAGCCACAGGCATTTTCGGTGGATAAATTTTTGAGAAATAGAAGCATACATGCAGACTCGTGTCGCAAGTAATTGAAAGTAATAATTTATTTAAATAATGCGAGTCACCTTACCTTACAGTGGAAGTTTAAGTCTAACCTCACTACCATTGTCACTTAAAATCATTACCAACGTCGAAATAGTCTCTACCATTGTCTTTTAAGTCACTCCCGTTGTCACTTATGTCGCTACTGTTGTCAGTGACAATGCTCCAGCCCAGTAACCATGCGGCCTACAGCGTACCGGGATCTTCTTTGTACTCTCTGGCACCTTTGGGATCATTTATTGGATCTACATGAGGGATAAAATCTTTTGACGATTTCGTAGTGCAGTTATACCAGCGACTTAGCAAGACAAAAGCTGCAATTTAGTGACGAGTTACTAGTCTGCCCAACAAGAGCAATGCAGAGAAGATATGTGGTGAAATGACCATGGTAGTGAGTCTAATCACTACCATGGTCCGCAGTAAGCGTTACTTACGCAATGAACGTCGGACTGATTTGCAACAACATGGGCTACGGCGCATCAGAAGACGGCCGTTGTGCTTCAGCAAAACAGCCCTGCTTTATTTTAATTCTTCAATGTTAATCATGAACTCAGATCTGCCTGTAAGGCCGGATACAGCAGGGAAAATAGGAAAGCTACGGCTGTCCCCGAGCCCCAAATCCAGTTGAAGCTCTTTGCTTTCACCTGGCATCGCAGAAACACCATTTACAGTCACGCCGAATGCAGCGTCCTTACGGACAGTAAGCACTGCGTCCTGAAGCCCTGTAGCGATTGAACCATCCTTTTTACGCAGCTGGCTGGCATACAGAACAGCCAGAGGAGTATTGTCAGATGTTTTGAGAGAAGCATTGACAGCTAAGGTTTTCAGATTCTCTAGCCTGACGAGATTGTTTGGAAGGTAGTTAAATTCGACTGAGCTTTCTTTAACGTTGTTCATCTCATCTTTGGCCTGAACTGTGAGAGTGTATGTTTCGCCTTCATTAAGAGACGGAAAGATCTTGGGATAATTAGGTGCATACAGGTTGTTTCCCAGATTCACCCAAGACAATTCCACCGCATCAGAAACAGGGCCACCGCGAAGAGTCATACGGCTTAAGGATGGTTTAGTTAGAGCATCGGTGAGCTGTATACGGACGTTCTCCAGCCCGGTGATGCTGCCAACTTACTGATTTAGTGTATGATGGTGTTTTTGAGGTGCTCCAGTGGCTTCTGTTTCTATCAGCTGTCCCTCCTGTTCAGCTACTGACGGGGTGGTGCGTAACGGCAAAAGCACCGCCGGACATCAGCGCTATCTCTGCTCTCACTGCCGTAAAACATGGCAACTGCAGTTCACTTACACCGCTTCTCAACCCGGTACGCACCAGAAAATCATTGATATGGCCATGAATGGCGTTGGATGCCGGGCAACCGCCCGCATTATGGGCGTTGGCCTCAACACGATTTTCCGCCATTTAAAAAACTCAGGCCGCAGTCGGTAACCTCGCGCATACAGCCGGGCAGTGACGTCATCGTCTGCGCGGAAATGGACGAACAGTGGGGATACGTCGGGGCTAAATCGCGCCAGCGCTGGCTGTTTTACGCGTATGACAGGCTCCGGAAGACGGTTGTTGCGCACGTATTCGGTGAACGCACTATGGCGACGCTGGGGCGTCTTATGAGCCTGCTGTCACCCTTTGACGTGGTGATATGGATGACGGATGGCTGGCCGCTGTATGAATCCCGCCTGAAGGGAAAGCTGCACGTAATCAGCAAGCGATATACGCAGCGAATTGAGCGGCATAACCTGAATCTGAGGCAGCACCTGGCACGGCTGGGACGGAAGTCGCTGTCGTTCTCAAAATCGGTGGAGCTGCATGACAAAGTCATCGGGCATTATCTGAACATAAAACACTATCAATAAGTTGGAGTCATTACCCTCCAGCCCATATACTGTTACGTTTTTGCTGATCGGTTTTCCTTCGTAGCTAATACTTACAGATGGTGCTGTATTATCAACGACAACAGTTTGATAAGGGAGGTTACCGGTATTGTTGAATGTATCTTGGGCATTAATTACCACGTTATAACTGCCTTCTGGTACCTCTTTCATGTTGAACTCATACGTGTAGTTCCCAGACGCCATATTTCTACCTGTTTGTTTGCCGGTTACGCTTATTTCTGCGTTGTTACGGTTTTTATCTGACAACCAAACTCGATTTACATAAACATGGTCGAAATATGAACCATCTCCAGGTTGATTCACGTAAACCTGGAGAATGTTGGTGGTTTCAATGTAATCAAATCCAGTGACGGAGGGACCCAGTGTATGCCAGGCTATATTCTCCCATATAGGGGCAAAGAAGGTTGCTTCGGTGGTTGACCTTACTTCATAGCCACTATGAAGATAGCCGGTAGTGCCATTTATAATATCCTGGGGCAAAGAGACGGTACAGGTTGTTGAGCCAGCTGGAATACTGCATGTTGCTCCGCCAGTGATTTTTTGATCATATGGCCTAGCCTGTACATTGAACCGGATATTAGTAAGTTTTATAGGCATATCAGATGCCTTGAACAGGTTCCAGTTTACGCTGTTGAACCATGTTCCATCAGCCTTTTGTCGTTCTATGGGTGAACTTCCCCAAGCCGGACTCTTTACAGAGGCAGGATCCCAGTTGAGCCAGCTGGCATACTGACCAAGATCTCCTCCAGACCATTGATATGTATTCACAGGTCTATAGTAGTTTCCATCTAAGGCACCCTGTGGCAGCTTAACTTCCACGTAGACATAGGTGGCATCTTCGGAAAGGACCTGTACTCCGCCATAGTTATTGGTAATGCTCATGCCACCATTTCGATATGGCTTCCAGTTAGTTCTTGGGATACGTATAACCAACTTGTAGGGGTTTTCCAGCACTGTAAGGCCTCGTTTAAACGGGACGTATCCCGAAGAAATGCCGGGTACAACACTGGTGCTTACACGTGAGTCATGAACTGCAAATGGCGTAAATTCTCCCATTTGATCGTCATATAAAAACCGCTGGGGAGGAATGTTAAGCGTATTTCCTGCCAGGTCCGTAACGATGAAATTGAAGGTGAATTCTTCATCAAGATCACTTGAGGGCATGCCAGCCTGGGTGTTCATATCTTTAATCCACGGATAGAACGCACGTTTATTGGCTGTGTCATAACTCAGGTTATTGTCGGAGACCACAGAACCATTACTTCGTTTAATGACAAGACGGATCTTGGCAATTCCACTAGCATCCTCAATACCGTCTGCAAATATAGAAAACTGGCCACTACCGCCTCGGCCCAACTCCCAAAGTGGCCCAGAAAGTACCATGTCGTAACCTGCGTTTTGACTCGGATAAATACTCTTATAGCGTGGAGGAGTTGTATCAACGATGAAATGATAAGTAGATGTGCTCACTACAGTCTGGCGAATATCCAGAGTTTCATTGACTACAGTAAAGGTCCCTTCTCCGAGCGCCGGTAGAACCATATCCTTTCCATAGTATTCTGTTCCATCGGCAGCAACGATACGATCTGCAACGCTCGTTTTGGTCGAGACGGAGGAATACATAACCTTTTTATCGCTGTCTCGTGTGACCGTCACTCGCTCGTACCGATCAAGACCCGATATCAAGTTCAGAGTCAAAACACCAGCGGGATTAAGATATGTTTGTGTTGCAGGCTTAATATTCCGAACAGCCTTATTGGTATCTGTAAATGAGTAGCTAAATACCTGAGCATGTGCCGAAGATACAGTAGCAAGGGCAGTTGCAACCATGCAGCCAATTAGAGTTTTACGCATATGATGCTCCGGGAATAGGTTATAGCCTTATTCTACGGATTCAGCCTACAAGGTCCGGTCGGATAAAGTGATAATTTGCCTGTTAAAAGAGACATCAAGTGAGAAAGCAACCAACGTACAGAATGCAAAATGGCGGCAGTGCATCTGGATGACGCAAAAGTAACTTTTTGTACCCACTTTTTTGGATTTTAGCCTTCAAAATGAGTATTCAACCAATCATAAAAGTAACTTTTGATAGACGCTGCTCCTTTATGTTTGCCAATTGTGCTGATATGTTTTTAAATTCAAGGAAGCGAGATTTTAAAAGCATCTGTTGAGTCAAATTTATGTAAAATAACAGGGTAACCATCACTTCTAGGTTGAGGAAACCCAATGTTATACATGCTCTTATGCTGTTTTCTGATGCTCAACAGTACATTCGTTATGTTCAGAGCAATGTCTGCAATAAGTAAAGGATCCGCTAAAGAAAACCGGTCTGAAATATCGCTGATAGTCCTAGCAACACTTGGAATTGCATCACCATTCATTGTCGCAATGATTACTATTAATGAAAGTATGACATCTAAAACAGTAACAGATTTTTCTTTGGGTGCTCAGTGGTCCGGAATGGTTTCAGCGGTAGCGCTAATGGGGTTATATGCTCGACGCGTTTGGAAAGAGAAGAAGTCCTTATTTACTGGCGCTTTCCTGGCCTCTTCCTTAATGGCCTTTATTTTTACTGACAGCCTTGTTTTCGTATCCCAGAAGGACACCGGCGTTCTGGCTACTTTCGTACTCGATAAAAACGCTGGAGATATTGATTGTAGTCGCCCGGCTATGATTGTCCATTACAGTAAAGGTGTTCCAACGGACTGGCGTTGCCCAACCAGTATCATGTTGATGGCGTATTCTTCATATCCTTTTTTACCTTGGCCTGAGTATAGCCATGGTACCAGCCAGTCTCTTACGGTTGTTATTGATACATTTATGGAAAACGCTGTTAATCTCAGTCAAAAATAATAAATAAACCTCTCTAGTGAGAGGTTTTATAAACCTGAGCCACCAATCTAATTAACTCTATATTTTTGTTTTAGCTTTTTTAAAGGTAGACTTACCGAATAAAACAGCAATTATAGAGCAAAGGCCTGGCGTTAGGACAAAAGCTAATAATGCACTGCCAAAACTTGTCATTTCAGGCACCACGAACCAGCTGATAGGCCACGTCAGGGCAGGTAAATTTAGCGGATCATAAAGCGCATGTAGAGCGCTTAACACACAGTAAAGTGCTAAAAAGCAAACTAGATAAACAACGATCCACATTTTAATTTGCTCAGCAATTTCAAATTTAGGACTGCCCATGCTTTACCTCAGTGGCTGAATATTGATGGTTAATATCTTTAATCACCCGTAAGCACTTAGTGCATACCTTAGTTCGATTTGTCTGCTTGTCCAGAGTGTATTTAACTTCAAGTTGACCTCCAGCATTAAGCAAAGTGAGCATCTCATCTTCTAACACGCTTCGGTAAATGGTCTTGTCCGAGAGTGTGCCCGGTAACGAGTACTCAACATAATTGTTTGAAACTCTTACCGATTTAGGGATTTTACCACTGAGCTGGATTTCATTCGTTGAAGGCATTACAGTTACTTTAATCACAGTTGCCGGTGACCAGAAATCCTGATAACGCACTTTATGAATTTTATCAGCTCTAAGGCCTAACCACACATTTCCGGCGATAAGAACAATAAGCAATCCATAAACTGATCGTCGAATGTTACGCCTTTTAATCACAATGTCCCCCATCCCTCAAATATCATTCTAAATAACTGCACCAGGATATCATGAGCGTAATTAAAAGAATTCTTCATAACCGGGGTTTTCAGTTGAGTTTGCGGACTCTTTACTTTGCGGTTTCTCGCCCTCTATTTGAGTATCCCTGACAGGTTTGGATTTACCCATGCTCCTCTGAAAGGTATCCATAACAAACTCAATATCTTCTTCTGGCAGGCTGGTGGGTTGGTTGCTCATAGGACTTCCTCTTGTTGAATACGTTCGGCGTACAGGATGCGAACCGAAACGGTCGTGTTTTCAAACTCGTTCTCAAAAACGTCCATCCATTCCGTCCGGAATTCTTCCCCCAGAAGGTTATCGAGCCCCTGAAGAGATAATGGAAGAACGGCTGCTAGAGATCCCCCGGCTGCGAGATGAGATGCAGCTGCCTGGAGATGCAGCCTGGCCCGGTTATCGGCAAAAGGTGGGTTCATCACGACATAATCAAACTTCTTCTGTTGATTAGACTTAGACCATGTGAGGAAGTCAGCTTCTGTCGTATCGTATCCCTTAGCCCGGGAGATAAGGCAATTCAAAGTATCAAGCTCGATGCCAGTAACGATCACACCGGCAGGGAATGATTTAAGCAAATCCGCATGGCCAATATTAGGCTCCAGGAGGGTATCCCCTTCCCCTGCACCGAGCAGGGAATATACATATTCGCTGATTCGGCAAGATGAAGGGTAAAACTGATGCGATACAATATCAGGCATCTCCCCTATCTGGCCGATGTAACGAATAACCTCACACGGATCATAGGAAAATGTCACATCGTATTTTGTTACTGTTGCCCCTAAGAACCGAAGGGTGTCAGCGGCAACACTCGAAGATTTGCGTTCGGCGAGAGACCCTAAAGATGTCCAGCAACTCCATTTATTGTCCCCGTCATTTTTAAACATTAGTTCAGAAAGCTGCATCCGGGTATCAAAGTCGATGCACTGCTTAAGTACAGGGAATGCCTCCAAAGATTTCTTGCTATGAGCCATGCGGTCGGCAGGTAATGCCAGCGGTACGATAGCTGATAAAATATTGTTAAGCCGCTCGGCGATATCAGGGTGGACGTCAATATGCATTGATCCATTTTTGTAAACCCTGAAACGAATACTGTTGCCATCGATGCAGATCCATTTTCTGAACCCCTCATGTTCGACCAACGCCTCAACCAATGATTTGGTGTTATGGATCGCCTTCACCTGTTCGCCACGGAAGAATGCGCATATAACGCGGAGCTCGCTCAGTGGTGAAATGCCAGACTCTTTAAAATCCACCCTTAATTTCTGCCAGGGGTATTTAGACGGCTCGCAAACTCCGGTAGTGATCATGCGGGTGGAGAACCCAAAAGCTTTGTTTGTCTTATGACTGCGGCTCAGAGACTGGAAGACGTCGTAAACCCTTTCTTTAATAAATTGATTGCGGTCATTAAGCAAAGCAACGACTGTGCCTACTACAGCGTCAGCTGTGAAATCAGGGATCACCTGAGGCGGCATAATATAGCGGTCGGCCGTAAACTGCTTATCCCATTCGTTACGTTTGGCATCCGACATGATAGGCAAAACATCAGTGAGTGCCATAACGCGTTTCCAGTATTCAGATCTCAGAGCGTTTTCCGCGAACAAGGCATCCGCTTCAGAGATACTGTGGTTGTAGCCTGAGAGATAAGAATAAAGTTTCTGGTGATTGTGGGTTTTGAACTGGACAGCCATGTGTTTCAACAAGCAGAGTTCATCATTATAGGACTCAACAAGATCCGCGATAATGCCGAGCTCTTTGCGCATATCTGGAAGAAATGTTTCAGAAGAGCTAACCACCAGGCTATGAGAGGTTGTTAAAGCCAGTACGCTGTGACCTGCATTATCGGGTTTAGCTTCAGAATCAAGAGATGACATTTTACCGGTCCTTTAGAAAAAACTTTTACCAGGATAGCAACGTCGCTCTGTAACCTAATAGGTTCAGTGACACGAAAAAGTTTTTTATGTCTCTGAATAAAACTTAAAGATGTCAACTCATAGAAAGAAGCAAAAAAAAAGCCCCGCATAAACGGGGCAAGAACGATACATGGAGGTTTAAAAAAGGCGGGCAAAAAGCCTGAATCCTTAATGACTCTGACAAAACCAACACTTTGCCAAAAGTAAATTATTCTGCGTCCGGCTGTGGGTCAGTATCCTGATCGGTCTCTTCCCCTGCCTTCTTAGCATTTTTTTTACGTGGGTATTTTGGCTTCTCACCATTAAGTTTTGCCTGACGATTCTCCGCACGGCGAAGCTGCTTGTTCTCTGATTCTGTGATCTCTTTTGAAAGATTTCTCAGCATCTCCAGAGTACTGCGGTTCAACGTAATGTTGATTTCTTCGTCAGCACTTGAATCTGTCATCTCCGGCAATTCAATATCCCCCAGTTTCTGTAATAAGCTGGTGGTGATGAGTTTGACGCCTTCTACGGCTTTTGTGGCAATAACCGGCGGAATCCGTGCTGGCTTGAAGTCTGAAGGTCTGACTCGTACCTGACCATGTTGGGTTTTTTTCACCGTGATGCCATTCGCATCGGCCTGCTCAAGTTCCGCGATCATCTTCTTGATACGTGAAATTGCTTCTGTTTCACCGAGCTCATCGATCAGTGAAAGCACGTTAACATACGAAATAGCGTCAGCATGAATCCATTTCTTGATAACAACAGAACAGGTTGTCAGGCGGATAAGAGAACTGATGGTCGTCGGGCTTTTATTTTCACGTTGAGCAATTCGTTCGAGTGACCAGCCAGCAAGAGAATGTAGGCGACGATAGGACTCGCCAAGCGCAACAGGAGAAAGCGCAAGACCACGGTTACCATCAATGGTCGCGAGCTCACAGCCAATTTCATCTTCTTTAATCTCAACGCAAAGGATTGTGATGTCATGATCTTCATCACATGCCATCATTGCGGCTTTTAAACGGCAGTGCCCCTGGCGAACAAAAGGTACCCCATCAATGACACGTACTCGGATAGGGTCTACATAGTCACCTCGAATGTAGGCATTCTTGATGTTGTAGATGTGTTCTTCAACCTCAGGGAGCTTATAGTAATCGTCACCCATTCCCATTTCGCGGGAGTTGAAGCCTGGCGTGACCTGAATTACTGAAGGGTGGATAGCCCATGCTTTCTGGTCACTTACTTCAGTACAAAGTTCAGGGTTTGCATCACGGAACTGTTTAAGCCCAGTGACGTAACGACCTGTGCCAGTAACTACTGAAAAGGCAACATGGGCCGTTTTAAAGACCTTGTCATTAGCTTGCTGTGTAGGTTCTGTCAGTAAAACACTCATAGGGGCTCCGTTACATTTTTCTGCTTACTTTCTGCGTAGCGGGGATACTACCGAAAAAAAAATCCATAATTTTTCGCAAAAAAGGTACTTTTTGAGCCTATTCTGATTTTTCACAAAAAAAGAGGGCTCCCCATTTCTTGTGATGGCATCAAAATCGCTTCATAAACAAAGACATAAATCCAAAACATAAAGTTCAGGTATCAGTGAGGAAAAATCTTATAAATCCGCAATGCTGAAAGTCAAAACTGTGCGTCTTAAACAACTTTTTTTTGCTCCCTAAGTTATTAGTTAAAGCCCGTGGTTAGGTACGATACCAGCACCTAAATTTCTCTCTCAGGTATAGACACTTTGACTCGACATCTCAGACACATGCCGATAATCAAATGGGCTGGTGGAAAAACGAAACTGATGCCTTTCATCAGCCATCACTACCCACACGATCATAGTTGCCGGTGGGTAGAACCCTTTATAGGCGGTGGTGCCGTTTTTCTGAACATGTTTGCACAAAATGCATTGCTTGCAGATAGCAATCCAGACTTGATCAACCTATACAGGACTATTCAAAGACAGAAAACTAACTTTATAAATCAGGTCCAAAACCTAGCGGATAAAACCTTTGTCGAAAAGGACTACTATGAGATGAGGGACCGTTTCAACAAAACCTGTATTTCTGGTCAACCGCTTCAAAGAGCGGCTTTGTTTTACTCCCTGAATCGCCTGGGCTATAACGGTATGTGCCGCTATAACTCAGAAAGAATCTATTCAGTGCCCTGGGGGAAACATACAGAACTGAAGCTTGACTTCAATAAAATAGACTACCTTTCATTTCGTCTTTCAGGTATTGAACTGATCACCGCTGGTTTTGAGGAGACTCTGGCCGCAACCGGCGAAGGAGATCAGATTTATTGTGATCCGCCATATGACAAAACAAGCAAAACTAGTTTTGTCAGTTACGATGGTAAACCGTTCAGCCAAAGCGACCACGTGCTGTTAGCAAATATGCTCGTTGACGCTCACAGAAAAGGCGCTGCTGTTGCGATATCAAATAGCCTGACACCATTCACTTTGGGCCTCTATGAAGAGCGTGGATTCGTCATACACAGACTCAGCGCTTACCGATCCGTAGGAAGTAAGCCAAATACACGGAAAACGGAAACAGAAATACTGGCCGTGCTGAAATAGAGTTAATTCTAATCAACGGGGCTAATCCATTCCTGAAAAGTTAATACCTCAGGGTGAGTTCGTTGAACATAAGGTATAAACTGAAGCTCTTCTATTCTCCGGTCGCCCCTCTTTCCTTCGCAAATAAATGAAATGAGTCCTTGCTGAGAAAGCCCAGTAAGGACGCTCATAAGTCTTATATTTAGAGTTTTAAGCTGTAAGTCGTTATTAATGTCCTCCACTTTATGAGAGCTCTGGCCTGAACGTTTAAGATACTCGTAAACCATGAAATTCGAATTTCGTCGTTTTAACAATTTTTCGGTTATGCATTCCTGAATGAAACCGCCAAGAGCATCTAAAAGCGGACTGAGAACTACCGGGAAAGTTAATGTGTAACTTTGAGAAGTTTTAGACAAAGTAAATGAATTTAGAAAGCTAAAGTTAAGTCTCTTTTTTGAATATGGAGCGTAAGCGACAAGAGTAGTTGACATAACAGTAAGTAAAGCTTCAAGATGTTCCACTGTTATTAATGTGGTTTTATCTGTATTTCTTAGATTATGGAAATCAATAAACGCTACTCTTGAACGGCTAAGCCAATCTTGTACTTTAATGTCGATAGAAAATTGCGATATATGATTTGAACATTCATTTTGGTTGATAGGGCATGCAGACGAAAGATGGTTATGGATTATCATGCATAGCACAAAAAAAGGAAATCGGCAGGCTGTGGGGCATTGAAAACCGGTTAAAGAAAGCTTAGACGTTTCATATGCGCTTACCGGAAAAGTAACTTTTCTTAACGTTGGCTTTGACGATGTTCTTGCATTTTTACAAATGAAACCGAGACCCAGATCATTGTGCATTTTAAAGTCCATCTCCATCATCACCTTTTAGCCTTAACTGTATGGTATTGGTATACAAAAAATTAAAAATTATAATTAATAAGATTATCATTTTTTTACTATTGAAAAGGTTGTGATAGAGGGGAATTTAAATGTAAAAGATTTATACTCGCAGATCTTTATGAGGGATAAAACCCATTGCGTAAGCAACAATATTACGTGAGTGAGTCCTAACGACAGTTTAAGTCTTGGCTCTATATTTAAGCAGTAAAACATTTAACTGTCTTGGAGTTTACTTAACTTAAAAACTGTTATTGCAGCATAATTTTTCGAATCAAAATCATAGAATTTTCTGACTTTTCCAGTCAAATGATAACGTTCACCCAATAAAATGTGATCCTGTTTATCGGCCGTTAAAGCGATCCCGTCATTTCTAACTTTACCAGTAAATGTAAAAAAATAACTCCCTTTACTTTTTGCGTACGCGGCCCTGACTTCAGTAAATGTTAGTTCAATGCTTATGACCTGGCCGATATTGTAGCTATGTTTTAAAATTTCTTGTTCATTTTCCGGAGTTTCAGACAACATCACATCAAAGGTTGTAAAGAAACAATCCAGCTGGCGTTCTGTCAAAAAACGGTTATTGTCTAGTTGCGCCAATATACTATTAGAAAACTTAGTGTTAGCCTTTTTTGCTTTCTCAATAAGTACGTGGTTTCTGGATTTCCATGCTTCGAGTGTTGGGTTAACACGCAGTTCCGGAATGTTATCGAGAAAGGTAATTGGCTCTAGTACCACTAATTTTTCAATAATGGGTCCAACTGTTTGCACCCCATGACACTTTTCACATACATCAGCCCCTTTGTGGCCTGTGCCCGCACATTCGTTACATTCTCTTTCGATAGGTGCATAATAATTTCCATCTCCGTTAAGGGATACATTCACTGAGGCTGGTACCATATGACCATCAAGAGTAAAGAAAAGAGATTTCATTTTCGAAACACCTCCAAACGTGCCTCTACGATTGCTACAGCTTCTTTCACAGTTTTTTCATAGTGGTCATGCCCTTCAGGAAATTGGTCAAAACGTTTACCGTGTTCTAACTCTTCCATGTTGCGTTTAAGGACTTCATGAGTTAGAAGCAAATCATTATAATTATCGATAAGAGTCAGCTTTATAGGTTTAATCACTCAACTAATCCTCGGTTTTTTATTCCTTAAGGAGATCTCGAATTTCCAGAAGCTCTTCTAATTTTGGTTTAGAAAGAATGATTGCTGTATTTTCGTCGTTAAGTAAAGACAATAAAATATTTAGCTTTTCATCATTCAAGATTATTTGAACACCATCATCAGAAAATATTACATTTTTACTATCAACATTTTTGAACAAGTGTGCACTATCTCTACCAAATTTTAGTTCTGTTTGAGTATTCGTTATAGATTCCGTATGTGTACTTTCCACAAGCTCAAGAAATTCAGATTTTAGCCGTTCTGTTTTCTTATGCGAGAGGCGCTTAATACCCAAAGTCTTACGTGTGACTGCCGAATTTTTCTTTTCTGGTCCGCCTTTATTTAAGGTGTCTGGTCCTGCTCCAGCTGCATTGTGTTCAGGTATGCCTACAATTTTGCTCGTTGTAGTCTCAATATTCTTAACGCCAGGTAAGAAACCTTCTATATGTTTTAAAACCATTTTGTGATCGTTGGAATATTTTAACATTATTTCAATGGCGAGCGTTTTTTTGATTAGATTTAGGCTAATCAAACGTTGAAGCTCTAATGGCATATCAAGGATTTTTAGCATATTACGAATTGCGGTAGTTGATCGTTGATATCGCATTGCTAGTTCTTCAACCGAATACCCGAGACTAACAGCATGAGCTAATGCATGAGCTTGCCCAACCGGATTTAGCCCATTGCTTCTGTTACCATCGAGGTTCTCAAGGTATTCTTCAATTTCGTTTTTATAATCGATTAAGATAACAGATAATTTTGGAATATTAGCACCTTCAGAAATTGCTAATTTTAAGCCATGAAAACGAGTATGACCTTGACGAACTAAATATTTACCTTTTCTTTTTACGACCTTGATCATATCAACCTGCCTTCCTTCCTTAAAGGCTTGTTTGATTGACACAATCATCGATTTGACAGGTTCTTGTTCGTAACACAAATCTCCGATTACCGCCTCTCGGGGATTAAATCCCTTTTCAATTTCAACTAGATTAGTATCCACTTCAATGACTGTATGTTTGCTGTTGTTCATATCTTCCTCCTGTTTACTACATGATACATGAACCTCAAATTTGCCAAATAGGGCTGATACATCTAAAAGGTAAACTCAAAAAATTTGCTTAATAAAATTAAAATAAAAACTGTCTTGAATAAAACAATGATAGTAAACCCACTTTCATTTCCGTTTGCGATCTGTAGATATTGATAAAGGAGCGCTATTCCTTGTTTTATATGGACTTATCATTGTTTTCAACAGGTTAGATCAATTCTTTAGATCACTAAAGATCAATAGAGTTCAAGTAAAGATCACGGCATCTTTAACTCATTGATTATAGTAACTTTATGAAAGGATCCGGCATTCGGATGCATGCGAAAAGCATTTGAATGAATAAGGAAGGCATTTACTGGAATGCTTATGGCATTTAGGTAAATGCGTAAAAAGCATTTGCAAGAATATGTTATAAACAGTTTGCCAAATGAAAATCTTATCACCGACGAGTTAAGTTA
>NZ_CP123926.1:0-12163 GCF_029962125.1 Salmonella sp. SA15303
TGTCGGCAGCGGGCCAAAAAGGAATACGTCCATGCCCATCGAGGTGAAACCGGCTGTGAGCGCGGGTTCAAGCATATAGCCCGACAGGCGCGTATCCTTGCCGATCACGACACGATGGCGGTGGTCACCGCGACGAAAGACACGGCCAGCCGCCATGCCGACGCGCAAGGCGGTTTCCGCCGTCATCGCGCCTTCGTTGGCTTTGCCACGAATACCGTCTGTGCCGAAATATTTGCGCACCATAAGGTCGATTATCCTGTCGTCGGGTCGCCCTCAAAGGGGACATGCCTGCTGAACCGCGAATATAGAGAAATATCCCGAATGTGCAGTTAACGAATTCTTGCGGTTTCTTTCAGCGCCGCCAATACCGCCAGCCCGTCGCGCAAGGGGCGCGGCTCGTGTGTGCGGATGAAGTCAGCTCCACCTGCGGCGGCGGCAAGCTCTGCAGCGAGTGTCGCGGCCCCGACATCCCCCGGACCACGGCCTGTGAGCGCGCGCAGAAAGGATTTGCGCGAAACAGACAGAAGCACCGGCAAATCGAAGCGCAGCCGCAATTCATCGAACCGCGCCAGCACCGAGAGCGAGGTTTCGGGAGCAGCCCCCAGAAAAAACCCCATGCCGGGATCAAGGACAAGGCGGTTGCGTTTGATACCGGCACCCGTCAGCGCCGCGATGCGCGCGTCAAAGAACGCCGCAATGTGATCCATGATGTCGCCAGCGGGTGCCTCGCGCCGATCTGCCTGCCCGTCTTGCACCGAATGCATAACGACGAGTTTGGCAGATGATTTCGCCAATTGCGGATAGAACGCAGCGTCTGGAAAACCGCGAATATCATTGAGATAGGCCACACCACGCGACAAGGCATAGGCTTGCGTCGCGGGTTGATAACTGTCGAGCGAGACGGGAATGCCATCTGCCTTGAGCGCGTCCAGCACCGGCGCGATACGCGCGATTTCTGTGTCGGACGAAACAGGCGCGGCGTCGGGATTGCTGGATGCCGGACCGAGGTCGATCACATCTGCCCCCTCGGCCATCAGCTTACGCGCCTGCGCAATGGCTGCGTCTGGCGCCAGATACCGGCCTCCATCGGAGAAACTGTCCGAGGTTATGTTGACGATGCCGAAAATGATGAGCGATTTATTCATGGGGGCTTCTATAATAATCTCTGTACACGACAAAAATAGATAACTCATTGAAATAATGTCACAATAATTGTTTTCTAACGACGAATACTATGACACATCTCAATGAGTTATATCTTATCTTAAACAAATCTCTAAAATGGAACAAGTCACATTTAAAGTGCTTTGCGCTCATCATGCTTGTGATTATTTTAAAGCAAACATGTAATCTTTCTTCTGCATCTAAAGCCTTGCCCATCAAGTGTTTACCACAATCATTTTATCGACGTATGCAGCGCTTCTTTGCAGGTCAGTATTTTGATTATCGTCAAATTTCTCAGTTGATTTTCAATATGTTTTCATTCGACCAAGTGCAACTGACTTTAGATAGAACCAATTGGAAATGGGGAAAACGAAATATTAATATCCTGATGCTCGCAATCGTTTATCGTGGAATAGCGATACCTATCCTTTGGACATTGCTTAATAAACGTGGAAATTCAGATACGAAAGAGCGTATTGCTTTGATTCAACGCTTTATAGCCATTTTTGGTAAAGACCGTATTGTGAATGTGTTCGCAGACAGAGAGTTTATCGGTGAGCAGTGGTTTACATGGTTAATTGAACAAGACATCAACTTCTGCATTCGTGTTAAAAAAACTTCATTGTCACCAATCATTTAGGAAAGAATCATAAAATTAGTGATTTATTTCGCCATCTTAAAGTTGGTCAAATTGAATGTCGTAAACGACGGATTTTGGTTGGTCGGGTGAAACTATATATAAGTGCACTACAGTTAGAAAATGGAGAGCTTTTACTCGTCGTTTCTCCTCAGTTTAATGCCAATGCTATTCAGGATTATGCATTACGCTGGGAAATTGAAACCTTATTCAGTTGTCTCAAAGGACGCGGGTTTAATCTTGAAAATACGCGCTTGACAGACCCTAGACGAGTGAAAAAATTGATTGCGGTGTTAGCTATAAGCTTCTGTTGGTGTTACTTAACGGGTGAATGGCAACATAATCAAAAAAAAGCGATAAAAATAAAGAAGCATGGACGACTCTCAATGAGTTTATTTCGCTATGGTTTAGACTATGTTCAAATGGCGATTCAGCGTTTAATTGGTTTTGGGAAAAAAGAAGAGTTTAAGGAAATTTTGGCAATTTTAAGAAAGCAGAATCCTGATAGGATAAGGGTTCTGTGAAATTTGTCGTGTACAGAGTATAATAATAATAATCGAGCATGAGTCTCATACGGATGCTCGGGTCGAAAGGGAATCCCCAGGCGAGTAACCTGTTTGCGGTGATCCATTAGCTGCAGGAGCAGAAGAGCATACATCTGGAAGCAAAGCCAGGAAAGCGGCCTATGGAGCTGTGCGGCAGCGCTCAGTAGGCAATTTTTCAAAATATTGTTAAGCCTTTTCTGAGCATGGTATTTTTCATGGTATTACCAATTAGCAGGAAAATAAGCCATTGAATATAAAAGATAAAAATGTCTTGTTTACAATAAAGTGGGAGTAGTAATTTCGTTACTTTGTTTAGAATTTCTTCAGAAATATTTCTTAATAAATCGTGTTTTTCAACAAGCGTAAAATTACTTTCTAAAATCTCTTGTTGTTTAGCTCGAGTTTGGGTATAAGCCCCATAATAAAATTGACGAGGATCTTTAAGCACGTACCAATCTTTCATTTGGATTACAGTACGGCCCTTATCGTAAAGATCAAATTCAGGCTGCCATAAAGGTTTGTAATGAAAATTAATTTCTTCCTGAATATCGTAGGTCGCTTCTTGATAACGTGAAGCTGGTTTATCACCAAATCTTTTTTCAATATAAGCATAAGTATTTCTTAAAGGCTTAACTGAAGATGTTTTAATATCAATTTGCATATAAATCTTCCTGATTTTTTAATAAAGACTAGAGTTTTTATTCTCTAATACCGGCCTGTCCAAATCGCCACTTCATGCGGTCATATTCAATCTTTGCAAAATCATCCGTACTTAGGTGCTGTACTTGATGGTGTGCGCAGAATTCTTCAAAAGCCTTGACTGGCATAATCATTTCTACAGCTAACTCTGGATGGGGTCGTTTGCGGGAGGGGGCGGAATCCTACGCTAAGGCTTTGGCCAGCGATATTCTCCGGTGAGATTGATGTGTTCCCATCCGAGCGGCGAAACATGGGCCAAGAGATCGGGCGATAGCAGCTTTCCATCGCGTTTCTGGTTTGCAACGACCTCGCCGAGCTTCATGGTGTTCCAGAAGATGATGATGGCGGCGAGCAGATTCATGCCGGCGATGCGGTAATGCTGGCCTTCGGCGGAACGGTCGCGGATTTCACCGCGGCGGTGGAAGCTGATTGCCCGCTTCAGCGCATGATGAGCTTCGCCTTTGTTGAGCCCGATCTGGGCACGCCGTTGGAGTTCGGCATCCAGAATCCAGTCGATCATGAACAGGGTGCGCTCGACGCGACCGACTTCCCGCAGGGCTGTCGCGAGCTCGTTCTGCCGCGGATAGGAGGCGAGTTTCCGCAGAATCTGGCTTGGCGCGACGGTCCCGGCAGCAATGGTGGCGGCGATGCGCAGGATGTCGGGCCAATTGCGCTCGATCATGGCTTGGTTGACCTTTCCGCCGATCAACGCTCGCAGGTGCGCCGGGGCGGCCGACGGATTGAACGCGTAGAGCCGTTTGGATGGCAGGTCGCGGATGCGCGGAGCGAACCGGTAGCCGAGAATGGCACATGCGGCAAAGACGTGATCGGTGAAGCCGCCCGTGTCGGTGAACTGCTCGCGGATATGGCGTCCAGCATCGTTCATCAGCAGGCCATCGAGGATGTAAGGCGCTTCGCTTGCCGTTGCAGGAATCACCTGGGTTGCGAACGGCGCATATTGGTCGGAGACGTGGCTATAGGCTTTCAGGCCCGGGGTATTGCCATATTTCGCGTTGACCAGGTTCATGGCCTCACCTTGCTCTGTAGCGACGAAGAACTGTCCGTCGCTCGAAGCCGACGTGCCCATGCCCCAGAACCGGGCCATGGGTAACGCTGCCTGTGCCTCGACCACCATGGCCAGCGCCCGGTCATAGGCTTCGCCCTCGACATGCCACCGTCCAATGCGGATCAATTCCCAGAAGGTGTGGGTGTTTGTCGCATCCGCCATTTTGCGCAAGCCGAGGTTGATCCCTTCCGCCAAGATAACGTTCATTAGCCCGATCCGGTCAGCGCAGGGTGCTCCTGTGCGCAGATGGGTGAACGCTTCGGTGAAGCCGGTCGCCGCATCCACCTCCAGCAGGAGATCGGTGATGCGCGTGGGCGGGATCTGCTTGTAGAGATCGAGCACCAGATCTTCGGCGCCTGTCGGCGCGGCGGCTTCGAGTTTCTCGATATGCAGAACGCCGTTTTCAATCGACCCGCCCGGGATCGTGCCTGCGCGAGCGGCACGGCCAAGCTCGCGCAACCGCATGTCGAGGCGAGCTTGCCGGTCTGCCAGCCATTCCTCCGGCCGCAATGGCACAGCGAGACGACCGCCTTCCGCGATGGATTGTGCCGGAACGAGTGCGTGTTTCAGATCGCCATAGCGCCGGGACCTAGTAAGCCAGACATCTCCGGAGCGGAACGCATGGCCTTGTCGCAAATTCTTCAGGTTAACTCGATGTTGACCATGGGGAGAGAAGTTGCCGCTCCTGATATTGCGGAGCGAGCCGATGATTTTGAATACCATTGCCGAAAAGCTGAAGCGCCAGTCGAAGGATGATTTCAAGGGCAGGCATTTCGAGGCCTGGCTGATTGTACAGGCGGTTGCCTGGTACTTGCGCTACCCGCTCAGCTATCGTGACTTGGAAGAGATGTTTCGCGAGCGGGGCTTCGAGGTCGATCATAGCACGATCAACCGCTGGGTATTGGCTTATGCACCTGTCATCGAGAAACGGCTGCGGCAGTTTCGTCGACCCCATTGCGGCTCGGTCCGGATTGATGAGACCTATGTCAAGATCCGCGGCAAATGGCGCTATCTGTACCGAGCCATCGATAAGCATGGCAATCCGGTGGATTTCCTGCTGACCGCTAAGCGCGATCTCGACGCTGCCAAGCGGTTCTTCCGAAAGATGCTTAAAGATGAACCCTTGTTGTCGCCGAACAGGATTGGGACGGACGGGGCCAACACCTTCCCGTCAACGATCAAAACGTCGGTTGATGATGGGCTTCTCCATCCCGATCCCGTGCATTATGTGACCAAACATCTCCAGCAGGGGATTGAGAGCGACCATTTCCGGGTGAAGAAGAACATGCCGAAGATCGGCGGTTTCCAATCCTTTAACACGGCGCGGCGAACCATCGCGGGTTTCGAGGCGATGCTGTGGCTGCGGAAGGGCTTTGGCTTTTCAGGCGGCTGGACCGTCAATGACCAGAATGATTTGCTTGCGCGCCTCTTCGGACTGCAAAAGGTTAACAAAGCATGAAAATACCGGCCTTGGCTGGGTGATAGCTGCCTCCAAAAGTGTTTGCGACACGCCCGGAACAATTCAGCCACTGCACCCATGTTCCGAGTTGGTGTGGTTTGCGGATCGTATGCCGGCATCTCGTTGCGCAAGATCTGCACCCAATCGGCAGGCACGGGCGGCGATCTCCAATCTGCGGGATCAGTCAGATCACCCGAGTGCGTGGGCATGACAATCGTGCCCTGGGGACCAACACAATCCAGAAGGGCCTGAATCACTGCGACCGGCCCTCCCGCGACCCAGCCGAGCGAGCTTAGCGAACTGTGGACGAGAACTGTGCCACCAAGCGTAAGGCCGTTCTCTCGCATTTGCCTTGCTAGGCTCGCGCGAGTTGCTGGCTGAGGCGTTCTCGAAATCAGCTCTTGTTCGGTCGGCATCTACTCTATTCCTTTGCCCTCGGACGAGTGCTGGGGCGTCGGTTTCCACTATCGGCGAGTACTTCTACACAGCCATCGGTCCAGACGGCCGCGCTTCTGCGGGCGATTTGTGTACGCCCGACAGTCCCGGCTCCGGATCGGACGATTGCGTCGCATCGACCCTGCGCCCAAGCTGCATCATCGAAATTGCCGTCAACCAAGCTCTGATAGAGTTGGTCAAGACCAATGCGGAGCATATACGCCCGGAGCCGCGGCGATCCTGCAAGCTCCGGATGCCTCCGCTCGAAGTAGCGCGTCTGCTGCTCCATACAAGCCAACCACGGCCTCCAGAAGAAGATGTTGGCGACCTCGTATTGGGAATCCCCGAACATCGCCTCGCTCCAGTCAATGACCGCTGTTATGCGGCCATTGTCCGTCAGGACATTGTTGGAGCCGAAATCCGCGTGCACGAGGTGCCGGACTTCGGGGCAGTCCTCGGCCCAAAGCATCAGCTCATCGAGAGCCTGCGCGACGGACGCACTGACGGTGTCGTCCATCACAGTTTGCCAGTGATACACATGGGGATCAGCAATCGCGCATATGAAATCACGCCATGTAGTGTATTGACCGATTCCTTGCGGTCCGAATGGGCCGAACCCGCTCGTCTGGCTAAGATCGGCCGCAGCGATCGCATCCATGGCCTCCGCGACCGGCTGCAGAACAGCGGGCAGTTCGGTTTCAGGCAGGTCTTGCAACGTGACACCCTGTGCACGGCGGGAGATGCAATAGGTCAGGCTCTCGCTGAATTCCCCAATGTCAAGCACTTCCGGAATCGGGAGCGCGGCCGATGCAAAGTGCCGATAAACATAACGATCTTTGTAGAAACCATCGGCGCAGCTATTTACCCGCAGGACATATCCACGCCCTCCTACATCGAAGCTGAAAGCACGAGATTCTTCGCCCTCCGAGAGCTGCATCAGGTCGGAGACGCTGTCGAACTTTTCGATCAGAAACTTCTCGACAGACGTCGCGGTGAGTTCAGGCTTTTTCATATCTCATTGCCCCCGGACGAGCGTCTGCTCCGCCATTCGCCGTCCGCCGTGCCAATCGGATCAGCCGTCCAAATGCGGGATTTTCGTTAGTCGGAGGCCAAACGGCATTGAGCGTCAGCATATCATCAGCGAGCTGAAGAAAGACAATCCCCGATCCGCTCCACGTGTTGCCCCAGCAATCAGCGCGACCTTGCCCCTCCAACGTCATCTCGTTCTCCGCTCATGAGCTCAGCCAATCGACTGGCGAGCGGCATCGCATTCTTCGCATCCCGCCTCTGGCGGATGCAGGAAGATCAACGGATCTCGGCCCAGTTGACCCAGGGCTGTCGCCACAATGTCGCGGGAGCGGATCAACCGAGCAAAGGCATGACCGACTGGACCTTCCTTCTGAAGGCTCTTCTCCTTGAGCCACCTGTCCGCCAAGGCAAAGCGCTCACAGCAGTGGTCATTCTCGAGATAATCGACGCGTACCAACTTGCCATCCTGAAGAATGGTGCAGTGTCTCGGCACCCCATAGGGAACCTTTGCCATCAACTCGGCAAGATGCAGCGTCGTGTTGGCATCGTGTCCCACGCCGAGGAGAAGTACCTGCCCATCGAGTTCATGGACACGGGCGACCGGGCTTGCAGGCGAGTGAGGTGGCAGGGGCAATGGATCAGAGATGATCTGCTCTGCCTGTGGCCCCGCTGCCGCAAAGGCAAATGGATGGGCGCTGCGCTTTACATTTGGCAGGCGCCAGAATGTGTCAGAGACAACTCCAAGGTCCGGTGTAACGGGCGACGTGGCAGGATCGAACGGCTCGTCGTCCAGACCTGACCACGAGGGCATGACGAGCGTCCCTCCCGGACCCAGCGCAGCACGCAGGGCCTCGATCAGTCCAAGTGGCCCATCTTCGAGGGGCCGGACGCTACGGAAGGAGCTGTGGACCAGCAGCACACCGCCGGGGGTAACCCCAAGGTTGAGAAGCTGACCGATGAGCTCGGCTTTTCGCCATTCGTATTGCACGACATTGCACTCCACCGCTGATGACATCAGTCGATCATAGCACGATCAACGGCACTGTTGCAAATAGTCGGTGGTGATAAACTTATCATCCCCTTTTGCTGATGGAGCTGCACATGAACCCATTCAAAGGCCGGCATTTTCAGCGTGACATCATTCTGTGGGCCGTACGCTGGTACTGCAAATACGGCATCAGTTACCGTGAGCTGCAGGAGATGCTGGCTGAACGCGGAGTGAATGTCGATCACTCCACGATTTACCGCTGGGTTCAGCGTTATGCGCCTGAAATGGAAAAACGGCTGCGCTGGTACTGGCGTAACCCTTCCGATCTTTGCCCGTGGCACATGGATGAAACCTACGTGAAGGTCAATGGCCGCTGGGCGTATCTGTACCGGGCCGTCGACAGCCGGGGCCGCACTGTCGATTTTTATCTCTCCTCCCGTCGTAACAGCAAAGCTGCATACCGGTTTCTGGGTAAAATCCTCAACAACGTGAAGAAGTGGCAGATCCCGCGATTCATCAACACGGATAAAGCGCCCGCCTATGGTCGCGCGCTTGCTCTGCTCAAACGCGAAGGCCGGTGCCCGTCTGACGTTGAACACCGACAGATTAAGTACCGGAACAACGTGATTGAATGCGATCATGGCAAACTGAAACGGATAATCGGCGCCACGCTGGGATTTAAATCCATGAAGACGGCTTACGCCACCATCAAAGGTATTGAGGTGATGCGTGCACTACGCAAAGGCCAGGCCTCAGCATTTTATTATGGTGATCCCCTGGGCGAAATGCGCCTGGTAAGCAGAGTTTTTGAAATGTAAGGCCTTTGAATAAGACAAAAGGCTGCCTCATCGCTAACTTTGCAACAGTGCCATACTGTGTAGTATCATAATGCATAAATCACGATTTTTGATACTGACATTCAGTACCGTTTTGGGTGGTATCAAAACTCATAACATTTGAGACGGTTAAAAAGAGAACAGAACACCCGTTTACGAAAGGATGCGTGATGGCTGCTGATTTTCTGACCGACAAACAGACACAGAACTACGGGCGTTATGCCGCAGAGCCAAACGAGATCCAGCTGGCACGGTATTTTCATCTTGATGAGCGAGACCTTACTTTCATCAACCTGCGTAGGGGCAGGCATAACCGGTTGGGAATTGCCCTTCAACTCACAACTGCCCGCTTTCTGGGAACCTTCTTGTCCGATCTCATGCAAATACCGCCCGGTGTCCAGTTTTATGTCGCAAGGCAACTTAACATCCGCTATCCAGAGATCATTTCCCGCTATGCTCAAAGGGAAAACACACGTTGGGAGCACCACGGGCTTATCAGGCAGCACTATAGCTATCATGATTTCGGTGATTTCCCGTGGTCGTTCAGACTGAAGCGATTGCTGTATACCCGTGCATGGCTCAGTAATGAACGCCCCGGACTGATGTTCGATTTTGCCACCGCGTGGTTGCTTCAAAATAAAGTGTTGTTGCCAGCCGCATCCACCCTGACGAGAGTCATTGGTGAAATCCGTGAGCGTGCGACCCGCCGCTTGTGGCGAAAATTGGCCGCGCTGCCAAACCGTTGGCAGACCGCACAACTGGCTGGGTTACTTGAAATCCCCGAAGGACAGCGACTCTCAGTGATGGAGCACCTAAAAAGAGGCCCTGTCACTATCAGCGGCCCCGCGTTCACTGAAGCACTTGAACGTTACACTCGCCTGCGCAGCCTGGAGTTTTCCTGTCTGAATTTCACTGGGCTGCCCGCCATACAGCTCCGCAATCTGGCACGCTATGCCGGAATGGCATCGGTGAAATATATCAGCAGAATGCCAGAAGAACGGCGGCTGGCGATCCTTACCGCATTCGTGAAAGCGCAAGAAATCTCGGCGCTGGACGAGGCCGTTGACGTGCTGGATATGCTGATCCTCAATATTACCCGGGAGGCGAAGAAAACCGGGCAGAAAAAGCGACTTAGGACGCTCAAGGATCTTGACCGCGCGGCGTTGCTGCTGGCGCGGGCATGCGCACTTTTACTTGATGAAGATACCGCCGATGATTTGCTGCGAAAGACCATATTCAGCAGTGTGTCTGTCGCCAGACTGGCAGAGTCCGTGGAAAAAGTGAATGAACTGGCCCGCCCCCAGGATACAAACTTTCAGGATGAAATGGTGGAGCAATACGGACGGGTAAGGCGTTTTTTGCCCGCACTACTGCGCGATCTGCACTTCCGTGCGGCCCCAGACGGTGAACATACCTTGGCTGCCATCCATTACCTGGCAGAGCTAAACGGCTCGAAAAAACGGATCCTGGACGATGCACCTGAACATATCATTTCAGGCCCTTGGAAACGCCTGGTGTACGATGCTGACGGTCGGATACAGCGAGCAGGTTACTCGTTGTGTCTGCTGGAGCGACTTCAGGATGCGCTACGCCGTCGTGACATCTGGTTGGAAAACAGCGATCGTTGGGGTGATCCGCGCCAAAAACTTCTTCAGGGGGAGGAATGGCAGGCGCAGCGGGTTCCAGTCTGCCGGGCATTGGGTCACCCCACTAATGGCAGTAAAGCATCGGAGCAATTGGCCGCTCAGTTAGATGAAACCTGGAAAACGGTGGCATCACGTTTTGATCGCAATACCGCCGTGGACATCTGCAATGAAGGTAAACATCCTTCGCTGACCATCAGCAGCCTGGATAAATTGGATGAACCACCGGCGCTGATACAACTGAGCAGCCGAGTCAGACAATTGCTTCCACCCGTTGACCTGACAGAACTGTTGCTCGAGATTGACGCCAGAACTGGCTTCACCCGTGAATTCAGCCATGTCAGCGAGTCAGGTGCCCGTGCGCAGGATCTGCATATAAGCCTGTGTGCGGTGATGCTGGCTGAGGCCTGCAATATCGGACATGAGCCGCTGATCAAGCACAATATCCCTGCACTGACTCGCCATCGTCTGAGCTGGGTGAAACAGAACTACATCCGAGCAGAAACGCTGGTTAGCGCCAATGCGCGGCTGGTTGATTTTCAGTCCTCGTTAGCGTTGGCAGGATACTGGGGGGCGGGGAGGTAGCCTCCGCTGATGGTATGCGTTTTGTCACGCCAGTGAAAACGGTGAATTCTGGCCCCAACAGAAAATACTTTGGTTCAGGGCGCGGCATCACCTGGTACAACTTTGTCTCTGACCAATATTCGGGTTTTCATGGCATAGTGATTCCTGGAACACTGCGGGATTCCATCTTTGTGCTGGAAGGGCTACTTGAGCAACAAACGGGACTAAACCCGGTTGAAATCATGACGGACACAGCAGGTACCAGTGACATTATCTTTGGCCTGTTCTGGCTACTGGGATACCAATTTTCACCTCGTCTGGCGGATGCGGGTGAGGCTGTGTTCTGGCGGGCCGACAAAGCAGCGAATTACGGGGCGTTGGACAAACTGGCGCGGGGTTGTGTTGACCTTTCTAAAATCGAAAGCCACTGGGATGAGATGATGCGGGTTGCCGGTTCGCTGAAGCTGGGCACTATTCATGCGTCAGAACTCATTCGATCGCTATTGAGAAGTACCCGACCGTCAGGGCTTGCTCAGGCAATAATGGAGGTCGGAAGAGTTAACAAGACACTGTATCTTCTCAACTATATTGATGATGAGGACTATCGTCGCCGGATCCTAACACAGTTGAACCGGGGTGAAGGCCGCCATGCCGTTGCAAGAGCCATCTGCTACGGTCAGCGTGGCGAGATCAGAAAACGTTACCGCGAGGGGCAGGAAGATCAGTTGGGTGCGCTGGGTCTGGTGACAAACGCAGTGGTGCTGTGGAATACGCTTTATATGCAGGAAGCCTTGTCGCACCTGCGCAGCATCGGGGAAGGGCCAGAGGATGAACATATCGCGCGGCTTTCGCCTCTGATGCACGGTCATATCAACATGCTGGGACATTATACGTTCACACTACCGGAGGATATTATGAAGGGGGAATTGAGGCCGTTAAATCTCAATTTAAACAATGAATTATCTCCTTAGCGTGGTTTTTTACATCATTGGCCCTCAAACCCCATGATGATGGTTTCGAAACGTCTTAAGGCCAAAGACTATCGAACGGTTTCCACGGGATTTAACGTCCTGAGCTCTAAGCCAGGGCTGATAACTT
>NZ_CP123927.1:0-10047 GCF_029962125.1 Salmonella sp. SA15303
TTGTTATGAAATGATGGTGGTTATTTTAACCCCTGTAGATGGCATCATTCGATGGCTGCCCCGAGGTTTTTCATGCTCTCCGATCTGGATGATGCAATAAATTTGAGCGTGAAGCCCCCGGCGACTGCAGGCCAGCGCCAGTTCATATCCATTCAGCGCCAGAAACTCCAGCCGCTGTGCATCATCGAAATCAGGTAGACCATAGAGCGCTTCCTGCTCGGCGTCCGAAAGAATACTGAGGAGCTTATTTTTAGTAGGCATCTCTGATCCTTATGCCTATTTAAACGCGCTTGTCACATTATCATTAACATAGAACCTTTACGTGTCATAATTTAAATTACGGGTAATGTGACTACCGTTGACAGATTATGGTACCCAAATCAGAATGTCACATAATCGAACGTATATGTGACAGAGGAAATATGTTCATCGGATATATTCGGATGTCAAAAGCTGATGGTTCGCAGACGAATGATTTACAACGTGATGCACTGATCGCCGCAGGTGTTGATGCCGCACATTTTTATGAGGACCGGGCATCGGGCAAACGAGAAGAGCGTCCTGGACTTACAGCCTGTCTGAAAGCACTACGACCCGGAGACACGCTGGTCGTATGGAAGCTGGACCGCCTCGGTCGTGATCTTCGTCATCTCATTAATACAGTGCACGACCTGACCGCGAGGGGGACCGGTCTGAAAGTGCTGACCGGTCACGGGGCGACTATCGACACAACAACGGCCGCTGGCAAGCTTGTCTTCGGTATCTTTGCCGCACTGGCGGAGTTTGAGCGCGAACTGATTGCTGAAAGAACGACTGCAGGTCTGGCATCAGCAAGAGCCCGTGGGCGGAACGGCGGCCGACCTTATAAAATGACGCCAGTCAAACTGCGACTGGCAATGGCATCAATGGGACAATCAGAAACAAAGGTCAGTACGCTATGCCAGGAACTTGGGATAACCCGGCAAACTTTGTACAGGCATATTTCCCCTGTTGGTCAACTGCGGGCGGACGGGATCAAGCTGTTCAACCGTGGATAATTTGAACGGACGGAAAAATCTGGGGTTCCGGCGTAGTACCCCTATCACCTCCACATTTTTGCAACAGTGCCTTATAAATGGCAGCCTTATGTTTACTTGCCAAGATGGGCTACCATATGATGTTTTATACTGAGCAATATTAATATTATCTTTAATGGAAAAATTAAGCCCACTAAGTGACCCACTGCTATATGGCTCTATTGTGAAGACGCCTGAGGGTAAAAATTTATACATGGTTGTCCCTATGTCTATTATTGCAAGGTTGACAATATTATTCGTTTTATAAATTTGAGCGTTTAAAATCACACATCAAAGCAATTAGTCAGGATAAACAACAATACCCAGTGCTTCGAGAATCAGTTCTTGCTGCCAGGCTGCAATTTTGATACCTGATGTATCGACTTTGCGGGGATCTAAACCGTCGAGTTCGGCGTGGCATAAATTGGCACCCTGTAGGCTAAATTGCCCCCAGACATCTTCGGAAAAAACACCTCGACTTAAGTCTGACTCTTTCAGTGATGCACCCGCTAGGTTCGTTCCTATCCAGCGATTTTCAAACAACTCACATTTTTCTAAACAAACCCTCTCCATATTGGCATAGGAAAGATTACATCCAGAAATAAATGCTGAGCAAAAGTACATACGATTACTCACTTGATGGGCAAAGTTTGTTCGGGAAAAGTTGGCACCTTTTAAATCACACGCACGGAACTCTATACCGTAGCAATTGGCATTACTGAAGTTTGCCATCGCAAGTTGGCATTGTTGGAAACTTGCATCACGAAGATCTGCGACATCAAAGTGGCAGCCTTCGATATCACCCTGTTCAATGAACTTGCAGTTGACGAATGTCGTATCACGCAAGTTAGCACGTCGAAAGTCGCTGCGAATGAATGTGCAAGCGGTGAAGGTGAGATCACTTAAGTCTTTATGTGAAAAGTTGTGGTGCCGATATGTATGATTGTAGGTTTCCATGAGTACTCCTTGTTGAAAGGAGGGCTAGACTACCATTATACATATGCCAAGACATTAAAATAAAAGCCTGTTACATCAACACATTACAACCCCTCAATTTACCTGTTTTAAGTGGTCAAATTGGCGCGTAGAGCGCCTATCGCTCTTGCATTGGCACGCGGCCCTGTTGAAAAAAGTTATTCGCTTTAGATAGGGTTAGGAGAGCCGTGCTTCGCCGGTAAAAAATCGGACTATCCGACGCAGGGCGGACTCATCGGCGGAGAAGCAAACTTTGACTATATCTCCCTACACTTGGAAGAGGGCTAGACTGGCCCCATAGATCACCAGACACTTCGACTCTCTTAAAATAAGAGGTAGTCTTGGAACTATGTTTAATACCAGTCAGAACGATAAGATGGTTGAAGTGTTATCAGGACCTGAGCGGCGTCGGCGTCGTACACCGCAGGAAAAAATTGCCATTATTCAGCAGACTATGGAGCCCGGTATGACCGTGTCTCATGTCGCGCGCCTGCATGGCATCAATGCAAACCAGATATTCAAATGGCGCAAGCAATATTAAGACGGTTCACTGACGGCTGTTGCATCGGGCGAGGAAGTGGTGCCGGCCTCCGAACTCGCTGCCGCCAATAAGCAAATTCGCGAACTCCAGCGCCTTCTGGGCAAAAAGACGATGGAAGCCGAGATACTCAAAGAGGCCGTGGAGTTCGGCCGGGCAAAAAAATGGATTGCGCATGCGCCCTCGTTGCCTGGGAACGACGAATAAGCGACGTTTGCAGAAGTCTTGGCGTGTCGCGTGCGCAGTTGAGCATTCGGGTTCACCGGCCATCTGACTGACAGGATCGCAGACGGCAGCCCCGTTCTGACGATACCACCGTATTGTCCCGGATAAACATGGCGGTGGCTGACCTGCCGACGTATGGTTATCGCCGTGTGTGGGCGCTGCTGCGACGGGAGTCGGAGCGGGACGGCCTGCCTGTGGTTAATGCAAAGCGGGTGTATCGCATTATGAGAACGCATAATCTGCTTCTTGAACGTAAACCCGCTGATCCTTGCCGTAAGCGGGCCCATAAGGGGCGCGTAGCAGTAGCGGAAAGTAACCGGCGCTGGTGCTCAGATGGCTTTGAGTTCCGCTGTGATAATGGCGAAAAGCTGCGGGTGACCTTCGCGCAGGACTGCTGCGACAGGGAGATCATTGATTGGGCAGCGAGCACCGGAGGCTATGACAAAGAAACGGTGCAGGATGTCATGCTGGGTGCGGTGGAAAAACGCTTCGGAAGGCAGTTGCCAACAGTGCCGGCGTTCGCCCGGTTGCTGGGACTGGAGCCTTGTACGACAGCAGTGCGAAGCCCGGAAAGCAATGGCATAGCAGAAAGCTTCGTGATGACGATAAAACGGGACTACATCAGCATCATGCCGAAACCGGATAATTCTTGCTGCCGTAGTGAAGATATTGTTTGTCGGTTTGGTGGAGAAGAGTTTGTTGTTTTTCTGCCGAATACATCTGTGGTAACAGCGGAGTGTGTTGCGGAGCGTATTAGGAGTGTTATTGAAAGTACTGTTTTCCCTAATAACTTGCGGGTCACCGTCTCTGCTGGTGTGGCAACACAAGAGGATCCTCTTGGTGGGATCGATTTTTTGCTGAAAAATGCTGATGATGCTCTTTATCAAGCCAAGGGAGAGGGGCGTAATAAAGTGATTGTATATAGCGCTATTTGAGTTTTTTTGATGACGCTTTACGCGCTAGTGTGGCGTTTTTTTGTGGGGAAAAGGGTTCAAGAAGCGGATCCTCTTGTTATCCCTTCGATGTCGTCGTAAGCTCATGCCCTGTAAACAAAAAAACCACCGCTACCAACGGTGGTTCGTTTGCCGGAATTAAGAGCTACCAACACTTTCTTCCGAAGGTAACTGGCTTTAGTGGAGCGCAGATACCAAATACTGTCCTTTCAGTGTAGCCGTAGTCAGGCCACCACTTCAAGACTCTCGATATCTAAATCCACTAATTCCCAGTTACCAATGGCTGCTGCCAGTGGCGCTTTGTCGTGCCTTTCCGGGTTGGAATCAAGTTGAAAGTTACCGGAGGAGGCGCAGCAGTCGGACTGAACGGGGGGTTCGTGCATACAGTCCAGCTTGGAGCGAACTGCCTACCCGGAACTGAGTGTCAGGCGTGGAATGAGACAAACGCGGCCATAACAGCGGAATGACACCGGTAAACCGAAAGGCAGGAACAGGAGAGCGCACGAGGGAGCTACCAGGGGGAAACGCCTGGGATCTTTATAGTCCTGTCGGGTTTCGCCACCACTGATTTGAGCGTCAGATTCTGTGATGCTTGTCAGGGGGGCGGAGCCTATGGAAAAACGGCTCTGCCGTGGCCTTATCGCTTCCCTGTTAAGTTTCTTCCTAGCATCTTCCAGGAAATTTCCGCCCCGCCCGTAAGCCGGTACCGCTCGCCGCAGCCGAACGACCGAGCGGAGCGAGTCAGTGAGCGAGGAAGCGGCATTTCTCCGGCAGTGCATCTTCTGCTGACGCATACGAATCTCATTTTTCACCTGCTTTATGTGGCAGCTATGCTTGATGTTTCTGCGATGTTACATTTTAAGCCAGTATACACTCCGCTAGCGCTACGTGACTGGTTCAGGGCTGCGCCCCGAAACCCGCTAAAAGGCACTGACGCGCCTGCGGCTTGTCCAACACCGCGCCGACCGGGAAATAATTCCCCGTCCGTCCCGGCGTTATCAGGAGGCCGGATTGGCAGACAAACGCAGCAAAATGCTCACGATATGGGTAACTGAAGACGAGCACCGGCGTCTGCTGGATCGCTGCGACGGTAAGCAGCTCGCGGCCTGGATGCGGCAGACGTGTCTCGACGAGAAACCTGCTCGTGCCGCCAAACTTCCGTCGATCTCGCCGGCGTTGCTTCGTCAACTTGCCGGTATGGGAAACAACCTCAATCAGATTGCCCGGCAGGTTAACGCCGGTGGTGGTACCGGACATGATCGCGTACAGATTGTCGCTGCGCTGATGGCCATTGATGCCGGACTTGAGCGCCTGCGGCACGCTGTGCTGGAAAAGGGGGCTGACGATGATCGTTAAATTTCACCCACGAGGGCGCGGCGGCGGTGCCGGTCCGGTGGATTATCTGCTGGGTAATGACCGCAAGCGCGACGGCGCCAGCGTTCTGCAGGGTAAACCGGAGGAAGTCCGGGAGCTAATCGACGCCTCGCCCTACGCCAAAAAGTACACCTCCGGGGTGCTGTCGTTTGCCGAACAGGACTTACCGCCCGGTCAGCGTGAAAAACTGATGGCGAGCTTCGAGCGTGTTCTGATGCCCGGACTCGATAAAGACCAGTACAGCGTGCTGTGGGTGGAGCACCAGGACAAGGGGCGGCTGGAGCTGAACTTCCTGATCCCGAACACGGAGCTGCTGACCGGCAAAAGGCTCCAGCCGTATTACGACCGCGCTGACCGTCCGCGCATCGATGCCTGGCAGACCATCGTGAACGGCAGGCTGGGGCTGCACGACCCGAATGCGCCGGAAAACCGGCGGGCGCTGGTCACGCCGTCCGCGCTGCCGGAAACGAAGCAGGAGGCAGCTCAGGCGATCACCCGGGGTTTGCTGGCCTTAGCCTCGTCCGGGGAGCTGAAAACCCGTCAGGACGTTACTGAGGCGCTGGAAAACGCGGGTTTTGAGGTGGTACGCACCACGAAAAGCAGTATCAGCATTGCCGACCCGGACGGGGGGCGAAACATCCGACTAAAGGGAGCCATCTATGAGCAGTCTTTTAACGCTGGCGAAGGACTTAGAGCAGAAATCGAAAGCGCAGCAGCAGAGTACCGGCGAGATGCTGAAAGCCGCATTCAGCGAGCACGAGCAGTCTGTCAGAGCGGAACTGAACGAAAGCGAGAAGAGAATCAGCGCCGCCATCCTCGACCACGACCGGAAGCTGTCCTCAGCCATGAGCCAGCGCACGAAAGGCATGGTGCGTATGGTCAGCCAGACGTGGCTGACCATCGTCCTGGTTTCCGTCCTGCTGATCGCATCGAGCGCGGGCATTCTGTGGTGGCAGAGTCAGCAGATACTCGACAATTACACGACCATCCGGGAGCAGAAGAGCACGCAGGCGATGCTGTCCGAGCGGAACAGCGGCGTGCAGCTCTCGACCTGCGGCGAGCAGAGACGCAGCTGCGTGAGGGTGAACCCGGAAGCGGGACGGTTCGGAGAGGATTCGAGCTGGATGATACTGGCGGGGAAATAGCACATGACGGAGCTGGAAAAACAGTTGCTGAGCGCATTAGAGCAGCTACAGCAGGACTACTCGAAAAGGCTGGACGAGTGGGAGAACGCCTTCGCGGAATGGCGGACGATGTCTGGTCTTATGCAACGGGAGAACGCGGCGCTGAGCGAGCGCGTCACGGGCTTGAGCAGGCAGGTGCAGAGTTTGAGCGAGCAGCTGCGCCGGTTGTCGCAAGGCTGAATGGTATCGAGGCGCACCGGGAGCAGGAACGGGCGGCGCAGCACCGGAAAGCGCTGGAGCTGGAACGATCGCAGCGCCAGCGGACGTACAACGGTCCGTCGCTGTAACAAACCGGATAAAACGGGTCTTTCGGCGCAGATCCCCGCCGAAAGGCGGTGCCATCCCCCCGGCTGCATGGCTATGCATCTTGGGGAAATTTATCTGGCTCAAAAAGCGCGGTTTAGCGGGGAGTTTACTGCCGGTTTTACCGGGCTGACGCCGCATTCGCGCCGAACCCGTCCGGGGCGGTGCGGGCAAGGGATGTTATGGTAAATGTGGAATTTTTTAATTATATAGAGTGTATTTTTATGAGAATTAAAAAGCCTCACCTTCGTCCGATAGTCATAACCTTGTCCGTTGGTGGTATTTTGTTGACTTCTATTTTTCTGATTGTCGTTATTATGGTTTTTAAACGCGAAAATATAGAAAAAGACTTGCTTGATGCTAATTCATCGTACGCTATGAAAATGTCAGATGTAATGAGTAATTATATTGAAATTGCTCAACGTGAATTGGCGTATGGCGCAAAAAAAATAGAGTCAACTAATGATATTGACTCACTTAAAAATGAGGCGGATAGGTTAAGATTGCAGTCTGGTATGTTTAATTCAGTTCTTGTTGTTAGTGATGGTGCTGTTGTTCTGGCGACTTCGCCAGAATCACTTGGTTTAGTTGGAGTTCACTTGAATTCAAGTGCCAGTAAGTTGGCGATTGAGGCTAAAAAACCATTTATATCGGCACCTTACAAATCAGCTTCTGGGAATTTGATTATTTTTTTGTCACATCCTATTTATGATAAGAATAGTAATTATATAGGGTATGTCGGCGGGTCTATATATCTAAAGGAACAGAGTTTATTTAGCGACGTTTTGAGCA
The DNA here is from genome assembly GCF_029962125.1 of Salmonella sp. SA15303. NCBI lineage: Bacteria > Pseudomonadati > Pseudomonadota > Gammaproteobacteria > Enterobacterales > Enterobacteriaceae > Salmonella > Salmonella sp. SA15303. The sequence continues at coordinate 7,400 of NZ_CP123927.1, forward strand.
GGCATTTTTTCAAAAGCGACACTGAAATTAGCATTGTTAGTGATGATGGAAATGTGATCTTTAATAACGATAACAGTGCTGTTGGTCGACCAATGGTTATGGATGATAATTTGAAATCGAAGTTAACTTCGTCTGAGAGAGGTGAGGGTATCTTTTTTTCTTCGGGGAATAAATATCTTCTTGGTTATGCTCATATGAAAAATACTGCTTGGAGTGTGTTGGTTTATAGTCACGCTGACAGCGTGACTACTATTCTTATTACTTATGCTAAGAGTGTACTTGTTCTGCTAATTGTAATAGTTATTACATTTTCACTTTTTTCATATTTCATTGCTTCCCGTATTTCAATTCCTTTAGAAAAGCTTGCTATATCTACCAATGCTAAAGATATAGGGGGTTCGCTAGTTGATATTAAAGGTATCAATGCTTGGTATGTCGAAGCCGACCGACTAAAAAAGGCACTTTTTACGCATATTAAGATAATGATAGAAAGAGTTGATTCTCTAAATGAGGTGGCGCTTAAAGATCCCCTAACCGGCGTGAACAACAGACTGGGGTTTTCAAATAAAATACAAAATCACAAGCAGGGTTCAGGGGCTTCAGTTATTGCTATTGATGTTGATTTTTTTAAAAAAATAAATGATAACTTCGGGCATGGGGTCGGAGATGAGGTTCTTGTTACTTTGGCTCAGGTTATTAATTGCGGTTTTCCTGGCCTGGGCAGGTTCCCCCAGTCGCGGGGGCAGCCGGAAAGAAAACCTGAATGAGCTTCAGCCTCAGCGTCAAGACGCTGCGCCACCTGGCATAAATGATTCCTCACCGTTGAGGCATTCAGGCTGTGGCCCACCGGCAGAATATCTTTCAGCAGACGAGTCGTCATTTCATAGGAGATCATCGAGGCCCAGCGGGTTTCAATATATTTCAGTGCCGGGTGAGAATAATCGCCGGCCCAGTCGCTGAGCAAACTGACTGTCTTTGTATCACTCTCTTCACAACGGCACCGGTACACCCGAAGCCCGGATACCGGAATAACGCCAAACAGCGTCCGGTACCGTATTTTCTGTTTGCCTTTGATTCTGCGCGCAGCAAGGCAGTGAGGGCACCGGATATGGTGTTGAGTATATTCGTCTGCCTGCAGCTGGACCACCGACTGCTGGACCGTATTCAGCAACAGCTTGGATTCTGACACCGATAATCCGATGTCGTTCCGGGTCTCCCCTGATTTCTGGATTGTCATCAGTTCCTCCGTTCGACTGGAGCCTGATTCATCGGTGATGACTATCTGGAGCGTCAGTTGCATCATTGCCTCCTGCTGTGGTGGATGACTATCTCCCGGCTACTGGTTGTTCATCTGGTGACGAAGCTTATAATATGTGGAAACGCCAAGGCCCGCATGGTCGCAGGCGATCCTGAGCCTGACCCCTCTGCTTCTGAGTGCGTCAATTTCCTGGATCTTTTTGATATCGGCGCCGGGGCGCCCTGTTTTTTCACCCCGTGCTTTTTTCGCGGCGATGCCGTCGGCCTGCCTTTCCTTCAGTAAGGCTCGTTCAAACTGGCTGAATGCCGACATCATGTGCAGCTGCAGTTCCTGCATCGGATTGTTTGTGCCGGCGCTGAACGTCAGCTGCTCTTTCAGAAAAATAAGGGTAACGCCCTGGTCACGAAGCCGGGTGGTGACAGCGCACATATCCGACATATTCCGGCAAAGGCGATCGATGGAATGAACCAGAAGCGTATCACCAGGGCGTAATTGCCCCAGGAGTTCCTGTAACCCCGGGCGGTTTGTGTCCTTCGCGCTGGCATGCTCAACACAAATTTTATCAGGCTGAAAACCCGCCTTTGACAATGCCTCTTCCTGACGGGCCGTATTCTGATCGGCCGAGCTTACCCTGATGTAGGCATATTGCACGCAAAACCTCCGGAAGGTCTTTAAACATCATAGAGATTTAAAGAATAATCCATAAACACTGATTTAGGGAGGTTTATAGACATTTTTTCGGGGATCTGAGAGGCATGCTGAAAACGTATACCTTTATAGACATCAGTCAGCGACGACGGCCCAGCCAGATAACTTCAGGCTCCAGTACCGGAGATGCAAGGTCGAGCCTGCTCAGTTGCCGGTTGATTTTGTGGCGGTTGAACCTGACAGCATCCAGGTCGTCAGCAAAAGGGCGGATCTCGCCGACCGTTGTTTCATCATCCGCATTAACGATAGCTTCAAGAAACGCCAGGGTTTTATCGAACTCATCCGCAGCTGTGGCTCCGGGCATACCATGGCCGCTTATACAAAACGGCGCTTTCAGCGTAGAGTTTTCATAAATGGCCTCAACACGAATGTCATGAAGCCAGTGCTCAAAGAAATTGTATTCATAGGTAAAGCGATCGCCAGCATCAAAAGCAAAATCATCAATCACGACCCGGAACGGATTATCGACAAAACCGATGCCTCCTTCGTAGGAGATACCGTAATCTTTGCCATAAATGTGAAATTGATGGAGATGGTCGTCCCCCCAGCCCTGCACTATCTGGAAAATGAAGTGAAGCGCGGCCAGTGACGTGTCGGCAGCAATTCTCAGCCGACGCCAGACCATCGGACTGACTCCATGAACTGCTATTTTGATGACGTAGATCTTCATAGTCAGCAGGTA